>NZ_BQIJ01000019.1:0-103604 GCF_021602465.1 Pseudomonas urethralis
GGATTGCATCACGGCCACCAGGTGCCTGCCTCTGGATGTTTGGCGCTCGATCTCACAGGCGCAGAATTACTCTAGGCTAACCCCTAGGAAATTTGACCCCGAAGTCCGGTTCCGCCGCCCGGCAGCCATGGCGTAGAGCGGGTGCCGAAAGCCATCGAATTAGGCTAGAATGCACGGCCTCTAAGCACACCCCTTCCTGAGGCTGTCCCGACGATGTTGATCCTGCGCGGCGCTCCTGCCCTTTCTGCCTTTCGCCACGGTAAGTTACTCGAGCAACTGAGCCAGAAAGTCCCCGCTGTTACTGGTTTGTATGCCGAATTCGCCCACTTCGCCGACGTTGACGGCGAGCTGACCGCCGACCAGCAGCAGGTGCTGGGCCGTCTGCTCAAATACGGCCCGAGCGTGCCGGTACAGGAGCCGACCGGCCGCCTGTTCCTGGTCGTGCCGCGCCTGGGCACCATCTCGCCGTGGGCCAGCAAGGCCAGCGACATCGCCCATAATTGCGGCCTGCAGTCGATCCAGCGCCTGGAGCGCGGCATCGCCTACTACGTGGCTGGCGACCTGAGCGACGCCGATGCCGGGCTGATCGCCGCCGAACTGCACGACCGCATGACCCAGCGCGTGCTGGCCAAGCTGGAGCAGGCAGCCGACCTGTTCAGCCACGCCCAGCCCAAGCCGATGACCTCGGTCGACATCCTCGGCGGTGGCCGCGCCGCCCTGGCCCAGGCCAACATCGACCTGGGCCTGGCCCTGGCCGAAGACGAGATCGACTACCTGGTCAACGCCTTCCAGGGCCTCAAGCGCAACCCGAACGACATCGAACTGATGATGTTCGCCCAGGCCAACTCCGAGCACTGCCGCCACAAGATCTTCAACGCCAGTTGGGACATCGACGGCCAGGCTCAGGAAAAGAGCCTGTTCGGCATGATCAAGAACACCTATCAGATGCACAACGAAGGTGTATTGTCGGCTTACAAGGACAACGCCTCGGTGATCGTCGGCAGCGTTGCCGGCCGCTTCTTCCCGAACCCTGAAACCCGCCAGTATGGTGCGGTGCAGGAGCCGGTGCACATCCTGATGAAGGTCGAGACGCACAACCACCCGACGGCCATCGCCCCGTTCTCCGGCGCTTCCACCGGTTCCGGCGGCGAGATCCGCGACGAAGGCGCGACCGGCCGTGGTGCCAAGCCAAAGGCCGGCCTGACCGGCTTCACCGTGTCCAACCTGCGCATCCCGGGCTTCGAACAGCCATGGGAGCAGGCCTACGGCAAGCCTGAGCGCATCGTCGACGCCCTCGACATCATGATCGAAGGCCCGCTGGGCGGCGCCGCGTTCAACAACGAGTTCGGTCGCCCGGCCCTGACCGGCTACTTCCGTACCTTCGAGCAGGCCATCGACACCCCGCACGGCGAGGAAGTGCGCGGCTACCACAAGCCGATCATGCTTGCCGGCGGCATGGGCAACATCCGTGAAAGCCACGTACAGAAAGGCGAGATCACCGTCGGCGCCAAGCTGATCGTGCTCGGTGGCCCGGCCATGCTGATCGGCCTGGGTGGCGGCGCCGCCTCGTCGGTGGCCACCGGTGCCAGCTCGGCAGACCTGGACTTCGCCTCGGTGCAGCGCGAAAACCCTGAAATGGAGCGCCGTTGCCAGGAAGTCATCGACCGCTGCTGGCAACTGGGCGACAAGAACCCGATCGCCTTCATCCACGACGTGGGGGCCGGTGGCATTTCCAACGCCTTCCCTGAGCTGGTCAACGACGGTGGCCGTGGCGGCCGCTTCGAACTGCGCAACGTGCCCAACGACGAGCCGGGCATGGCCCCGCACGAAATCTGGAGCAACGAATCGCAAGAGCGTTATGTGCTGGCCGTCAGCGCCGTCGATTTCGAGCGCTTCCAGGCCATCTGTGAACGCGAGCGTTGCCCGTTTGCCGTGGTCGGTGAAGCGACCGAAGAGCAGCACCTGACCGTCACCGACAGCCACTTCGGCAACACGCCGGTGGACATGCCGCTCGACGTGCTGCTGGGCAAGCCGCCGCGCATGCACCGCTCGGTCACCCGCGAAGCCGAACTGGGCGATGATTTCGACCCGAGCCAGCTGGACCTGGACGCTGCCGTGCAGCGCGTGCTCAGCCACCCGGCCGTGGCCAGCAAGAGCTTCCTGATTACCATCGGCGACCGCACCATCACCGGCCTGGTTGCCCGCGACCAGATGGTCGGCCCCTGGCAGGTCCCGGTGGCCGACTGTGCTGTCACCGCCACCAGCTTCGACGTCTACACCGGCGAAGCCATGGCCATGGGCGAGCGCACGCCGCTGGCCCTGCTGGATGCCCCGGCTTCCGGCCGCATGGCAATCGGCGAGACCATCACCAACCTGGCTGCTGCGCGCATTGAAAAGCTGTCCGACATCAAACTGTCGGCCAACTGGATGTCCGCCGCTGGCCACCCAGGTGAAGACGCGCGCCTGTACGACACCGTCAAGGCTGTCGGCATGGAGCTGTGCCCGGAGCTGGGCATCACCATTCCGGTCGGCAAAGACTCGATGTCGATGAAGACCAAGTGGAGCGAAGAGGGCGTCGAGAAGAGCGTTACCTCGCCGATGTCGCTGATCATCACCGGCTTCGCCCCGGTCACCGACATTCGCCAGACCCTGACCCCGCAACTGCGCATGGACAAGGGCGAGACCGACCTGATCCTGATCGACCTGGGTCGCGGCAAGAACCGCATGGGTGCCTCGATCCTGGCCCAGACCTACGGCAAGATCGCTGCCCAGGCACCAGACGTCGACGACGCCGAAGACCTCAAGGCGTTCTTCGCCGTGATCCAGGGCCTGAACGCCGACGGCCACCTGCTGGCCTACCACGACCGCTCCGACGGCGGCCTGCTGACCACCGTGCTGGAAATGGCCTTCGCCGGCCATTGCGGCCTTGACCTGCAACTCGACCCGCTGACCGACAGCAAGGCCGATGTGGCTGCGATCCTCTTCAACGAAGAGCTGGGTGCGGTCATCCAGGTTCGCCAGGACGCGACCCCGGACGTGCTGGCGCAGTTCAGCGTCGCAGGCCTGGACGACTGCGTCGCCGTGATCGGCAAGCCGATCAACAACGGCGAAGTGTCCATCAGCCTCAACGGCGAAGTGCTGTTCGACGACGACCGTCGCATGCTGCAGCGCCAGTGGGCCGAAACCAGCTACCAGATCCAGCGCCTGCGCGACAACGCCGACTGCGCCGACCAGGAATTCGACCTGCTGCTGGAAGAAGACAACCCTGGCCTGTCGGTCAAGCTGGGCTACGACGTCAACGACGACGTTGCCGCGCCCTACATCAAGAAGGGCGTGCGCCCGCAAGTGGCGATCCTGCGCGAGCAGGGCGTCAACGGCCAGGTCGAGATGGCTGCCGCCTTCGACCGCGCAGGCTTTGCTGCCATCGACGTGCACATGAGCGACATCCTTGCTGGCCGGGTCGACTTCGAAGCCTTCAAGGGCCTGGTCGCCTGCGGTGGTTTCTCCTACGGTGACGTGCTCGGTGCTGGTGAGGGCTGGGCCAAGTCGGCGCTGTTCAACAGCCGCGCCCGCGATGCCTTCCAGGCCTTCTTCGAGCGTAGCGACAGCTTCGCCCTGGGCGTGTGCAACGGTTGCCAGATGATGTCCAACCTGCATGAGCTGATACCGGGCACCGAGCACTGGCCGCACTTCGTGCGCAACCGCTCGGAGCAGTTCGAGGCGCGCGTGGCCATGGTCGAGGTGCAGAAGTCCAACTCGGTCTTCCTGCAGGGCATGGCCGGTTCGCGCATGCCGATCGCCATCGCCCACGGTGAAGGCCATGCCGAGTTCGCCAGCGAAGAGGCACTGCTGGCAGCCGACGTTTCCGGTTGCGTGGCCCTGCGCTACGTCGACAACCACGGCAAGGTCACCGAGGCCTACCCGGCCAACCCGAACGGCTCGCCGCGTGGTATCACCGGCCTGACCAACCGCGACGGCCGCGTGACCATCATGATGCCGCACCCGGAGCGTATGTTCCGCGCCGTGCAGAACTCCTGGCGCCCGGATGAGTGGCAGGAAGACGCCGCACTGATGCGTATGTTCCGCAATGCGCGCGCGTGGGTGAACTAAGGCGTGTACAAGCTCGCCTTCTTCGTCCCGGCCAGCCATGTCGAAGTGGTCAAGGCCGCCGTGTTCACCGCCGGTGGCGGGCGTATCGGCGACTATGACCACTGCGCCTGGCAGACCCTGGGCCAGGGCCAGTTTCGCCCGTTGGACGGCAGCCAGCCGTTTCTCGGGCAAACCGGCCAGGTCGAGGTGGTCGAGGAGTGGAAGGTGGAGCTGGTGGTGGCTGACGACCTGATCACCCAGGTCGTCGCTGCCCTCAAGCAGAGCCACCCGTACCAGACGCCGGCCTATGAGGTCTGGCGCTTGCTGAGTTACTGAGCGCAGTGCGCAGCTGCTGTCGATAAGGCTGAGCCTGTGCTTCAGCCGAACGGTAACAGGTTTGTAAGCGTTTCCTGATCGTTGATCACAGATAAAGGGTTGGATTTTTCAAGCCTTCCGAGCCTTTCCATGGCGGCTTGCTGGTAGCTTCTGCGCTGTTCATCAAGGCTTGCGCTCGAACATCCTTCCCTGATTTTGTCCCCGTTCGTGTGTGCCCAGGCCTGGACAATATCGTCTTGCCAGTCAGCGATAGCGGGATGCGTGAAGTAGCTCTTCGCCAACGTCGCTGGGTCCTTCGCGGTGTCTCCTTGCCAATACTGAAACATCGAACGTCCAACATCCTCGACTGCATACTGTGCCAACAGTACCGACAAACCATGAAACGGGTGGGTGTCGTGGTCCTTTGCCAGTTGTGAATGGGTTGGATGGATGTCGTCAATGTTCGGATCTTTGCCTAACAGCAATTGCAGATCATCGACGCTGTCGCCAGCCCATTTCAGCAGTTTCTGGAAGACAAGGTCGATCATATGGCTGACCGCCTTGACCGGAAGCTTGGCGTAATGACTAGCCTTGTCCAAGGCGTTGAACCATGATTGTTCAGCGGCCTGATCGCGAAGCTCCAGGTAACCTTGCAACGCCGCTAGCCATTCAGGGTCCTCGTGCTCTTTGAGCAAGATCAACAGCATGCGCTCCTTGTCACTGCGTTTACCCGGTTGGGTGGGCTCGTGTGCAAGGCTATCGGCTGGGAACAGAAACTTGCCGATCGGTTCGAGTACGCTGCCGAGGACGTCGGTGCCAGAGAACAAACCGGTAACCAAAGGCCATTTGTGTTTGCATGCTTTCTCCAGCGTCCAGACCAGCACATCGGCGTGTCCTATCTTACGCAGGCTGAGTTCGGCAAAATTGGAATGGGCGAAAAGATCTTCCAGTACGTGTAGTCCTTCTCCGAAGTATCGCATTCCTTCTGGCGTCGGGCCCGCGACCGATGCGTCCACGAGCTTCTGATACATGTAGGCTTGGGCGCTTTCGAAATAACGATATGTGGAACTTTCGTTGTCCAGTTCCATCAGTGCGTGATCGCCCCCGACCGCAGGTTCGAAGTCTGGGTCGATCGATTGTGGGTCATTGCCTTCATCGAGTGTCAGCGGGTTGTCGATATGTTCGGAAGGCCGGTAGACCCCCAGCATGCTTGCGTCGACCGTGTAGGCTCTGCGGCCTTCATCGGTTTCCTGGAGTTCATGGAATTCCTTTAAAGCGAACAGATCCACAACTTCCGTCAGCGAGGCTCTGGATAACTTTCGCGGGAAATCCTTGGCTTCATGGGGCGCGCGAACAAGCTTGGGATCTAACAGTTGCGAGTAATCACGCAGCCAGTTTCCAAAGTAGATCGCCTTGCGCTGTTGCGGTGTGAAGCCTGCAGTTGCCAAGGCTCTTTCAATGGATTCATGGCCGAAAGACCCTTCAGCGCCGCTCCCTTCCCCCGCCCCAAAGCGCAGCGTCGGCACTGACTTTTCTTTTATCGGCTGCTCATCGATTTCGTCGGCCTGATCGGGATTTTGCAACTGCAGCAGAAGTGTTTCCGAAACACCTTCGCCGTTGATGATTGCGATGACTGTGCCGTTTTTTGTCATGCGGTCGAAGAGCGCCAGTGTGCTGGTATAGTTCTGGCTGACGCTTTCCAGCTCGTCCTCGGACAACTCGGCACCTACCAACTGGCCAACGTGATGAGCAAACGCTCCGAATATAGCCAGCAGGAGTGAAACGGTGGCCTGTGGTTGGCTCAAGGCTTGCTCGACTGCTGAGACGCCAATCTCCATTACCCGACTACTGCGGTCATATCTGGCCGCAACGGCAGGATCGCTAACGATTTTGTACACGGGGTGTTCCACCGCACCGTCACACAAATCAGTGTGCAGTTTGGCATAAGCTTCAGCGGGGCCTTTTTGGCCGAAAATCGACTTCA
Organism: Pseudomonas urethralis; assembly: GCF_021602465.1. Classification (NCBI taxonomy): domain Bacteria; kingdom Pseudomonadati; phylum Pseudomonadota; class Gammaproteobacteria; order Pseudomonadales; family Pseudomonadaceae; genus Pseudomonas; species Pseudomonas urethralis. Next base: position 6,389 of record NZ_BQIJ01000019.1, read on the forward strand.
GGACCCTCGCGAATTTTTGCTGGTCAGCGCTCTTTGCCAGGCCCGTCAGTTGGTCGAGAGGATGAACACATTCAACTGACGCTTGAGTCAGAGCATCGATAGGGACAGACATGCTGTTGCACCGTAAGTAGTGTCGGGGTGCACAGCATGATCAGTACTCGGACCTACAGGCATCAGGGATACCTTCCAGTGATAGTCGGCCATAGTCGGAGTACGCGACTGGAATGTTCGCACTGGCAGAAATAGGGTGAACCCTACTCCAGACTGTTCTGCTTTCCGAGGAGGCTGCACGCCAGCAAACCAGCCTCGAACAGTATCCACATCGGCACTGCCAGCATGGTCTGCGAAAACACATCCGGCGGCGTCAGAATCATCCCCACCACAAAGCAGCCGACAATCACGTAGGGCCGGCTGCGCCGCAACGTGGCGACATCGGCCAACCCCACCCAGACCACGATGAAAGTCGCCACCGGGATTTCGAAGGCCAGGCCGAATGCCAGGAACAGCGCCAGGATGAAGTCCAGGTATTGGCTGATGTCAGTCATCATCGCCACACCGTCCGGTGTCACGCTGGCAAAGAAGCCGAACATCATCGGGAACACCAGGTAGAAGGCAAAGGCCATTCCGGCATAGAACAGCACGATGCTCGACACCAGCAACGGCAGGGCGATGCGCCGCTCGCGGCGGTACAGGCCAGGGGCGAGAAACCCCCAGGCCTGGTGCAGCAACAGCGGCATGGCAAAGAACAGCGCGCACATCGCCGTCAGCTTGAACGGCGTGAGAAACGGCGCGGTGACACTGGTGGCGATCATGCTGGCGCCTTCCGGAAGAAAGCGGCGCAGGGGTTGCGAAATCAGGGTGTATAGCGGCTGGGCGAAGGGGAACAGCCCGGCAAACACCACGGCCAGCAGCGACAGACAGCGTACCAGGCGCTTGCGCAGGTCGCGCAGGTGGTCGGTCAACGGCATGCGTGCGGCCGGGTCCAGGGCGATGCTCATGGGGTACTCTCCCGAGGGACGGTGGCGGGTGCAGTGTCATTGGCCGGCTCCGCCGTGAGCCTGATGCCCTGGCGGATTTCCTGCTCCAGGCGCTGCAAGGGGGCGTGGTCCAGGTTGGGCATGTCGAGCTCGCGTTCCATCTGCGCACGCAAGCCGTTCATTGCCCGGCGCGCCTGCCCCAGGCCACGGCCCAGGGTGCGCGCTGCAACCGGCAGGCGTTCCGGGCCCAGTACCAGCAGCGCGACGACGCCTACCAGCAACAGTTCGCTGAAACCTACCTCGAACATCAGGCTTGGCGATCCGCTTGTGGCTGCTGCGCGGCCTGAGCGGTTACCGGTGGCTGTTGTTGCACTTGAGCGGTACCTGGGGGGTTGGCGTCGTGATCGCCGCCCATGGATTTGCGAAAGCCCTGGATGGCTTCACCGACATCGCTGCCCAGGCCCTTGAGGCGCTTGGTGCCAAACAGCAGAAACACGATCAGCAGTACGATCATCAGTTGCCAGATTCCGATGCCACCCATTTCGACCACTCCTGTAAGGTCATGAAAATGAAGGCCAATGCTGCCGCGCGCAGATGACACCCGGATGACTGCAGGGCATTGCAACCTGACTGCAACAACCCCCGTGTTGACTGACTCCCTCATCGACGAAAAGGACACGCGGATGTACGGCAAGCGACAGCAGGGTGCGGCACTGCTGATGGTGATGGTGGTGCTTGCCATGCTCGCCGCGGGCATGGCCTGGCTGGTGGAGGATGGCCGCCGTCAGGTGGATGAGGTACAGCTGTTGCGCCAGCGGGTGCAGGTGCGGGCGATGGAGCAGGCCGGCCTGGCCTATGCCGGGCAGGCCCTGCGTGACCCGGCCTGGCGGCTCAGCCCGTTGTTCTGGCAGGCCCTGCGCGGGCAACCACTGACGTACGATTTCGGCGCCGGGCAGGCGCAATTGCGAGTGCAGGACCTGCACACCTGCTTCAACGTGAATACGCTGCTGGGGGCCGAGGGCGAGCGCGCAGAGCGCCAACTCAAGCGCCTGTTGGGTGATGACATGGCCGCCGAGCGTCTGGTCGATGCCTTGGCCGACTGGCTGGACAGTGACAGCGATGCCCGCCTGCAGGGGGCCGAAAGTGCCCAATACTTGCGTCAGCAGCCCCCGCGTCTGGCGGCCAACCAGCCGATGCTCGATACCAGCGAGCTGAACCTGCTGCTGGAGCCGGACGCTTCCCGTCAGCGCCGCTATCCGATGCTGTGCGCCTTGCCGCAGACCACAGGCTGGCGCTTGAATGCCAACGCACTGGGACTGGAGCACTTGCCATTGCTCGATGCGTTGTATGAGGGGCGTTACCCGCGTTCCTTGCTCAGCCGGATCATCAGTGGCCGGCCGGCGTCGGGGTATGAGGATGCCTCGGCGTTGCGCCAGGCGTTGGGGGCGGTGGACGACGAGACGTTTGAGCGGTTGAGTGAGGGGTTGTTGCTTAACAGCGGGCATTACTTGCTGCAACTGTCTTTCGAGGAGCAGGGCAGGGTGATGCGCAGCGAGTTTCAGGTGGAGGCTTTAGGCGTGGTGCAGTGGCATGCACGGGTGCCGGCGCAACAAGTACGGGTGCGCAGCCGGGAGCCTCTGTTTTAGACGGGTCATCTGGGCCTGGTGCGAACATATTTACCTAAAGCCTTCACTGCAAAAAAATTTAACACTGTGCCGCCAGTCAATAGGATTGCGCCGGCAATGGGGCCTAAGTAATTCTCATGCAGCGTTCTGTGATGTCGAATATTAGGATGTGTAGGGATCATGATGGAATGAGCTAGCTTATACGACGCTGCTGCAAGCATGAATTCAGCCCCTGCGGCCCCCGTTGCAACAATCGTTTTTTGACGGGGCGTGAGTGGCGGACTGTTGCTTTGAAGGCTGGGCGGCAAAGGCATGGCGTTCAAGCCAGAATCTTCGGCATGTGTCTCACCTTCTATGCTCGGGGAGTAATCGGTTGACGGCTCATACACTCGGCTTGTTCTGGGTGAGGTACTCGCGGGGCTGCGCTGTAGATCGGTTTCTGATGTTACGTTAGTCAACGGAATAGAATCTTCCAGAGCGGATGGAGTACTGAAGAGTTTTTCAGATAGCCAGTCCATCGGTTTCTTCAGCCAAGTGGGTAGCGATGGCCAGCGGCCATTCCAGTCTACTCTGTTGATGGGGTCTCCTGAACAATAGGTATATCCGTTGAGCCCGCCTCTACCCAATGGAGAAGCTGCATCAAATTGGGTGAATCTCATTAATATTGGATTGTAATTTCTAAGACCGTTGCCCAGAGGGTAACAACCCGAAAGCGCATCATATCTCTGCCCTGTAAATGCCAAAGCGCTTGTTGACGTGGGATTGACACAATAGCCGTATGCAGAATAATTTTGTTGGGACGCATTCGTGAGTTCGCCCAGTACGGTATTTATTCTGTCTGTTCTCAGTTGGCGGATTGACTTGCTATTCAGGTCGTGCTGAGCAATTGCAATACCACCCGCCCGCACGATACGCCGTTGATGGGCTCCGATGTCGCTTGATAAATGACCAGCCTGATAGAAAAATAGAGTCATCCAGGGAGTCCTGATTAGTTCGCTTACTTTCCCGATGATCGCTATTCCTGCAGACAACATCTACTGGCAAAATTGTCAGGTGGGTTGAATTCGGCCGACTCCCCATGTTCGATGTCAGGGCGCATGGTCAACACGCCCCACCGGCAAAGCCCCCGCGAAAGGGCCGGAGCAGCCAGCATAAGACTGACTGCCCGGCACAGAATCAGACAGTACCAATCTCCCCACCATCATCCCGCTGGATCACCACCGTCGTAGCCCGTGGCCTGACAGTGGTGCCTGCTGGGGTGGCATCGGTCGCCTTGTCGGTATACGGCCAGTTGTCCGGGTGCTGGATGTTGATGAACAGTGTCTTGTTGTCCGGGGTGAAGGTAATGCCCGTCACCTCGCAACCGTTCGGCCCGACGAAGAAGCGGCGCAGGGCCGTCTGGTTCTGGGCATTGACCGGCACCTGCTTGCCGCTGGCATCGACCAGGTCGGTGGGGATCACCGCCAGCAGCTGGTCGTTGGTGTAGTCGGTGAGGGTGGTCTCACCATTGTCCGTCTCGAACCACAGCACGCCACGGCTATCGAAGCTCATGCCGTCGGGGCTGGCGAACTGGTTCAGCTCGGTCAGGCCCGAGCGGTTGATGTCGGCCGTGCCGGCTGCGTTGGCACCGAACACGAAGATGTCCCAGGTGAAGCTCAGCTGGTCGTCGCTGTCGTGCCAGCGGATGATATGGCCATGGCGGTTCGGGCCGCGCGGGTTGGCGGCATCGACCTTGTCGGCGGTACGCGCGCTGTTGTTGGTCAGGGTCAGGTAGACATCGCCGTTGAGCGGGTTGACCGTGGTCCACTCCGGGCGGTCCATCGGCGTGGCGCCCACGGCATCGGCAGCACCACGGGTGTTGAGGATGATGCCAGCGAGGTCTCCGTACAGCGCGCCGAGGGTGCTGCCAGCGGAGGTGCCGGTGTTCACGTCCAGCAACAGCCATACGCCGGTGCCGTCGGCATTGAAGCGGGCCACGTACAGCTTGCCCTGGTCCAGGTACTTGGCCCCAGTGGCCAGGCGGTCGGCCGGGTTGGCGTCGGCGGCATCCCACACGGCGGTGGACACCCACTTGTACAGGTACTCGTTGTTCGAGTCGTCACCCATGTACCACACCAGCGGCTTGCCAGCGACCGGCAGGCCAGGGGCGCAGCCTTCGTGGCGGAAGCGGCCCAGTGCGGTGCGCTTGGTGGCCAGTGTGCTGCTGTTGTACGGGTCGATTTCGACGATGTAACCGTAGGTGCTGGCTTCGTTGCGGTAGTCGTCGGTGGCGCTGGCGCCCTTGACGGTGACGTCGAAACGGGCGAATTCATCGGCCACTTCGCTGCTGTCACCGGCAGCGCTTTCCCACTTGTACTGGCCGCTGGAGGTGCCCACGCCGATGCGGCGCTGGTCTTCGGGGCGGGTGCCCTTGTTGACGAAGATGCCCGGCCAGTTCTCTTCGCAGGTCAGGTAGGTGCCCCACGGGGTGTAGCCATTGCCGCAGTTGTTGTTGGTGCCGCGGCAATGGGTGCCATCGACCGAGTACTTGGTCTTGACGTGGTCGGTGCCACGCAGCGGGCCGGTCAGCTCCATGCGCGAAGCGGTGGTGAAGCGGCGGTTGAGCGGGTCGTTGTCGACCACCTGCCAACGGCCGTTGACCTTCTGCAGGCGCACCACACCAGCACCGTGGGCGTTGATTTCCTTGCGCACTTCTTCGGCCGGGCGCTTGCCACTGGCATCGGTAGTCGGGCCGTTGGGGTGCAGCGCCGCGGTGTCGATGTACTCGAAGTTGATCGCCAGCAGGCCGTCTTCGGAGCTGCCATTGATCGGGAAGAAGTGCATGCCGTCATGGTGCATGCCCATGGCATTGGCCTGGTCGGTCGACGTGTTGCTGCCGTCCGCTTTCCACGGATTGGCGTTGCTGTTCAGCGGCGTGCCCCAAGGCGCCAGCACGTAGGCGCTGTAACCGGCGGCGACGACGCAGGCGTCGCTGCGCGAGCCGGCGATGGACTGGAAGCCCAGCGCCAGTTTCGGGACTTCCGGTTCGGTCGGGTCGGTCACTGGCGGTTGCGGCGCCGGGGCGTCATCAGAGCCGCCGCCACTGTCGAAGCAGCCGGTCAGGCCGGTACCGGCAATCATGGCGATGGCGGCGCCCAGGCTGCCGCGCATCACGCTGCGACGGCTCAGGTAAGCGTCCATCACGCTGGCCATTGGCAGGTTGCCGCTCTGGTTGCGGTCCAGGTTATCGCCGGTATCTCGACTCATCAGGGTGTCCTTGTAGTGGCTGAGTTGGAGAAAACCGCGACTTTAGGGCGCTATTGTGATGATTCATTGGCAAAAATATTAACGGGTTTTTAAAACTGTAAGTTCTTATTACAAATCAAGTCAGATCAATCTGGAATGATCGTCGGATTTCTGACATTAAACTGTCATGCCAACGCCGCAACATCCGGAGCCCTACAGGAACTCGGATAAGGACGGCGGGCTCGATGGCAAGCAGTGTGAACAGGCGCGAAGTGATCAGCTGGATGGGTATCGGTGCGCTGGCACCGCTGCTCGGCGCCTGTTCTGCATTGCCAGGCCAACGTGGCGGCAGCGCCAGTGTGGATCTGTTGTACGTCGCTGACACCCTCGATGCGCGCCAGCCCGGTTTGCCGGTCGTGCCAGCCACGCGCCTGGGCCCGGTCAGCCAGCTGGGCCGGGCACCGTGGATGACCGGTGCCAGTGCCAGCCTGGCACATCCGCAACTGGCACCCTTGCTCGATGCGAACCAGGCGGCGGGCGCAACGCTTGGCGGCTATGCAGTGCTGGGTGCGCTACTGGAGCAATTGCGCAACGAAGCCGGGCCGGGCAACAGCCTGACCCTGGAGAACGGCCAGGGCTGGAACGGTAGCGGCCTGGCCTACCTCACACAGGGCGAAAGCGGCGTGCAGGGCAGTCAGTTGCTGGGCAGCGAGGCGCGGGTCAGCAGCGATGAACGCGTGCTCTGGCCCCAGCGCAGCGCGGCGCTCTACCGCCAGTCTGGCGCTGTCACCCTTGCTGCCGGGTTGGCACACGAGCAGCGCAAATCGTTGGGCCTGGAGCCTCTGCAGGTGTTCGAGCGCGGCGGTGCCCGGATCGCCGTGGTCGGTGTCACCGACCCTTATGCACAAGACCAGAAGGGCTCGCTCAAACAGTGGTACCAGTCACTGCTGCCCACCTTCGAGCAGGCGCGGCGCGAGGCCGACCTGGTGGTGGCGATGGCCGATGTCGGCACCGGGCCAGGCCTTTGGCTTGCCGAGCGACTGGTCGAAGCCGATGTACTGCTCTGTGCCCGTGGCCAGGACCTGTGGCCGGTACCGGTTCAAGCCACCCAGGCCAGTGGCCGTCGGGTGCCGGTGCTGTTTGCCGGCTGCCGTGGCAGTGGCGCATTCCGTCTGCGTTGCCAGCAGGTCGCTGGGCAATGGCAGTTCGACGGGCAGTTCTTCCCGGCCTTTGAGCGCTACCTGTCGCCTGCTGCGCAGATGCGCGCCAGCCAGTTGCAGGGTGAGCTGCGCCAGCAACGGGCCGGCCACGCGGCGTGGCTCGACCAGCCATTGGCGCGTGCGCCCCAGGCCTTGTGGCGGCGGGATACCCGTGGCGGTAGCTGGGACCGCCTGCTGCACCAAGCCTTGGCCGATGACAGCAGCCTGCCGGTGCTGCTGCCGGGCCTGCGCTACGACTACCCCCTGGCGGCAGGCGAGGCGATCACCCGCGAGCACCTGATCAGCCTGACCGGTGGCTACCCGGCTCCCGTCGTCGAGGCCCCGGCCCGGCAAGTTGAACAAGTGCTGGAGAACGCGGCCGAGCAACTGTTCGGCGACCCATTGCTGCTCGACAACAGCCAGGACCTGCCGCGTTGGCAGGGCCAGGCCTGGCGTGTCAGCTACAGCCCGCAAGGCAAGCGCGTGAGCGGTATCGACGCGGTGCAGGGCTTGTGCCGCACCTTTGGCCTGCAATTCGAAGCCCGGGCGGGCGAGCCGCTGTGGCAGCGGGTCGAGGCCTGGCTGGCGCGGCAAAAAAACGATTGGCAATTGGCGTCGTTGCCATTGCCCGAGGTGCGCTACGTGCAGGGTCATCCAGGCTGGCACCCGCGGCAGGCCGTTTCGTGAGCGGGGCTTCACGCCTGATGACTGGCGGCCTGCTGACCCTGGCCGGCTGGCTGGCCGCCCAGTGCGTGTTGCAACTGAGCCGCCAGCCGCAACCGGCCAGCCCGGCGCAGGCCGCCACCACACCGCTACCTGGCCTGCTGATCGGTCACTGGCAGCCAGCGGTCGATGACGGCGCGATTGCCATCACCCGCCTGCCGTTGCAATACCTCGGCGGCCTCAAGGCCCTGCCGTGGTCTGCCAGCGTGGTGGTGCTGCGCTATGGCCAGCAGGTTCGCACCCTCGGCCGCGGTCAACGCCTGGCGCCGGGCATCGTATTGCAGGACATCGATGCCGATGGCCTGATTTTCGACAACCAGGGGCGGCGCGAACGCCTGCCCTGGCCGCCACGCCCTGCCGTGACCGGCTTCAAGCGGCAAGGATGAATGATGTTTGCCAGATACTGCGTGGCCGCAGCCTTGAGCCTGGGCCTGTCTCTCGCCTGGGCGCAAGAGCCGGACACCTTCGATGAAAACGGCACACCGCTGTACGAGGTGAACTTCGTCGACACCGAACTGGGCGAGTTCATCGACAGCGTGTCGCGCATCACCGGCACCACCTTCATCGTCGATCCACGGGTCAAGGGCAAGGTCACCGTGCGCACCGTCGACCGCCACGACGCCGATGCCATCTACGACATCTTCCTCGCCCAGTTGCGTGCCCAGGGCTATGCGGCTGTCGACCTGCCCAACGGCAGCGTCAAGATCGTCCCCGACCAGGCCGCGCGCCTGGAGCCGGTGCCGGTCGAGCCCGCTGGCAAACCGAGTGCAGGCAGCGACGGCGTGGCCACCCGGGTGTTCAACGTGCGCAATGCCGCCATCGAGCAGATGCTCGGCATCCTCAAGCCGCTGATCGACGCCAGGGTCGGGGTGATCACGCCGTATCCGGCAGCCAACCTGTTGGTGGTCACCGACTGGCGCAGCAACCTCGAACGCATCGACAGCCTGCTGCGCCAGCTCGACCAGGTGAGCGACGAGCCGCTACAGGTGATGCCATTGCGCCACGCCAGTGCTGCCGACACCGCGCAGCTGCTCACCCGACTGCTGGCCCGCGAACAGGGCGCCGACAGCACCCAGGTGGTCGCCGACCCGCGCAGCAATGCCTTGCTGGTCCGTGGCAGCACCGACCGGGTGCGGGCATTGCTCGGCCAGCTCGACCGCCCCAGCGACAACCAGCACAGCAGCAACACCCAGGTCATCTACCTGCGCCACGCCAACGCCGCGGAAGTGGTCAAGGTGCTGCGTGGCCTCAGCCAGGAAGGCGCTGTACCCGGCGAAGCGGCGGGCGAAGGGGAGGGCAAGGCGCGGCCGGTGATGGCGGCTGCCAGCGACTCGGGCATCCGCCTGGAATACGAAGAGGGCACCAACGCTGTGGTCATGGTCGGCCCCGACAGTGAACTGGCGGCCTACCGCTCGATCGTCGAACAGCTGGACATCCGCCGTGCCCAGGTGGTGGTCGAGGCGATCATCGCCGAGGTGTCCGATATACAGGCCCAGGAACTGGGCGTGCAGTGGCTGTTCGCCGATGAGAAGTTCGGCGCCGGCATCGTCAACTTTGGCAGCAACGGCGTGAACATCGCCAACATCGCAGGTGCGGCGGCCAGTGGTGACAACGAGGCACTCGGCGAGCTGCTGTCCTCCACTACGGGCGCCACTGCCGGCTTCGGTCACATCGGCGGCGGTTTCAACTTCGCCATGCTGATCAACGCACTCAAGGGCAAGAGCGGCTTCAACCTGCTGTCGACGCCAACCCTGCTCACACTGGACAACGCCGAGGCATCGATCCTGGTGGGCCAGGAGGTGCCGTTCGTGACCGGCTCGGTGACCCAGAACAACACCAACCCCTACCAGACCATCGAGCGCAAGGAAGTGGGGGTGAAGCTGCGCATCAAGCCACAGATCAACGTCGACAACAGCGTGCGCCTGGACATCGTTCAGGAAGTTTCTTCAATCGCCGAATCCCGCGCTGCCAGCGACGTGATCACCAACAAGCGCGAGATCAAGACCAAGGTCATGGTCGAGGACAATGGCCTGGTCATCCTCGGCGGCCTGATCAGCGACGAGCTCAGCACCAGTGACCAGCGCGTGCCGTTGCTCGGTGACATTCCTTACCTGGGCCGGTTGTTCCGTTCCGACGCCAGCAAGAACACCAAGCAGAACCTGATGGTGTTCATCCGCCCACGCATCCTGCGCGACGGGCCGAGCCTGGCCGGCCTCAGTGAAGACAAGTACCGCACCCTGCAGCAGACCACGCCGTTGCAATTGCCCGACCTGGCCGAAGGGACCCCGTTGCTGCAGGTGTTCCCCGCCAGCCGCGCGCGCCTCGAAGGTGGCAACTGGTGATGCTGCCCTATCGCCTGGCCCGCCAGGCAGGGCTGGCCATGGCGCCGGCCGAGCAAGGCTGGCGCCTGTGGCTGCGTCGCGACGCCGACAGCGACCAGTTGCAGGAACTGCTGCGCGTGCATGGTCGGCCCCTGGCGCTGGAGTACCTGGAGCCTGCGGCGTTCGATGAGCGTCTTGGCCAGCTTTATGAGGCTGGCGCTGGCGCGACCGAAGCGCTGATCGAAGGCATTGGCGAACAGGTCGACCTGGACAGCCTGATGAGCGAAATGCCGCGCATCGAAGACCTGCTCGAAAGCGATGACGAAGCCCCGGTGATCCGCCTGATCAACGGCCTGTTCGGCCAGGCGTTGCGCTTGCGGGCGTCGGACATCCATATCGAAACCTTCGAGCAGAGTCTGGTTGTGCGCCTGCGCGTTGATGGCCACCTGCGCGAGGTACTGCGCCCGCCACGGGCGCTGTCCGCGATGCTGGTGTCGCGGATCAAGGTCATGGCCCGGCTGGACATTGCCGAAAAGCGCCAGCCCCAGGATGGCCGCATCACCTTGCGCGCGGCCGGCCGGGAGGTGGATGTGCGAGTGTCGACGTTGCCCGGCATTCATGGCGAGCGCGTGGTGATGCGGGTGCTAGACAAACAGGCCAGCCTGCTGGCGCTTGCCAACCTCGGTATGCCCGCCGCCGTGTTGCAAGGCCTGCGCAGTTGCCTGGCGCGGCCAAACGGTATCGTCCTGTCCACCGGCCCGACCGGTTCGGGCAAGACCACCACGCTGTACGCCAGCCTCAACAGCCTCAATGACGGCAGCCGTAACATCCTCACCGTCGAAGACCCGGTCGAGTACGCCATCGCCGGCATCGGCCAGACCGCCATCAACCCGCGTGCCGGGCTGACCTTCGCCAGCGGCCTGCGTGCCATCCTGCGCCAGGACCCGGACGTGATCATGCTCGGTGAAATTCGCGACCAGGAAACCGCGCAGATTGCCGTGCAAGCCAGCCTCACTGGCCACCTGGTGCTGTCGACGCTGCACACCAATAGCGCGGTCGGCGCCGTCACGCGTCTGCGCGACATGGGCATCGAACCGTTCCTGATTGCCTCGTGCTTGCGCGGCGTGCTGGCCCAGCGCCTGGTCCGGCGCCTGTGCCAGTGCGCCGTCGCGCAGCCATTGCAGGCGGCCGAACGCGCCCTGTGGCCAGAGCTGGCGGCGTTGCACAGCAGCTATCACGCGGTCGGCTGCGAGCAGTGCCAGGGCAGCGGCTATGTCGGGCGATTGGGTCTTTACGAATTCATCGAACTGGATGCCGGGCTGGTCGGCCTGCTGTACGACGGCGCCAGCGAGTTGGCGATGCAGGGCTACCTGGCCGAGCGCCGGCAAAGCCTGGTGGCAATGGCCAGCGACTGCCTGGCCCGCGGCGAAACCAGCCTCGCCGAAGTGCTGCGCGTGGTACAGGGCTGACCCATGCCGACCTTCCGCTACCAGGCCGTCGACCTCGCCGGCAAGACCCACAAGGCCAGCCTGCAGGCCGACAGCGAACGCCATGCGCGCCAGTTGCTGCGCGAGCAAGGCTTGTTCCCGCGCCAGCTCCAACGCCATGAGGCCGGCAGCCGGCAACTGCGCCGTCAGCGCCTGAGCCGTGCGCAACTGTGCGAGCTGACTCGCCAGCTGGCGACCCTGACCGGGGCGGGCATCCCCCTGGTCGACGCTTTGGCCACGCTGGAACGGCAGCTGCGCGAACCGGCCCTGCATGCCGTGCTGGTGGCCCTGCGCGGCTCGCTCGCCGAAGGCCTCGGTCTGGCCCGCAGCCTCGCCCGGCAAGGCGCGCCGTTCACCGGTTTGTATTGCGCGCTGGTCGAGGCCGGCGAGCGCTCTGGCCGCCTGGCCCAGGTGCTGACCCGCCTGGCCGATCACCTCGAACAGGTGCAACGCCAACAACACAAGGCGCGCACCGCGCTGATCTACCCCTGCGTTTTGATGGGCGTGTCGCTGGCGGTGGTGGTTGGCCTGATGACCTTCGTCGTGCCCAAACTCACCGAGCAGTTCGCCCACGCGGGTCAAAGCCTGCCGTTGATCACTTCGTTGCTGATTGGCCTGAGCCAGGGTCTGGTGCATGCCGGCCCGTGGTTACTGGGGTTGGTGCTGCTTTCCGGCGTGCTGGGTAGCTGGCTGCTGCGCAAGCCGCACTGGTGCCTGCGCCGTGATGAACTGTTGCTGCGCCTGCCGCGTATCGGCGTGCTGCTGCAGGTGCTGGAAAGCGCCCGCCTGGCACGCAGCCTGGCGATCCTCTGCAGCAGTGGCGTGGCCCTGCTCGAAGCCCTGCAGGTGGCCACCGAGACCGTCGGCAACCGGCGCATTCGCCTGGCCATGGAGCAGGTGCGCCAGCAAGTGCAGGGCGGCACCAGCCTGCACCGCGCCCTGGATGCCAGCCAGCAGTTTCCGCCGCTGCTGGTGAACATGGTCGGCAGCGGCGAGGCCAGCGGCACCCTGGCCGACATGCTCGAGCGCGTGGCCGACGACCAGGAGCGCGGCTTCGCCCGCCAGGTGGACACCGCGATGGCGCTTTTCGAACCCCTGATGATCCTGGTGATGGGGGCCGTGGTGCTGTTCATCGTGCTGGCGGTGCTGTTACCGATCATGCAACTCAACCAGGGCCTGCAACTGTGAACCCAAGGAGCATTTCCATGCAGCATCGACGCAAACGCCAGCGCGGCTTCACCCTGATGGAGATCATGGTGGTGATCTTCATCATCGGCCTGTTGATCGCCGTGGTCGCGCCCAGCGTGCTGGGCAACCAGGACAAGGCCATGAAACAGAAGGTCATGGCCGACCTGGCGACCCTGGAGCAGGCGCTGGACATGTATCGCCTGGACAACCTGCGCTTCCCCAGCAACGAACAGGGCCTGGCCGCCCTGGTAAAGAAGCCGACCCAGGAACCGCTGCCACGCAGCTGGCGTAGCGACGGCTACGTGCGTCGCCTGCCGGAAGACCCTTGGGGCACCCCGTACCAGTACCGCATGCCCGGTGAACATGGGCGGGTCGATGTGTATTCGCTGGGTGCCGATGGCGTGCCCGGTGGCGAAGGCCAGGATGCCGACCTGGGCAACTGGGCGCTCTGACGCATGCCAGGCCAGCGCGGCTTCAGCTTGCTCGAATTGCTCGTGGTACTGGCCATCGCAGGGCTCATGACCAGCATGGCGGTGGCCTGGCTCGACAGCGGCAAGTCCAGCGTCGATCAGGCGTTGCAGCGCCTGGCCACGGAAACCCGCACCCAGGCCGCGCTGGCCCGGCACGCCGGGCAGCTACGCGGATTGCGCTGGACTGGCCAGCGGCCTGAGTTCGTGCGCCGTGACGGCGATGGCTGGGTGGTCGAGGCAGGCGCCCCGGCTGACTGGCCAAAGGGCCTGCGCCCGGACTGGCCGGCCAGCGCCCAGCCGCGTGTGCTGTTCACCCCGCAGGGCTGGGCGCAACCGGGCTCGGTGAGCTGGCGCTGGGCCGACGGCAGCCAGCGCTGGGACTGGGGCCGCGACGGCCAGTTGCACGTGGCGATGGCGCCATGACGCGCAGGCAGCGCGGGTTCACCTTGCTGGAAGTGACCGTGGCCCTGGCGATAGCCGCCGTGCTGGCGGTCATCACCAGCCAGGTGCTGCGCCAGCGCCTCGCGGTGCAGGACAACGTGCAGCAGCATCGTTTGGGCGTGCTGTGTGCGCGCGAGCTGCAGGCGCGCTTCACCGTCGAGCAATACTGGCCGGCCAGCAACCAGGTCGAGGGTGTGCTCAGCCAGGGTGGCCAGGCCTGCCATTGGCAGATGCAGCTGCGCCGTACCGGTGTGCGTGACCTGCGCCGTGGCGACTTGCAGTTGTATGCCGACCGCGACCAGCGCCTGCCACTCGGGCAATACACCGTTTTTCTGGAGCAGCCATGAAGCGGCGCCAGTCAGGTTTGACCCTGATCGAACTGATGGTGGCCATGGCCCTGACCGCGCTGCTCGGGGTCATGCTCTCGGCGCTGGTCAATGGCTGGCTCAAGGTGCGCGAGCGGTTGCAGGTGAACACCCAGGAAACCAGCGTGCTGGAGTTCTGCCTGGCCCTGGAGCGACGCTTCGACAGCCCGGTGCTGCGCCGCGTGTACGAACAGCGCCTGCCCCTGGCCAGCCGCTGGTTGGACTGGCAGGCCGACCGCCAGCAGTTGCTGTGGGTGGCTGCCGCCGCCTTGCCCGAAGCCGAGGGCGGTTCGCGTCTGCAACGCCAGCGCCTGCGTTTCGATGCGCGTGACCAACGCCTGCTGCTGGAAAGCTCGGCCGAGCTCTACGCCGCCAGCGAGCCGCACTGGGAATTGCGCGAGCAACTGCCGCAGGTCAGCGCGATCAATGTGCTTTACCACCAGGGTGGCCGCTGGCTGCCCTGGCCCTCCGACCAACCCGCACACCCCGGCCGCGGCGTGCGCCTGGAACTGCAGCGTGATGGAGCACCGTATGTCTGCACCTTTGTTTTGCCCTGGGGGCGTTCATGAAGTTTGAATGGCGCAGGCAAGCGCCGGCCCGACCGTGGTTGTTGCTGCGCCCGGGCGAGGTCTGGGACTGGCTGCTCGTCGAAGCGGCTGGCGCCCATCGCCAAGGGCAGGGCAAGCCCCCGCTGGACCTGCAGGCACGGGTGGCGCTGATCGTCCCCGGCGAATGCTGCAGCCTGTTTCAGCTGGCGGCGCCACCGGGTCTGAAGCGCGACGAGTGGCCGCTGTTGCTGGAAGACCGCTTGCTGCAGAGCCCGGATGAGATCCTGTGTGCCTGCCTGTCGCGTCAGGCGGGGCAATTGCGCTTGGTGGCGGTGGAGCGGCAATTGCTGGAGCCGTGGCGCGAGCAATGTGCCGAATGGGGGCTGCAAGTGGAAAGCTGCTGGGCCGAGTTCCAGTTGCTGCCGACACCCGAGCCGGGCAGCGCATGGCAGTGGCAGTGCACGCCGGAATTAGTGCTGTGCAAAGGGCTGGTGGAGGACGGGCCGGAGCAGTGGTTGGCCTGGCCCATTGCCTTGGGCGAGCTGCCTCAGCAACCTTGGTCGGGTCTGTCCCAGAGGGTTATGTCCGGTATCTGGCCAACTGCCTTGGCACCGCTCGACAACCTGCCCAGCCTGCTCGATCAACCCCGTCAGCCGCGCTCGCTGCCGGGCGTGGCGCGGCCGCAGCTGCGCCTGCTTGCGGCGTGCCTGGTGTTGGCCAGCATTTGGGCCGGCCTGTGGCTGACTCAGCAATGGCGCCAGTTGCAGACCTGGCGTGCGCAGGTAATGGCGGTCACCGGTGAACAGGCCAGCCCCCGGCACGCGGCGCAGGCTCTCAAGCGCCTGCGGGAAAGCCAGCTGCAACAGCACGTGCGCGAGCGGCAACTCGAAGACCTGCAGGCACGTTTGCAAGCCTGGCTGCGCCAGCACCCCGCCTGGCGGCTGCAGGCCGTGCGTTTCGATGGGCAACGCTGGCACCTGCGCCTGGACGGCGATGGCGCCGCGCCGCCATGGGCCGAGATGGCCAGTGCTGTAGGCGCTGCCGTGCAGGTACAGAACGGGCAGGTGGTATTCGACCTGGGAGCGGCCTCATGAATCGGGACTGGATGCAGCGGCATCGGCTGTGGTTTGCATGGGGGATGATCGGCTTGCTGCTGGCCTTTCTGGCCGTGCGCGAAGGCCTGGCGCAATGGCGTGAGCTCAGTCAGTGGCGTGAGCTGGCAGTGCAGGCCGCAGGCTTGCAGGGTGGCCCGGGCGTGAGCCTGGAACGCCTGCGCCAGTCAGCCCAGTCGCGGCAAATCGAACTGGCCGATGTCGATGTGCAAGGCAAAAGCTGGCAGCTGCGGGGGCAGGTAGCGGATGAGCGCGTGCTGCAGGGCTGGTTGCAAAGCCTGCGTGCTGAAGGGGCGCAGCCGTTGCAGTGGGGGCTGGAGCAGGACGCCAAGGGGCTGCGCTTTGAGTTGGTGATGCAACCATGAGCCGTCGCGGGCTGCTGTGGTGCGGGTTGGTATTCACGCTGACCCTGTTGGTCGAGTTCCCGGCTGCCTGGGTGATGCGCAGCGCTGGCCTGCCGGCAGGTGATGTCAGCGGCAGCGTGTGGCAGGGCCAGGCCCAGCAAGTGGGGCCGGTTGGGCCACTGTACTGGACGATACAGCCATGGCGCATGCAGGCCAACGCACAGATCGGCTTCCAGGGCCAAGCCTGGCAGGTGCGCGCCGAAGGCTGGCCCTGGCGTTGGCAATTGGAAGCCGCGGCTTTGACGCCTCAAGCGACGGCACTGTCGGATTACCGCCTGGCCGGGCAGTGGCAAGGGGCGCTGCGCATGCAGGGTTCGGGGCGCCAGTGTCGAAGCAGCGAGGGGCGGGTGAGCGTGACGGATCTGGCTTTGAGTGAGCCGTGGTCGCTGGGGTTGGGGCAGGGCTGGGTAGAGATGGATTGCCGTGCTGGGTGGCGCTTGCGCGGGAAATTGGTGCAGCAGGGGCAGCATGAACTGAAGCTGGAGGCGGACCTGGAGAAGCGCAGGGCGCACGTGACGTTCAATGTCCACAATGAGTCGGCGCTGACGCCTTTGCTGCGTGGCGCACAGTGGCTTGGGCCGCAGGTGCTGGCGGGGCAGCGGGAGGTGCGATGGTAGGGCGGGGGATCGGTCAAGGCTACCCCGTGTTCGCCATGACAAATCAGCGCCTGTGAGATCGAGCGCCCCCCCCCCCGCGCGGCGCATCGCGGATAAATCCGCTCCTACGGTTAGTTGCAACGTATCGAACCTGGTACGCCATGGCCATGTTGCAACAACTGTAGGAGCGGATTTATCCGCGATGCGCCGCGCGGGCGGCGCTCGATCTCACAGGCGCTGAACATTTCAAGGCAGGTACATCCGCGTTCTTATTCCGCCTTACCACCCTGCACACTGGAAACCCACTGCTCACTGCGGTTATGCCCACTGGTCCGCAACAGCCCCAGGTCCAGCGCATTTTCGCCATCCGCCGCGCCTTTGCCTTTGGCGATCTCGGCAATCGCCGTACCCAGGTCCACCGGCGAATTGGACGCATCGACCGACACATCCCGACGGTAATCATTGCCACTCAGGGTTTCCCGGCTCACCGAGCTAGCATCGAGCGCGACCGCACCCTTGGCCGACTGCAACCGCGCGCCAACCAGCTGGGCATCACCGCCCACCTTCAGCTCGACACCTTCACTGCCCTTGAGCACCGCTTGCTGCCCCACGCTGTCGCGCTGCGCGTGCGACACCTCAAGGCTGAAGGTCGGCGATAAGCCTGGCTCTGCCTTGCTCAAGGCCGAGCCGGCCTTTTCCTTGACCTTGCCACCCAGTGGCCCGGCCAGCGAGGTGGCGGCGTTGACGTAGCCCTGCGGGTTCTTCTCTTGGCTCAGGCGCGCATCGCCCTTCACGGTCAGGGTGTCGACGCTGTCCTTGCGGCTGGCGATGCGCAGGTCGCCATCGATCGCCCCGGTGATGCGCCCGGCTTCCAGGCTGGCGCCTTCGATGCGGGTATCACCACGGCTTTGCAGGTCGATGGTTTCGGCGCGCAGGTTGCTGGCGTTCCAGGTCTGGTTGTCGCGTTTGTCCAGTTCGACCTTGGCCCGGCCATGCAGGCCACGGGTGTCGGTGGTGCCTGCGGTCATGTTGAAACCGGCACCGGCGGTGATCTCGAGATTGTTGCGCTGCTCCTGATTGGAGGAGGCTTCGATCAGCATGCCGCCGCTGGACGCGTTGAGCGCGATCTGTTCGGCGGCTGCCCGCAGGCCCTCCAGGTGCAGGGCGATGTCCTCGCGAGCAGCACTGCTGAGGGTCAGCTTGCCGGCACTGGCGAACTGGGCATCTACGGCCTGACGGGCGTTTTCGTCCTGCGTGCCATGGGTGAAATGGCCACCGATGCCGCCGCCTTTGGTCTCGCCCATCTTGGCTGCCAGCTCCAGGCCACCGCCGAGTTTGCCGCCGTTGGCCTGCTGGGTGTCGCTGCCTGCCTTGACCTGCAGCAGGCCATCGCTGTGCAAGCGAATATCGCCCACCTTGGCCTCGCGACTGCCGATGCGGGTGCCTTCCAGCGACAGATCACCTGCGCTGCTCAGGCGGACTTCACCCTTGGCGTCGATCTGTGCGACGTGTGCCTTGGTCTGCACGGTTTGCAGCTGCGCGTGGTCAAGGTAGCCACGGCCATCGAAGCCGGTGCTGCCCGGCCGGTTGCCGACCTTGGCCCACGCATTGCCGTCGAGCTGGCGGGTCAGCTCCTCGGTGCGGTCGTTGGCCTGGGGCAGCGACAGGTTGCCTTCACTGTGGATGGCCACTTCACCTTCGCCACCATTGATGCGTGTACCCTCATATTGACCATCGCTACCCAGCTGGACCTGAATGCCCTGTTGCCCATAAAGGCTGCCGGGTACTGCAGTGCTGGCCGTTGCCTGCTTGTCCAGCGAGCCACCCTTGCCCGCGCCGCGGGCGTTCAGGTCGCTGCCGGAGCTGGTGTCGATGCGCAGGTCACCACCATAGGCCAGGCGCTGCACGCCGTCCTCCTGGGTGTTTTCGGCGGCACGCATCGTGTGCGTCTGGGCCTCGATCTGCAGTTGGCCGGCATTGGCACGCCAGGCGGTACCCTGGTCGTCGAGGGTGTCAGCCTTGACCTCGACCTTCGCACCCGACAGCTCACTCACCTGGGCAATGCCACGGCGCTGGTTTTCCAGGCGTTTGAGGTGCTCGACGGTCATGTCGGCACCGACGCTGGGGGCCACCATGGCGTCCTCGGGGGATGCCTGCTGGAAGCGCGCGGCTTCTTCGCCCAGCACCAGCCGTTCGATCGGCCGGGTCAGGTCGCGGTACTCGACGCTGGCGCCGAGGCTGCCGGACCATTCGTTGCGGAGTTCTTCCCGATCATGGGTATCCAGAACTGCGCGGTTGTCGATGCGCTTGGCGCTGACCGTGAGGGTATCCCCGGCAGTGACGCGTGCGGCTTCGGTCACCAGTTCGTCAGCATTGACCTTCACGTTGCCGCTGGCCTGCAGTTCGCTGCGTTGGGCCTGGCTGTCGCGCTCGGTCAGCACGGTCTTGTTGTGATGGCCTTCGAACAGGCTGCCCAGGCGGTCGATGCCACCCGTGACAGTCAAACCGCCGCCGCTCTGGGTGTCGGTGATGGTCGCGTCGCGGGTGTTGCGCGTGGCGCTGAGCGTGACCTGGCTGGCGTCCACGTCGAGATCACCGTCGCTGGCCTGCACCTTGGAGCCATTGACCTGCAGATGTGTCCCGCTGTTCAGGGCGACCGATGCCCCCTTGAGTTCGCTTGCAACCTGGGTCGTTTCGCTTTGCTTGCGGGTGCTGTCATCCACGTCATAGGCCAGGCCGGCACTGTACTGACGTGACTCGGGCTTGCCATCTTCGGCGCCTTGGGTCTGCTTGGCGCTGGCAGTCAAGCCACGCTGCCGGGTGTGGGTTTCGCTCTCGGCAAGCGCCTGGCTGCTTTCTATCATGACGTCCCCTTTGGCCTCGACTTGCAAATGCTGGCCTGCTTCCACCTTGGCGCCCTGGATACGCATTTCATCGGCACTGGCCAGGCGCAGGTTGCTGCTGGAGGAGACATCGCTGATCAATACCTGATCGTTGCGGGATGTGCGCGTGTTGTCTTTGCCGAACAGGCCGAACACTTGGCTGCTGCTGTCATGATCGGTCGAGGTGCTGCTGGCGTGGTCAGCCGCGATCGTCAGCTGGCCTTTAGTGCTGTAGAGCACCGCGTCCTCGGTACCGTTGACCGTGCTGCCCTTGATGGTCACCTGGTCGGCAATCACCTCCAGCTTTCCACCTGCAATCACCTGGCTGCCAGCGACGGTCTGGCCTTGAGTGTCATTACCTTTGCGGTCACCGAAGAATGTCCCGGACACCAGGTCGCCGCGGTAGCCGCTTTCGCTATTGGTGTCTTGCAGCGCCAGGGTGCCGACTTCTACCTGCTGGCCGTTGATGGCCATGTCGCTGCGGCTTTTCAATGTGCTACCACGTACCTTGACGGTATCGCTTGCCTTCAGTGTCATGCGATTGGCGTTCAACTCGCTGGGTCTGGCCGTTTCCTTGAACTGCTCGGTATCGCGGTCGCCCCGCCACAGATGCTTGCGGTGGCGAATGGTTTCTTCGATGCGCTCGCTGTCCAGTCCGCCGGCGATGTCCAGGTCGCCGCCGCTGGCGAGGGTCAGTTCTTCCAGTACATTGATATCGGCGGCCACCAGTTGCATGTCGCCGCCGGACTCCAGTAGCACACTGTCCCGGCCCAGCAGGCGGGTGCCTTGCTGACTGGTCTGAGTGGTGGTGCGCTCACTGTCATAGGTTTCGTGGGTGATGAAAACAAATTTCTTGCTCCACTTGTCCTTGTCTTTGCTGAGTGCCTGACGGGCTTCGCCATCCAGCGTCAGTTTGTTCCCGGCCTTGATCTCGATCCGCTCCGCCTGGCCATCGGCATTGTGCAGCGTAAGGTCGTCAGCAGCGTCGAGGCGCAGTAAGCCGTGTTTGGTGTTCAGCGTCGCGTACCGCTCGCCTGCACCGGTGATCGTCAGGGCGCCGGCCGATTGCACGTCGATGCCGTGATCGGCCCGGAAGTCCATAGGCCCCATGCGCACGCCTGCACCTTCGGCAGTGCTCACCACGCGAATGCGCCCGGCGCGCATGGCACCGAACAGACTGGCGTCGATGCTCGACGGGGTGCCAGGCAGGTGTTCGAGGACCTGCCCATCGGCATGAGCGATGCGATTACGGCCGACGGTCACGTTGAGGTCCCCCTTGGCCATGAGCAAGCCTTGCTGGTCCACCTTGGGGGCAATCAGATCAAGTGCACCCTCGGCATTGCTCTGGCCATCGCTTAGCACCTGCAAGGTGCCTGCGGTGTTCAGCGTGTTGAAATTGCGCAGCTGTTCATCCTGCAACTCGGGCGTGCCGACCACGAACCCGGCGCGGGTGGTATTGATGAAACTGCCGCCATTGAGGGTGATGCCATTGGGGTTGGCAAGAATGTAGTCGGCAGGGCGGCCGAAAATTTCCTGCGGGCCTTCGATCAGCGAGGCGTTGCGGCTGACCACCTCGTTGAGAATGGTCGACGCCGCCTGGCCCTGGAACTGCGGGTTGGCGGCCAATGCGCCGGCCAGTTGCGACTGGCCGTCTTGCAAGGCGTTGTTCAGCACTACACCTGCGCGGGCGACGTTGTAGTCGAGGAACTGGTTATGCGACAGGCCACTGGCGTTGGGTGGGACGATGTCGATCACCGGCACGCCATGATCGTTGTTGATGATGGGCGTGCCTGCCGGGCCGCTGGCGGCCTCCAGCCCGCCCTGCGCCAGCGCGCTGGTGGGCCCGAGCAGGGCGAGGAAGATTGCCCAGCGCAAGGTGTCCGGGCGGTCAGACGGTAACGGCGAGAGTATCTGCATGTTCTCGTTCTCTTTGTTGTGGGTGAATCAGATGCTCAGGGTGCACTCCAGTACCCAGAAGCCAGGCTCCAGGCGCGAGCGGGGCAGGTCGCTGGTGTAGAGGGCGCGTTGGTGGTCGAGCCGCAGCCGGGCGTTTGTCAGGCTCAGTTCGATGCCGGCGGCTGTGCCAGCCAGGCGTTGCGAAGGCTTGCCCGTGGCGTGTCGGGTCCAGCCCACATCCAGGCCGAGGTAAGGGCGTATCTGCACGGGGTGGGCCCAGATCGCTGGCAGTGGTTGGCTGAAGGTATTGCGCCAGGCCGCACCGTTGGCTCCGGAGTAGGTGCGCAGGCGAAAGCCGCGTACCGTCGAGTCGTCGCTGACCAGTAATTGCTCGACGGCGGGCAACGCGTGTTCGCTGTACTGCAAGGCCAGCTCGCTTTGCCAGCGCCAAGGTGTTTCAGGCGGCCCCTGGCGCAGGTGCAGCAGGCTGGCGCGGTACTTGCGAAAATCCGGGCGCAGGCGTTCGGCACCCAAAGGCTCCTCGTCGGCAGCGAACCAGTCCAGTCCTTGGGCAACACCCACATACCCGTTCCATAACCCGCCTTCGAGCCACAGCAGGTTGATGCCAGCCTCGATACTGCTGAGTGTCGGGCTCTGCTGGGTGATGACGGCGCCAGCGCTGCGATTGATCAACTGCTTGCGGTCCAGCCGCACGCTGGCGCTGAGCATGCCTTGCTGGTTGCGCCACAGCATCCGCTCGATGCTCAGGCCCTGGTAGCTGCTGCTGCCGTCGCTGGTCTGCCGACTGTGCGGCAGCGGTGCGTCGTAGGTCAGTTGGCTGGCGTTGAGGGCAAAGGTCCAGGGGCCGTAGGGAACGCTGTAGTACAACGTGACGCCCTGCACCTGGCCGGGGGCTTGGAAGACGCTGGAGAGCAACGACACGCGCAGGTCGTCATTGAGCCCCAGCGGGCTGTCCAGGCCAAGGCCGAGGTTAAGCCGGTGGCGACCGGTCAGCTCGCTGCCGCGGTTGTCCAGGCGACTGTCCAGGTGCCAGCGTGAGCCAATCTTGTGCGGTTGCAGCACAACCCGGGTGCCGCCCTGCAGCTCGCCGGGCAGCAAATCCATGCCCACGTCATAGGCGCGCAGGCGATTGAGTTGGTCCAGCCCCTGCTCGAGGGCGGGCAGGTAAAGGGGCTTGCCTAGTACGCCAGGGAAGGCGCCTGGCAAAGACAAAGGCAGCTCGGGGTCGTCGAGTTCGATGGATTCGACGAAGCCTTCGACGATGACGATGTCCAGGGGGGCAGCATCCCGAGGCTGTTGGCGCAGGTAGGGGCGGCTGGTTGGAAATCCGGCACTGACATACAGCTGGGTGATGCCCCTGAGCAGGCTATTGATGTCGTTGATGCCCATGCAAGGCAGCAGCCACTCGCGCAGCGCGGGCTCGAGCGCCTGATCCGCAAGTTGGCGGTTGCCGATGATGCGCAGGCCGGACACGGCCCAGCACTGGCTGTCTTCCGGCAGGGCGGCGCTCTGCCCATTGCGCTCCGGTGCAGACGGCTGTTGCCAGCGCTTGAGCCGCTGTTGCTGTTCGAAATGCCGCAGGGATTGCTGCTGGTCGCGCAGTTGCAGGCTGGCAGGGTCGTCAGCCAGGACCGTGTGGGAGATCAGCATGCCAGCCAGGCAACCGGCGAGCGCCCTGCTGGCGGCGTGAAGGAGTCGGCACTGCATTAAGCACCCTCGCAAATGGCGTACGGGTTACGTACTCGTTTGCGTGGATGCTAAGAATTCAAGCCGTCGGTTGGATGCAGTCCCTGGCCTAAGCAAGATGTAGGGCAGGTGTGTATTTGAAGTATGAAACGTCCTACAAGCTCAATCTGAATGCAGGACTATCAAGGGCGAATCTCGATCAGGGTGCCGTCGCGGACCAGGTCCCAGACTTCCTGCATGTCGCGGTTGCGCATGGCGATGCAGCCGTCAGTCCAGTCGAGGGTGTGGAAGTACCACTCGGGGTAGTTCTCGTCGATCGGCGTGCCGTGGATCATGATCATGCTGCCAGCGCTCCAGCCTTCGCGGTTGGCGCGGGCGGCGTCGCTGATGTTCGGGTAGGTGATGTGCATGGCCAGGTTGAAGCGGTCGCTTTCCTTGCGCCAGTCCAGCCAGTACAGGCCTTCAGGGGTCTTCTTGTCGCCCTCGCGTTCCTTGGCGCCCTTGGGCTGCTTGCCCAGGGAAATGCGGTAGGTCTTCAGCGGCTCGCCGCGGCTGATCAGCTGCAGGCGGCGCTCGGACTTGATCACCAGCACCTTGTCGATCAGCGGCTGCATGGCCGCTTGGGATTGCGACTGGGCCGGCACCGGCGGTTGCGGCTTGCGAATGATGACTTCGGTGAAGGCCGCCTGGGACACCGTGGTAACGCAAAGGCAGAAAAGGGCGAACAACCAACGCATGAAGCAGTACCTGCGAGCTTAAGTGGTGGGCGAAACATTCATCGGCGGCAGGTATTCATGGCCAATCGGGTAGTGCTGCCTGATGCGGTCGCGATAATAGCATTCTAGTGTGCGAGTGACGGTGCGGAAAGCCAGCTCGCCCCACGGGATTTCGTGTTCCTCGAACAATCGCACCTCCAGGCTTTCGACGCCGACGGCAAAATCCAGGTCGGCCAGCTCGGCACGGAAGAACACATGCACCTGGTTGATGTGCGGCAGGTCGAACAGCTGGTACAGGGCCATGTCGCCGACCCGGGCGCAGGCTTCCTCGTCGGTTTCGCGACGGGCGGCCTGGTCGAGGGTCTCGCCGTTTTCCATGAAGCCCGCCGGTAGCGTCCAGAAGCCGCGGCGCGGCTCGATGGCGCGACGGCACAGCAGCACCTGGCTGCCCCAGGTGGGCAACACCCCGGCGACGATGTTGGGGTTCTGGTAGTGAATAGTCTGGCAAGACTCGCAGACGAACCGCAGGCGGCTGTCGCCCTCGGGAATCTGCTGAATGACTGGCTGGCCGCACGCGCTGCAAAATTTCATGCTTTTCTTCCCTCTTGACGGGGTTATCTTGGCGCGCCAGGCGGGGCTGCCGCAAGCGCACGGGGCTTGGGTGCTTCGCGGCTTTGGTGCATCATGCAAGGCAGGCCTTGGAAACGAGAGTGCGCAATGCTGGACGAGCTACTTCGCCGTATGAGCAACCACCAACCCGCTTCACTGGAAACCGACCGACGGTTCCCCGAGGCGGCGGTACTTTTGCCCATCACCCGCAGCGAAGCGCCCGAGCTGGTCTTGACCCTGCGTGCCAAGGGCTTGTCGACCCACGGCGGTGAAGTCGCCTTTCCTGGCGGCCGCCGCGACCCGGAAGACCCGGACCTGGTGTTTACCGCGCTGCGCGAAGCCGAAGAAGAAATCGGCCTGCCGCCCGGCCTGGTGGAAGTGATCGGCCCACTCAGCCCGCTGATCTCCCTGCACGGCCTGAAAGTGACCCCGTTCGTCGGCTTGATCCCGGATTTCGTCGAATACCGCGCCAATGACGCTGAAATCGCGGCAGTCTTCAGCGTACCGCTGGAATTCTTCCGCCAGGACCCGCGTGACCACACCCACCGTATCGATTACCAGGGGCGCAGTTGGTACGTGCCCAGCTACCGCTACGGCGAGTACAAGATCTGGGGGTTGTCGGCGATCATGATCGTCGAGCTGGTCAACCTGTTGTATGACGCCGGTATCAGCCTGCATCAACCCCCTGAGCGCTACATCGAAATCTGAGCGGCGCACACCCCGCCGTCTGCGTGAACCCCTGAGGAGCAAACATGAAATACCGCCTGGGCGACCATCGGGTCGAATGCCACCCCACCAGCTGGGCCGCACCCAATGCCACCCTGATCGGCAAGGTGCGCCTGCAGGCCCGTGCCAGCGTGTGGTTCGGTGCGGTGCTGCGGGGTGACAACGAGCTGATCGACATCGGCGAGGACAGCAACGTCCAGGACGGTACGGTGATGCACACCGACATGGGCTCGCCGCTGACCCTGGGCAAGGGCGTGACCATCGGCCACAACGCCATGCTGCATGGCTGCTCGGTCGGCGATTACAGCCTGATCGGCATCAACGCCGTCATCCTCAACGGCGCGCGGATCGGCAAGCACTGCATCATCGGCGCCAACGCGCTGATCCCGGAAGGCAAGGAAATTCCTGATGGCTCGCTGGTGATGGGCTCGCCAGGCAAGGTGGTGCGCGAGCTGACCGAACAGCAGATGCGCATGCTCGAAGCCAGCGCTGCGCACTATGTACACAATGCCGAGCGTTATGCGCGGGAGCTGGTGGTTGACGATGAGTGACGTAGCCGTAGAGCGGCCGGTGGCTTCGCCGTGCGTAAGCATCTGCGCCCTGGACGAACAGGACATCTGTACCGGCTGCCAGCGTACCGTGGCCGAGATCGGCCGCTGGGGAAGGATGGACAATACCGAGCGTCGGGCGGTGCTCAAGCTGTGCCATGAGCGCGCGGTGGCTGCCGGCCTGATCATTGGGCACTGACCGCGAAATCAAGTAACCTGTGTGGCTTGCCCACAGATCACTCGCCATGTTCTATCTCATTGCCTATATCAGTAGCGTAGTGCTGATCAACTACGCCTTCTCCAGCGCCCCGCACCTGGACATCATCTGGTCCTGCTGGGGCGGCCTGGTGTTCATTCTGCGCGACATGGTGCAGACCCGCTTTGGCCACGGCGCGCTGATTGCCATGCTGCTGGCCCTGGTGCTGTCGTACGCCACCTCGGAGCCGGCCATTGCCTTGGCCAGCGCCACCGCGTTCTTCGTCTCCGAGCTGATCGACTGGCTGGTGTTCAGCATCACGCGCCGGCCGCTGCGTGACCGCCTGTGGCTGAGCTCGGCACTGAGCATTCCGGTGGATACCTTCATCTTCTTCGGCATGATCGGTGCGCTCACACCGGCGGTGATCGGCACCGCCATGGCGTCTAAATTCGCCGGTGTCACGGCCGTCTGGCTGGCCATGGCATTTCGTGCGCGGCGGGCCGCTGTCGCGGGCTGATGGTGTAGAATACCGGTCCTTTTTCAGCGGGCCGTGCCAAAGCCTGGTGCAGCCCCGGACGCCTTCGAGGACCTGAAATGACCCGTATCGGAACCCCATTGTCGCCAACCGCGACCCGTGTGCTGCTCTGCGGCTGTGGCGAGCTGGGCAAGGAAGTGGTGATCGAGCTGCAGCGCCTGGGCGTCGAGGTGATCGCCGTCGACCGCTACGCCAATGCCCCGGCGATGCAGGTGGCGCACCGCAGCCACGTGGTCAACATGCTCGATGGCGTTGCCCTGCGGGCAATCATCGAAGCGGAAAAACCGCACTACATCGTTCCGGAAATCGAGGCCATCGCCACCGCCACGCTGGTCGAGCTGGAGAACGAAGGCTTCAACGTGGTGCCGACCGCACGCGCCACCCAGCTGACCATGAACCGTGAGGGCATTCGCCGCCTGGCGGCCGAAGAGCTGGACCTGCCAACCTCGCCGTACCACTTTGCCGACACCTTCGAGGACTACGCCAAGGCCGTGGCCGACGTCGGCTACCCCTGTGTGGTCAAGCCGGTGATGAGCTCTTCGGGCAAGGGCCAGAGCCTGCTGCGCAGCGATGCCGACCTGCAGAAGTCCTGGGACTACGCCCAGGAAGGCGGCCGTGCCGGCAAGGGTCGGGTGATCATCGAGGGCTTCATCGACTTTGAATATGAAATCACCCTGCTGACCGTGCGCCATGTCGGCGGTACCACTT
The DNA here is from genome assembly GCF_021602465.1 of Pseudomonas urethralis. Classification (NCBI taxonomy): domain Bacteria; kingdom Pseudomonadati; phylum Pseudomonadota; class Gammaproteobacteria; order Pseudomonadales; family Pseudomonadaceae; genus Pseudomonas; species Pseudomonas urethralis. Next base: position 33,593 of record NZ_BQIJ01000019.1, read on the forward strand.
TCCTCGAACCGGTGGGGCACCGTCAGGAGAAGGGCGACTATCAGGAATCCTGGCAGCCGCAAGCCATGAGCGCGAAAGCCCTGGCCGAGTCGCAGCGTGTGGCCAAGGCGGTTACCGATGCACTGGGTGGCCGTGGTCTGTTCGGCGTGGAGCTGTTCGTCAAGGGCGACCAGGTGTGGTTCAGCGAAGTTTCGCCGCGCCCGCATGACACTGGCCTGGTGACCCTGATTTCCCAGGACCTGTCGCAGTTCGCCCTGCATGCCCGCGCCATTCTCGGCCTGCCGATCCCGGTAGTGCGCCAGTTCGGGCCGTCGGCTTCGGCGGTGATCTTGCCGGAAGGCCAGTCACAGCAGACCAGCTTTGCCAACCTGGGGGCTGCCCTGAGCGAGCCTGACACGGCGATTCGCCTGTTCGGCAAGCCGGAAATCAACGGCACGCGCCGTATGGGTGTGTGCCTGGCGCGTGATGAATCGGTCGAAGCGGCGCGGACCAAGGCCACCCGTGCATCGCAGGCGGTCAAGGTCGAGTTCTGATCCGAAGGGGGCCGCAAAGCGGCCCCACTTGCTTACAGCTCGGTATCGCGGGTTTCCTTCAGGCACAGCACGGCAATCAGGCTGATCACGGCCGCCGCCGACACGTAGCCACCCACCCAGCTCAAGCCCCCCATGCTCACCAGCTTCTGGGCAAAGAACGGTGCTGCCGAGGCGCCGACGATGCCGCCCAGGTTGTACGCCGCCGAAGCGCCGGTATAACGCACGTGGGTCGGGAACAGCTCTGGCAGTAGCGCCCCCATCGGTGCGAAGGTCACGCCCATCAGGAACAGCTCGATGGCCAGGAACAACGCCACGCCCGTGGTCGAGCCCGAGGTCTGCAGGGGCTCCATGGCAAAGCCCGAAGCCACCGCCAGCAGGCCGCCGACGACCAGCACCGGCTTGCGTCCGTAACGGTCGCTCAGCCAAGCCGACAGCGGCGTGGCCAGGGCCATGAACACCACGGCGAAGCACAGCAGGCCAAGGAAGGTTTCGCGGCTGTAGCCCAACGTGGTCACGCCGTAGCTCAGCGAGAACACCGTCGAGATATAGAACAGCGCATAGCACACCACCATGGCGGCTGCGCCCAGCAGCGTTGGCATCCAGTATTTGCCGAACAGGTCGAACACCGGCATCTTCACCCGTTCGTGACGGGCGACTGCCTTGGCGAACACCGGGCTCTCTTCAAGCTTCAGGCGCACATACAGCCCCACCAGCACCAGCGCGGCACTGAGCAGGAACGGAATGCGCCAGCCCCAGTCCCGGAACTGCTCGTCGCTGAGCAGCATGGCCAGGGACAGGAACAGGCCGTTGGCCGCCAGGAAGCCGATCGATGGGCCAAGTTGCGGGAACATGCCGAACCAGGCGCGTTTGCCCTCCGGCGCGTTCTCGGTGGCCAGCAGCGCGGCGCCGCCCCATTCGCCACCCAGGCCAAGGCCCTGGCCGAAACGCAGCAGGCAGAGCAGGATCGGTGCCCACACGCCGATGCTGTCGTAGCCCGGCAGCACACCGATCAGTGTGGTCGATACACCCATCAGCAGCAGCGAAGCAACCAGGGTCGACTTGCGCCCGATGCGGTCGCCGAAGTGACCGAACAGCGCCGAGCCCAGCGGGCGGGCAAGGAAGGCGATGCCGAAGGTAATGAAGGCGGCGAGCATCTGTGCGGTGCCCGACCCGGAAGGGAAGAACACCGGGCCGATGACCAGCGCGGCGGCAGTGGCGTAGACGTAGAAGTCGATGGCGGTGCCGATGAAGCTGGCGGTGGCGACCCGCGCAGGCGAGTTGACCGGCGCGGCAGGCGCCTCGGCATAGGTGGTTGTCATTAAGTAGGTCCCTGACAGTCTGTTCCGCTCCACGGCATTGTCCGTGGCCGGTGCCGGCGTTGAGGGTGGGCACGGCTTGGCGGACGCCGGAGCGTATTGTTGTTGTGTTCGCGCACCTGACACCGGCCCGCAAGGGTAGGGGTGGGAGCGGGCACTGTTCGGGGTGTTGAAGCAGGACCGCGGGGCGTGTCAGTGCAGCGGACTGGCCGTGTGGCGCCGGGTGCGGGTAGCGGGCGGAACGGCGGGGCTGGGTAAGCGTGACCCGAGTATAGCTACCGGGTCACGGTCCATACCAGTACCTTGCTGGCACAATTGTCCTCTGTTTCGAGGATTTCCAGGCGATAGCGGCCGATCTTCAGGCAAACGGCGCTTTCCGGAATGCTTTCGAGGGCTTCGGTGACCAGCCCGTTGAGGGTTTTCGGGCCACCGTCACACGGCAGGTGCCAGCCCAGGGTACGGTTGATTTCACGCAGCGAGGCGTTGCCTTCGATGACGAAGGTGCCATCGGGCTGCGGGTGTACATGCGGGTTGTCCAGGCTCTGCTCGTCCTCGAATTCGCCGACGATCTCTTCAAGGATGTCTTCCAGGGTGACGATACCCAGCACTTCGCCATACTCGTCCACCACCACGCCCAGGCGCCGCTGCTGCTTGTGGAAGTTCAGCAGTTGCATCTGCAGTGGCGTGCTTTCCGGCACGAAGTAGGGCTCGTAGCAGGCGCCCAGCAGCTGCTCCAAAGTCAGCTCGGCCTTGGGCAGCAAGTGGCTGATGAGCTTGGTGTTGAGGATCGCTTCGACCTGGTTGATGTCGCTGTGATACACCGGCAGGCGAGTGTGCCGGCTGACGATCAGCTGCTCGATGATCTGTGTGATGGGGTCGTCGAGGTTGATGCCGTCGACTTCGTTGCGAGGCACCAGGATGTCGTTGACGGTGATCTTGTCCAGCGACTGCAAGCCGTCCAGCAGGCCATGGCGCGGCGCCTCGTGCTCATCGTCTTCGTCGAAGACGTCGTCTTCCTGCGGATGCAAGGCCACTGCCGTGGGCTGCGCGCGGAACGGCCGCAGCATCAGCTTGGCGATGCCATCGAACAGGCAGGCCAAAGGTTGCAGCAGGGCGAGCGGAAACGGGCGCAGGCTCAGGCCAAGGCTGATGAACGCCTGCGGGTTGCGCCGGGCCAGGCGCCGCGGCAGGAATTCGGCGAACACCAGCAGCGCTGCCACCGCGCCCAGGCCCGCGAGCCAGAAGCCGTGTTCGCCGCTCTGGCGTTGGCCGATCAGGCACGCCAGGCCCAGCACCAGCAGCTTGCCCAGGCTGGCGCACAGCACCAGGGCCTGGGCTGGCAGCGGCGGCGGGGCGTCATCGCCGTTGCGCAGTGAACCATTGAGCTGCAGGCGGGCAGCGTCGACGGCGGTGAACAGTGCCGACCACAGTAGCGCCAGTGCCAGAATGCCGAGTAGCGGTGCGTACGGCAGGGTGTCCATGGGCGGCCGTCAGATATGCAGGATGAATTCGCGGACCAGCTTGCTGCCGAAGTAGGCCAGCATCAGCAGGCAGAAACCCGCCAGGGTCCAGCGGATCGCCTTGTGCCCGCGCCAGCCCAGGCGGGTGCGGCCCCACAGCAGCACGCTGAACACCACCCAGGCCACACAGGCCAGCAGCGTCTTGTGCACCAGATGCTGGGCAAACAGGTTCTCGAGGAACAGCCAGCCGGAAATCAGCGACAGCGAGAGCAGGCACCAGCCCGCCCAGAGGAAGCCGAACAGCAGGCTTTCCATGGTTTGCAGCGGCGGGAAGTTGCGGATCAGGCCGGACGGGTGCTTGTTCTTCAGCTGGCGGTCCTGCAGCAGCAACAGCAGCGACTGGAACACCGCGATGGTGAACAGGCCATAGGCCAGGATCGACAGCAGGATATGCGCGAGGATGCCCGGCTCTTCGTCGATCAGCGGCACGGTGCCGGGCGGGGCGAACTGGGCCAGCAGGGCGGTGACGGCGCCGAGCGGGAACAGCAGCACCAGCAGGTTTTCCACCGGGATACGCAGGCAGGCCAGCAGCGTCAGGGCGATGACCGCCACGGCGATCAGGCTGGCAGCGCTGAAGAAGTCCAGGCTCAGCCCCAGCGGGGTGATCAGCTGGAAGAACAGTGCGCCACCCTGGGCGACCACGGCGAGGGCGCCGAGCAGGCCGAGCAGGCGTTTGTCGGCCTTGCGGCCCTGGGCCAGGTAGGTGCCCTGATAGATGGCCGCAGCTATATATAAGCCGGCGGCGATCAGGTTGGGGATGAGGCTGGGTGAGGAAACCATAAGTCCTGGTTGCAGAGCCCTGAAAGAGACGGAGTTTGGCATAGAACGCCACCGGCCATCCAGACCGATCGGCAGCGAGGTGTGCGCCGCCGCTGCACTTCGTTATAATCGCCGCCTTGCTGTGCCTGACGGGTGTGCATTTCCCCCTCGGGCGCCTGACAAACCTCGGCTTTTACTGGGCCTGAAAGGATCACCATGTTCGAAAACCTGACCGACCGCCTGTCACAGACGCTGCGCCATGTCACCGGCAAGGCCAAGCTGACCGAAGACAACATCAAGGACACGTTGCGCGAAGTGCGCATGGCCCTGCTCGAGGCCGACGTTGCCCTGCCGGTGGTCAAGGATTTCGTCAACAGCGTCAAGGACCGTGCCGTCGGCACCGAGGTGTCGCGCAGCCTGACCCCGGGCCAGGCGTTCGTGAAGATCGTCCAGGCCGAGCTGGAAAGCCTGATGGGCGCGGCCAACGAAGACCTCGCGTTGAACGCCGCGCCGCCGGCGGTGGTACTGATGGCCGGCCTGCAGGGTGCCGGTAAGACCACCACCGCCGGCAAGCTGGCGCGCTTCCTCAAGGAGCGCAAGAAGAAGAGCGTCATGGTGGTTTCCGCCGACGTCTATCGCCCGGCGGCGATCAAGCAGCTGGAAACCCTGGCCAACGACATCGGCGTGACCTTCTTCCCGTCCGATATCAGCCAGAAGCCGGTGGCCATCGCCGAAGCTGCGATCCGCGAAGCCAAGCTCAAGTTCATCGACGTGGTCATCGTCGACACCGCCGGTCGCCTGCACATCGACGCCGACATGATGGACGAGATCAAGGCACTACACGCCGCAGTCAAGCCGATCGAGACTCTGTTCGTGGTCGACGCCATGACCGGCCAGGACGCTGCCAACACCGCCAAGGCGTTCGGCGAGGCCCTGCCGCTGACCGGTGTGGTGCTGACCAAGGTCGACGGTGATGCGCGTGGCGGTGCCGCGCTGTCGGTGCGCGCGATCACTGGCAAGCCGATCAAGTTCATCGGTATGGGCGAGAAGACGGAAGCCCTCGAACCCTTCCACCCGGACCGTGTCGCTTCGCGCATCCTCGGCATGGGTGACGTGCTCAGCCTGATCGAGCAGGCCGAGCAGACCATCGACAAGGCCAAGGCCGACAAGCTGGCCAAGAAGCTGAAAAAGGGCAAGGGTTTCGACCTCGAAGACTTCCGCGACCAGCTGCAGCAAATGAAGAACATGGGCGGCCTGGGCGGCCTGATGGACAAGCTGCCGAGCATCGGCGGGGTCAACCTGTCGCAGATGGGCAACGCCCAGGGCGCGGCCGAGAAGCAGTTCAAGCAGATGGAAGCGATCATCAACTCGATGACCCCGGCCGAGCGTCGCGACCCTGACCTGATCAGCGGTTCGCGCAAGCGCCGCATCGCCCTCGGCTCTGGCACCCAGGTGCAGGACATCGGCCGGCTGATCAAACAGCACAAGCAGATGCAGAAAATGATGAAGAAGTTTTCTGCCAAGGGCGGCATGGCCAAGATGATGCGCGGTCTGGGCGGGATGCTGCCGGGCGGCGGCATGCCGAAGCTGTAACCCCTATTTTGGGGGCCTGCTCTTGGATGAGTGGGCGCCCGGAACCCCCCGCTGTGGCGGGGCAACGGCCACGGATTGCGTGGCTTAACCGGCAAATCTGGGCGGTGGGGCAGAACCCTGCCGAAAAAGGCATTTGCAAATGTCCGTGTATTCCCCGAGAATATGCGGCCTTTTGGGCACCCGTGTGCCTATTTGGCATTCAGATTTGCAGTACCAGCTGCTGTATGAACTGCAGCACCGACTATAGGAACGATGTTCACATGGTAACCATTCGTCTGGCCCGTGGCGGCTCGAAAAAGCGCCCATTCTACCACCTGACCGTGACCAACTCGCGTAACGCCCGTGACGGCCGTTTCGTTGAGCGCGTAGGTTTCTTCAACCCGATCGCTGCTGGCGCCGAAGTCAAGCTGTCGGTCAACCAAGAGCGCGTCAACTACTGGCTGAGCCAGGGTGCACAGCCGTCTGAGCGCGTTGCTCAGCTGCTGAAGGACGCTGCCAAGGCTGCTGCCTGAGCAGTATGAACGCGACGCCAGAAAAGGCTGACGACCTGATCGTCGTTGGCAAGATTTTTTCGGTTCACGGCGTTCGCGGCGAGGTGAAGGTGTATTCCTTTACCGATCCGATTGAAAACCTGTTGGATTATCCACGCTGGACGCTTCGGCACGAAGGCAAGGTAAAGCAGGTCGAGCTGGTCAGCGGTCGTGGCTCCCAAAAGGGCCTGGTCGTGAAGTTGAAAGGCCTCGATGATCGTGATGAAGCCCGTCTTCTGAGTGGTCACGAAATCTGCATTGCGCGGAGCCTTTTGCCCAACCTGGCTGCCGACGAGTACTACTGGTACCAGTTGGTGGGTCTGAAGGTCATCAACCAGGACGAACAGCTGTTCGGCAAGGTCGATCACCTGTTGGAGACCGGTGCGAACGATGTAATGGTGGTCAAACCCTGCGCAGGCAGCCTGGATGATCGCGAGCGTCTGTTGCCCTACACGGCGCAATGCGTGCTCGATATCGACCTGGAAGCGGGCGTGATGCGGGTTGAGTGGGACGCGGACTTCTAACCGATGGGTAACCTTCGCGTAGACGTCATCACGCTGTTCCCCGAGATGTTCTCGGCCATCACAGAGTACGGCATTACCAGCCGCGCGGTGAAACAGGGGTTGCTTCAGGTGACTTGCTGGAACCCGCGGGACTACACCACAGATCGCCACCATACCGTGGATGATCGGCCGTTTGGCGGTGGTCCGGGCATGGTGATGAAAATCAAGCCTCTGGAAGATGCCCTGGTTAGCGCCAGGCAAGCGACCGGAGCTGCGGCAAAGGTGATCTACCTTTCGCCACAAGGCCGCAAGCTGACTCAGCAGGCGGTCAAAGGCCTGGCCGAACAGGAATCGTTGATCCTGATCGCCGGTCGTTATGAAGGCATCGACGAGCGCTTTATCGAGGCTCATGTCGATGAGGAGTGGTCGATTGGTGACTATGTGCTTTCCGGTGGCGAGCTGCCGGCCATGGTACTGATCGATGCGGTTACACGGCTGCTGCCCGGAGCTTTAGGGCATGTGGACTCGGCGGAGGAAGACTCTTTCACCGACGGTCTGCTGGATTGCCCGCACTACACCCGACCTGAGGTGTATGCGGATCAGCGTGTTCCCGACGTGTTGCTAAGTGGCAACCATGCACATATCCGGCGATGGCGGATGAAGCAGTCCCTTGGTAGGACCTTCGAACGACGCGCCGATCTTCTGGAAAGTCGCTCGCTTTCTGGAGAAGAGAAGAAGCTGCTCGAGGAATATCTCCGCGAGCGGGACGATAGTTAAACGTATCGATGGTGGATCAAGTATCCATCTTAGGAGCACAGCATGACCAACAAGATCATCCAGCAGCTCGAAGCCGAGCAGATGAACAAGGAAATCCCGACCTTCGCACCAGGCGACACCATCGTCGTCCAGGTTAAAGTGAAGGAAGGTGATCGTTCCCGTCTGCAGGCGTTCGAAGGCGTTGTTATCGCCAAGCGTAACCGCGGTCTGAACAGCGCCTTCACCGTGCGCAAGATCTCCAGCGGCGTAGGCGTTGAGCGTACCTTCCAGACCTACAGCCCGCAGATCGACAGCCTGGCCGTGAAACGTCGTGGTGACGTGCGTAAAGCCAAGCTGTACTACCTGCGCGACCTGTCCGGCAAAGCCGCTCGCATCAAGGAAAAACTGTCCTGAGTACAGTTTGTCCGGTGGCCAAGGCCGCCTAGCGAGAAAAAAAGCAGCCTTCGGGCTGCTTTTTTGCTTTCTGAAACCTGTGAAAGTGATGGATATGAGCAGCCGAGACCAGGAAATCCAGCGCCGCACCGAGCTGTCGGTGACCCGCGTGACCAAAGCGGTGTTCCCCAACACCACCAACCACCACAACACTCTTTTCGGCGGCACGGCGCTGGCCTGGATGGACGAAGTGTCGTTCATCGCCGCAACGCGTTTCTGCCGGCTGCCGCTGGTGACCGTGTCCACCGACCGCATCGACTTCAAGCACCCGATCCCGGCAGGTTCGATCGTCGAACTGGTGGGCACGGTGGTCAAGGTGGGGAATACCAGCTTGCAGGTACAGGTGGATGTGTTCGTCGAAAACATGTACCTGGATGGCCGCGAGCGGGCAATCCACGGGGTGTTCAGCTTTGTCGCCATCGACGAGGACAAACGCCCGGTACCCGTTTTGCCCCAGGCCTGAGTTGTCCTGCTCTGGCCCTGTCGCGGCTAAAGCCGCTCCTGCAAGGAGCGCGCAGCACCTGTAAGAACGGCTTTAGCCGCGATAGGGCCAGTACAGACAACCCATAAGCTGCTGTGAAACACTAGGCCGACTTCCAACACCCAGCAGCCCCGCATGCCCGCCCTAGACCATCCCCTGATCGACCAGTTCCTCGACGCCCTGTGGCTCGAAAAAGGCCTGTCCGACAACACCCGCACCTCCTACCGCAGCGACCTGGCCCTGTTCAATGGCTGGCTCCATGAGCATTCGGTAGCGCTGCCCGACGCCGGCCGCGAACTGATCCTTGATCACTTGGCCTGGCGCCTGGACCAAGGTTACAAACCTCGCTCCACTGCGCGCTTTCTCTCCGGGCTGCGGGGCTTCTTTCGCTACCTGTTGCGGGAAAAGCTGGTCGCCGTCGACCCGACCCTGCAGGTCGACATGCCGCAACTCGGTCGGCCCTTGCCCAAATCCCTGTCGGAAGCCGACGTCGAAGCCCTGCTGCAGGCTCCGGACCTGGGCGAAGCCATCGGTCAACGCGACCGCGCCATGCTCGAAGTCCTTTACGCCTGCGGCCTGCGCGTCAGTGAACTGGTCAGCCTGACCCTCGACCAGGTCAACCTGCGCCAGGGTGTGCTGCGGGTGATGGGCAAGGGCAGCAAGGAACGCCTGGTGCCAATGGGCGAGGAGGCGGTGGCCTGGCTGGAGCGCTACCTGCGTGATGGCCGCGCCGAACTGCTGAACGGCCGCCCCAGCGACGTACTGTTCCCCAGTCAGCGCGGCGAGCAGATGACCCGCCAGACCTTCTGGCACCGCATCAAGCACCAGGCGCGGGTGGCCTGCATCGACAAGCCGCTGTCGCCGCATACCCTGCGCCATGCTTTCGCCACCCACCTGCTCAACCACGGTGCCGACCTGCGCGTGGTGCAGATGCTGCTGGGCCACAGCGACCTTTCCACCACGCAGATCTATACCCATGTAGCCAAGGCGCGGCTCCAGCAATTGCACGCCCAGCACCATCCGCGTGGATGAATGTTTTTCATGTTCCGCCGACCGGTCCTTGCAGGCCCCTTCATCCGCAGCGTGATGTGGTAGGCTTGGGCGGTTTGCATCAAGGGCCGCACGGTCGCCGCGTTTTTTTCGCAGGTGACGCCCTCCGGCCCCTGTCCGCCTCCAGGAGTTCCCCATGCGCGTGACCCATATTTTCGCCGCCGCCGTGATGGCGCTGGCCAGTACCTTTGCCGTTGCCGCGGCTGACAGCAATGCCAGCGCCGAGCAGGCCATCCGCAAGTCGTTGCAGAACCTCGAACTCGAAGTGCCGGTGGAAAGCGTCGGCAGCAGCCCGCTCAATGGCCTTTATGAAGTCAAGCTGCAGGGCGGCCGTGTGCTGTATGCCAGTGCCGATGGCCAATACGTCATGCAGGGCTACCTGTACCAGTTGCAGGACGGCAAGCCGGTCAACCTGACCGAGAAGGCCGAGCGTCAGGGTGTTGCCAAGCTCATCAACGGCATTCCTGCCGCCGAGACCGTTGTCTATCCTGCCAAGGGCGAGACCAAGTCGCACATCACTGTCTTCACCGACACCACCTGCCCGTATTGCCACAAGCTGCACGCCGAAGTGCCCGAGCTCAACCGCCGCGGTATCGAAGTGCGCTATGTCGCCTTCCCGCGTCAGGGCCTCGGTTCGCCTGGTGACGAGCAGCTGCAGGCAGTCTGGTGCTCCAGCGATCGCCGCGCGGCGATGGACAAGATGGTCGAAGGCAAGGAAATCAAGGCTGCCAAGTGCGCCAACCCGGTCAGCAAGCAATTCCAGCTGGGCCAGCAGATCGGCGTCAACGGCACGCCGGCCATCGTGCTCGAGAACGGGCATGTGATTCCGGGTTACCAGCCGGCACCACAAGTGGCCAAACTGGCCCTGGCTGGCCAGCAGCAGGCCGCCAAGTAATTCATTCAATACGCCGTCGTCATGGGGTGACGGCATGTTTCACGGTCGGTGAAGGCGCCGGCCGTTCAATGGGGAGTTCACAGTGAAACCGGTCAAAGTAGGCATCTGTGGGTTGGGGACCGTCGGTGGCGGAACCTTCAATGTACTTCAGCGCAACGCCGAGGAGATTGCCCGCCGTGCCGGGCGCGGTATTGAAGTGGCTCAGATTGCCATGCGCTCGCAGAACCCGAACTGCCAGATTACCGGTACCCCCATTACCGCTGATGTGTTCGACGTTGCGAGCAACCCGGAAATCGACATTGTCATCGAGCTGATCGGTGGCTACACCGTGGCGCGTGACCTGGTGCTCAAGGCCATCGAGAATGGCAAGCACGTGGTGACTGCCAACAAGGCGCTGATCGCCGTGCACGGTAACGAGATTTTTGCCAAGGCGCGCGAGAAGGGGGTCATCGTTGCCTTCGAAGCCGCAGTGGCCGGTGGTATCCCGGTGATCAAGGCGATCCGCGAAGGTCTGTCGGCCAACCGCATCAACTGGCTGGCCGGCATCATCAATGGCACCGGCAACTTCATCCTCACCGAAATGCGTGAGAAAGGCCGCGCCTTCCCCGATGTGCTGGCCGAAGCCCAGGCGTTGGGCTATGCCGAAGCCGACCCGACCTTCGACGTCGAAGGCATCGACGCCGCGCACAAGCTGACCATCCTGGCGTCCATCGCCTTTGGTATCCCGCTGCAGTTCGACAAGGCCTACACCGAAGGCATTACCCAGCTGACCACCGCTGACGTGAACTACGCCGAAGCGCTGGGCTACCGCATCAAGCACCTGGGCGTGGCCCGCCGCACCGCCGAAGGCATCGAGTTGCGTGTGCACCCGACGCTGATCCCGGCCGACCGCCTGATCGCCAACGTCAACGGCGTGATGAACGCGGTCATGGTCAACGGCGACGCCGCCGGTTCGACCCTGTACTACGGCGCTGGCGCCGGCATGGAGCCAACTGCGTCGTCGGTGGTGGGTGACCTGGTCGACGTGGTCCGTGCCATGACCTCCGACCCGGAAAACCGCGTGCCGCACCTGGCCTTCCAGCCAGACTCGTTGTCGGCCCATCCGATCCTGCCGATCGAAGCCTGCGAAAGTGCCTACTACCTGCGTATCCAGGCCAAGGACCATCCGGGCGTGCTGGCCCAGGTGGCGAGCATCCTCTCGGAGCGCGGCATCAACATCGAGTCGATCATGCAGAAGGAAGCCGAGGAGCAGGACGGCCTGGTGCCGATGATCCTGCTGACCCACGGTGTGGTCGAGCAGCGCATCAACGACGCCATCGTCGCGCTGGAAGCCCTGCAGGACGTGGTCGGCAAGGTCGTACGCATCCGCGTCGAACAGCTGAATTAATCTGCCAATCGGGCCGCTCTGGCGGCCCTAGCATCGAAGGTTTGCACCCATGCGCTATATCAGTACCCGCGGCCAGGCTCCGGCCCTGAATTTCGAAGACGTGCTGCTGGCTGGCCTGGCCAGCGACGGCGGCCTGTACGTCCCTGAGAACCTGCCTCGCTTCACCCAGGAAGAAATCGCCTCCTGGGCCGGCCTGCCGTATCACGAGCTGGCCTTCCGGGTGATGCGCCCGTTCGTCGAAGGCAGCATCGCCGACGCCGACTTCAAGAAGATCCTCGAAGAAACCTACGGCGAGTTCGCCCACGCTGCGGTCGCCCCGCTGCGCCAGCTGAACAGCAACGAATGGGTGCTCGAGCTGTTCCACGGCCCGACCCTGGCCTTCAAGGACTTCGCCCTGCAACTGCTCGGTCGCCTGCTCGACCACGTGCTGGCCAAGCGCAACGAGCGTGTGGTGATCATCGGCGCCACCAGCGGTGACACCGGTTCGGCCGCCATCGAAGGCTGCCGCAGCTGCGAAAACGTCGACATCTTCATCCTGCACCCGCACCAGCGTGTGTCGGAAGTGCAGCGTCGGCAGATGACCACCCTGTTCGGCGACAACGTCCACAACATCGCCATCGAAGGCAACTTCGACGACTGCCAGGAAATGGTCAAGGCCAGCTTCGCCGACCAGTCGTTCCTCAAGGGCACCCGCCTGGTCGCGGTCAACTCGATCAACTGGGCGCGGATCATGGCCCAGATCGTCTATTACTTCCATGCGGCCCTGCAGCTGGGCGGCCCGGCCCGTTCGGTGGCATTCTCGGTACCGACCGGCAACTTCGGCGATATCTTCGCCGGTTACCTGGCGCGCAACATGGGCCTGCCGGTCAGCCAGCTGATCGTCGCCACCAACCGCAACGACATCCTGCACCGCTTCATGAGCGGCAACCAGTACGTCAAGGAAACCCTGCACGCGACCTTGTCGCCGTCCATGGACATCATGGTTTCGTCCAACTTCGAGCGCCTGCTGTTCGACCTGCACGGCCGCAACGGCGCCGCGCTGGCCGAGCTGATGGCCACGTTCAAGCAGGGTGGCGGCTTCAGCGTCGAGCAAGACCGCTGGACCGAAGCGCGCAAGCTGTTCGATTCGCTGGCGGTCAGCGATGAGCAGACCTGCGAGACCATCGCCGAGGTGTTTGCCGCCACGGGTGAGGTGCTCGACCCGCACACCGCGATCGGCGTCAAGGCCGCCCGCGAGTGCCGCCGCAGCCTGGACACGCCAATGGTGGTGCTGGGCACCGCCCACCCGGTCAAGTTCCCTGAGGCGGTGGAGAAGGCCGGTGTCGGCAAGGCGCTGGAGCTGCCTGCGCACCTGAGCGACCTGTTCAGCCGTGAAGAGCGTTGCACCGTCTTGGCCAATGACCTGAAGGCTGTTCAAGCCTTTGTCAGCCAGCACGGTAATCGCGGCAAGCCTTTGTAATCGCATGGCTTTCGGGGCTGCGATGCAGCCCCGGATTGCAAAAAGTTCCTACCTCTTTTGCGGAATTGTCCTATGTAAGGCTGTGAAAGCCTTGTCTAGAGTGGCCGGTCCTTTACCAAGGAGCGGCACATGCGACAGCCCTTCGTGTTGATTCACCCGGCACGCCCATCCCACCAGATCCTCCTGCACCAGGCCTGCAACGCCATGGGCCTGTTCAATGTGCGCGTCACCCACGACCTGGCCGACCTCGACAGCTGCCTGGCCCGTCCACCGCGCGCTGACCTGCTGATTCTCGAGCATGCCGTGAACGATGGCCTGGCCTTGCTCGAACGGGCCTGTAGCACCCGTGCCGTGCTGTTTGTCGGGCATGCCAACGCGGGTTCCCCGAACCTCGCCCATGAAGCCCGGCGCCAGGGCCTGTGGGTGCTCGCCGACCTCCCTTGGCCGCTGCCAGTCCGGCGCTGGCAACGCGCCCTGCAACGTATTCAAACTGTCACGTCGCCCACGCATCCTTACTGAAACAGCCGGGGCGTAACGAACTTTTCGCCACGCGTGCTGGTCAGTTCCTTCATGTCCCATTACATGCGAGTGATCCGGATGGAAAGAATCTGCAGACTGCTCAACGACGCACTAACGCCCTACCAGGCCATGCTGGGCGCCACGGATGCCAACGGCAACCGTCAATTGACCGTGTACGATAGCCTCGGCGGCACGGCCTTGCGGCGCACGGTCAGCCAACGCCAGCTGCAGGAGCAAAGCCTGCTGATTGACCTGGTGGACGGCTTGCACCGTGACTTGCAGATTGTCGAGGGGCGCTTGCAGCCCTGCGTGATCGCGGCCTTGCAACAGCGCCAGCAGCCACAGGGAACCTTTGCCTGAAAGGCTTATCCTAAACATCAAGGGCAGCCGACCAGTGCACAGCTCCGGCACTGGCGGGTTGTCGTGGAAAGTCCATCAGGGCTTTCGATTGGCCCCGGGCGTCCACCCCAGCGTCCGGGGTTTCTTTTTGCCTGTTTGTCAGTGGCTTTCGAAAAAGTGCTGGCTCTCTTCCAGGTAGGCTGCGCGCAGCTCCGGGTCGAGCCAGTGTGCGTACAGGGCGGGCAGGGTATTCATGCGCAGGGCCGGTAGCAACTGGTCGATGTGGCTTATGGCGGTGCGCCCCAGTGGCGTGTCCGAGCAGCCTACATGCAGAAACTGATAGCGGGTCACACCCTGGATCGGATGGAACTGATAGTCCGCCGGCGAGCCACCTTGTTGTTGAATCAGGTAGCGCAACTCAGGCCAGTAGCCCAGCACCAGTTGCAGGCGCCCGAGCTGTTGCATCTGCAACAGGTTGGCGGTGGCATCGTTGCCGTAGTGGCGGCTGAACGCCGAGTCGGGCAGCTGTCGCAGGATTTCGTCGACCTGGCTGCTGTAGCTGCGCTCGGCGACGATGCCCAGCTTCAGCGGGGTATTGCCGAGCAAGCCCTTGAGGTCGACCTGCTGGCCATCCAGGTAGGGTGCCAGCAGCGCCTGCCCGCTCTTGCGCACCACCACGCCGCTGCTCAGCACGCCCAGCATCGGTTGCGAGAAGTGCACGAACTTCGCCCGCTCTGCAGTCCACAGCAGTGTCGGGTCGCAGGTGAAGCTGGACGGGTCCTGGAGCATCTGGAGCCCGCGCGCACGGTTTACCCGGATGATGCTGTGCTCGTATTCGGGCATCTGCTCGATCAGCAGCGGCAGCATCTGGTCGATGACCCCCTGGCCTTTCTCCGTGCCTTCGAACACGGTGAAGGGCGGCAGGTCGCGCACCAGCCACAGCAGGCGTTCCTTGGCCTGTGCCGGCGTTACCAGCAGGGCAAGCAGCAGGGCGCAGTACAGGGCTGGCGAACGCATCGGCAGCCGCTTCAGACCGTGCCCGCCTGGCGCAGGCTGGTGATCGCCGCCTGGTCGTAGCCCAGGCCAGCCAGCACGCTATCGGTGTGTTCACCCAACGTCGGACCCACCCATTCGGCAGAGCCCGGGGTATCCGAAAGCTTGGGCACGATACCCGGCATCTTGAACGGCTTGCCGTCTGGCAGGCGCGCCTGCAGGAACATTTCGCGGGCCAGGTACTGCGGGTCGCTGAACATGTCCTCGGCCGAGTAGATCCGGCTGGCCGGCACTTGCGCGTCGTTGAGCACCTGCATCAGCTGGTCCAGCCGCAGGCTGTTGGCCCAGCGGTCGATCACCCCGTACAGCTCGTCGCGCCTGGCATCGCGGCCATCATTGCTGGCCAGGCTCGGGTCGTCGGCCAGGTCGGCGCGGCCTATGGCCTGCATGAAGCGCTTGAAGATGGCGTCACCGTTGGCGCCGATCTGCACATGCTTGCCGTCGGCGCTGGTGTGGATGGAAGAGGGCGTGATGCCGGGCATGATGTTGCCGGTACGCTCGCGGATGAAGCCGAACACGTCGAACTCCGGCACCATGCTTTCCATCATGGCGAAGATCGCCTCGTACAGCGCCACGTCCACCACTTGGCCCTGGCCACCATTGACCTCGCGATGACGCAGTGCCATCAGCGCGCCAATCACGCCCCACAACGCAGCGATCGAATCACCGATGGAGATCCCGGTGCGTACGGGCGGGCGGTCGTCGAAGCCGGTGATGTAGCGCAACCCGCCCATCGACTCACCGACCGCACCGAAGCCCGGCTGATCCTTCATCGGCCCGGTCTGGCCGAAGCCGGACAGGCGCACCATGACCAGGCGCGGGTTGAGCGCGTGCAGCACGTCCCATCCCAGGCCAAGTTTCTCCAGCACGCCAGGGCGGAAATTCTCGATCAGGATGTCGGCCTCAGCGAGCAGGCGCTTGAGCACCTCGCGGCCTTCGGGGTGCTTGAGGTTGAGTGTCAGCGACTGCTTGTTGCGCGCCTGCACGAACCACCAAAGTGACGTGCCCTCGTACAGCTTGCGCCACTTGCGCAGCGGGTCGCCGCCGTCCGGCGACTCCACTTTGATCACTTCAGCGCCGAATTCGGCGCAGATGCGTGAGGCGAACGGCCCGGCGATCAGGGTGCCGAGTTCGATGACTTTCAAGCCGGCGAGGGGTTTGCTGGGCGTAGACATTAGGCATCCGTGGCAACTGGTCAGAGCCGTGGTTTTAGCATAGGTCCGAAGCGGCCGATACTGCTCCGGCGCAAGCGCAGGCAGGATCGGTTAGACTAGCGGCCTTTTCTTTACGCACGAAGCCCATTCGACCATGGCCCAGCCGTCCACCACGTACAAATTCGAACTGAACCTGACCGACCTCGATCGCGGCGTATATGAAAACGTCCGCCAGACCATTGCCCGTCACCCTTCGGAAACCGAAGAGCGCATGGCCGTGCGCCTGCTGGCCTATGCCCTGTGGTACAACGAGAACCTGTCGTTCGGCCGTGGCCTGTCCGATGTCGATGAAGCGGCGCTGTGGGAAAAGAGCCTGGACGACCGCATCCTGCACTGGATCGAAGTCGGCCAGCCGGATGCCGACCGCCTGACCTGGTGCTCGCGCCGCACCGAACGCACCAGCCTGCTGGCCTACGGCAGCCTGCGGGTGTGGGAAGGCAAGGTGGTGGGCGCGGTCAAGGGCCTGAAGAACCTGAGCATTGCCGCCGTGCCGCAGGAAGTGCTGGAAGTCCTGGCCACCGACATGCCGCGCACCATCAAATGGGATGTGATGATCAGCGAAGGCACGGTATTCGTCACCGACGACCGTGGCCAGCACGAAGTGCAACTGCAATGGCTGCTCGGTGAGCGTGGCTGAACCGACTGACACCTGACTGCCGAAGACACCATGCGTATCGAACCTCGCCCGCTGCCCCCGACCCTGCCATTCCTGGGTAACCTGCCACCCCTGCTGACTCGCCTGTACGCCGCCCGTGGCGTGCAGTCCGAGGCCGAACTGGACAAGAGCCTGGCGCGGCTGGTGCCGTATCAGCAGCTCAAGGGCATCGAGGCCGCGGTGGACCTGCTGGTCGAAGCTCTCGACCAGCGCCAGCGTATCCTGATTGTCGGTGACTTCGACGCCGACGGCGCCACTGCCAGCACCGTCGGCGTGCTTGGCCTGCGTCTGCTGGGCGCGGCCCACGTCGACTACCTGGTGCCCAACCGCTTCGAATACGGCTACGGCCTGACCCCGGAGATCGTCAAGGTCGCGCTCGAGCGCCAGCCAGACCTGCTGGTGACCGTCGACAACGGTATCTCCAGTGTTGAAGGTGTTGCCGCCGCCAAGGCGGCCGGGCTCAAGGTGCTGGTCACCGATCACCACCTGCCAGGCCAGCAGTTGCCGGATGCCAATGCCATCGTCAACCCGAACCAGCCTGGCTGCGACTTCCCGAGCAAATCGCTGGCCGGCGTCGGGGTGATCTTCTACGTGCTCATGGCCTTGCGCGCCCGGTTGCGCAGTATGGGGCGTTACGAAACGCAGCCGCAGCCGAACATCGGCGAACTGCTCGACCTGGTCGCCCTGGGCAGTGTGGCCGACGTGGTGCCGCTGGATGCCAACAACCGCATCCTCGTCCACCAGGGCCTGGAGCGCATTCGCGCCGGCCGCGCGCGGCCTGGCCTGAAGGCCATCCTGGAGGTGGCGCGACGCGACCATCGGCGCATCACTTCCACCGACCTTGGCTTTATCCTCGGCCCACGGCTCAATGCTGCCGGGCGCCTGGACGACATGAGCCTGGGCATCGAATGCCTGCTGTGCGAAGACGCAGCCCTGGCCCAGGACATGGCCCAGCAGCTGGATGACCTGAACCAGGACCGCAAGTCGATCGAGCAGGGCATGCAGCGCGAGGCCCTGGCCCAGCTCAAGGATTTGCCGGTCGAGTCCATGCCTTATGGCCTGTGCCTGTTCGATGCCGATTGGCACCAGGGCGTGATCGGGATTCTGGCCTCGCGCCTGAAAGAGCGTTACCACCGGCCAACCATCGCCTTCGCCGATGCTGGCGACGGCATGCTCAAGGGCTCGGCGCGTTCGGTGCCGGGCTTCCACATTCGCGACGCACTGGATGCCGTGGCAGCGCGTCATCCGCAGTTGATCAGCAAGTTCGGCGGGCATGCCATGGCCGCGGGCTTGTCCCTGCCCGAAAGCAATTTCCCGGCGTTTGCCGAAGCGTTCGATGAAGAGGTCCGGCGCCAGCTGCGTGAAGAGGACCTGACCGGTCGTCTGCTCTCGGACGGCAGCCTGGCGGTGGAGGAGTTCCACCTCGACCTGGCCAAGGCCCTGCGCAATGCCGGCCCTTGGGGGCAGCACTTCCCCGAGCCGCTGTTCCATGGGGTGTTTCAGTTGGTGGAGCAGCGCGTGGTCGGCGAGCGGCACTTGAAGGTGGTGCTCAAGAGCGAGTGCGGGTCGGTGCGGCTGGATGGTATTGCCTTTGGCATTGACCGTGATGTGTGGCCGAACCCGACGGTGCGCTGGGTGGAGCTGGCGTACAAGCTGGATGTGAACGAGTTTCGTGGGAATGAGAGTGTGCAGTTGATGATTGCGCATATGGAGCCGCGCTGAGTTTGCCGCAGGAGCCCGCCGTGGTTATTCCAGTGGGGCACAAATCGAGCGCCGCCCGCACGGCGCTCGATCTCATAGGCGCTGCAGTCCTTTCGGCGAACACCTGGCCGCCCAGACACGTTAGCGTGTCATGCCTAACTCGGCATCATCCATCAGTGCCTTGGCCATGGCACTGAGGTAATGGGATGCCCAGATCATCATCGGTTTTTCATCCATCAGGCCGTTGATGGTCAGTTCTCTTACATAGCCCATCAACTCCGAGGCCTGCTCGCGGGCATCCCGGCAGGGGATGCCGGGTTCGATGCGGAACAGGGGATGAGTTTGGTGTTCGCCTTGGAAGAAGGTGGTTTTGCCGACAGTGAATTGGGTGTCGTCTGTGCTCATCGATTCCTCTCCTGAAATTTCTCGACTGCCTGTTATGGCCTCTTCGCGGGTAAACCCGCTCCCACAGGGTCATCACAGTCTCGAAGACTTGCGCCTGACCTGTGGGAGCGGGTTTACCCGCGAAGAGGCCCGCAAATCCAACCTCAATGAAGGTTGGTACTCCGCTCCAAGGCCAGTGACAGTGCATCCGCCTGGCCCCAGGCAATCTGCATGGCACGCAACCCATTCACCAGCGACTCCCGGGTGCGATCATCTTCGATGGCATCGAGGGTTCGGTGGCAATGGTTGTAGGCAAGCATCAGGTAATGGGTGACGTTCATCACCACGTGGTCGATGGGCACGATGCCCTCGCTGACGGCGTTGGTGAGGGTCTTGTCGGACGGAAGGTCGAAATGGTGGGGTGGATCGGGGACTATTTTCTTCATATGGAACGACTCGTAAGGTTACTGATTGACCAACCTGTCCGATTCCACACGGATGGGTGGCAGTTGTACGCGGTGTGGAATCCAGGCTACGAGTAAACCCGGTAGGCTTTGCGGCCTCCCGCGCACAACTGCCATGACGACAGCAACTCAGTAATTGACCAGGATTCCACTCCCGGACGCTAAACATCAGCGACACGGAAAAGCCTAAAGGGCGGTGTTTCCAGGGACAATCAGACGCGAGTCGACAGGGCTTGTAGGATATTTTCCTTAGCTAGGCCCCGCCAGTTCATATGTGTAGGAAACGTCTGATACATGCGTCAGACCGGTCAGCAATCCCACTGAACCTTCCCCCCCATCAATCTGGTCTAGTCTGATTAATGACCGGCACCGGGCCAGGGATGTGCACTTGAGTGTCCGGGCCGGATCACCATTGGAGTCCTTGGGAGGTGCCCTCATGAGCCTGCTGCTCGAGCCTTACACCCTGCGTCAGCTGACGCTGCCCAACCGCATCGCGGTCTCGCCGATGTGCCAGTATTCTGCCGTCGATGGTCTGGCCAACGATTGGCACCTTGTTCACTTGGGCAGCCGCGCCGTGGGTGGCGCTGGCCTGGTCATCAGCGAAGCCGTCGCGGTGACTGCCGATGGTCGCATTACCGCCGAAGACCTCGGCCTGTGGAACGACGCCCAGATTGCCCCGTTGCAGCGCATCACGCGTTTCATCACCGCGCAAGGCTCCGTGCCCGGCATCCAGCTGGCCCACGCCGGGCGCAAGGCCAGTACCTATCGGCCCTGGCTGGGCAAGCAGGGCAGTGTGAAGCTCGAAGACGGCGGCTGGCAGCCGGTGGGCCCGTCGAAGATTGCCTTCGACCCGCAGCACACACCGCCACGCGAGTTGAGCAAGGACGAGATCCAGGACGTGATCAACGCCTTCGTCGCCTCGACCCAGCGGGCGCTCAAGGCCGGCTTCAAGGTGGTCGAGATCCACGCCGCCCATGGTTATCTGCTGCACCAGTTCCTTTCACCGCTCAGCAACCAGCGCCGCGACGAATATGGCAGCTGCTTCGAGAACCGTATCCGCCTCACCCTGCAAGTGGTCGAAGCGGTGCGCAGCGTCTGGCCGGCCGAACTGCCGCTGTTCGTGCGGGTATCGGCGACCGACTGGGTGGAGGATGGCTGGAACCCGGATGAAACCGTCGAACTGGCTCGTCGCCTGCGGGTGCTGGGTGTCGACCTGATCGATGTGTCCTCAGGTGGTACCTCGGTCAACGCCGAAATCCCAACAGGCCCCGGTTACCAGACGCGCTTCGCCGAGCGCGTGCGCAAGGAGGCGGAGATCGCCACTGGCACCGTCGGCATGATCACTGAGCCTGCCCAAGCCGAGCACATTCTGCGCACCGGGCAGGCCGACGTGATCTTCCTTGCGCGGGAACTGCTGCGCGATCCTTACTGGCCGCTGCATGCCGATGATGATCTGGGTGGTAACAAAGCTACCTGGCCGGCGCAGTATCAACGGGCGACCAGCCGCGCCAATCCAATTCACGAGTCGGATTTGCGGGATTGATCGCTTGTTTTAACTGAAAGCAGCTTGGCTGAGGATGTCACTTACCCATTGGTTGATGCTCTTTTCCGCCAGCTCGGCTTTGGCAGCCACGCTGGCGTGAAGAGCAGGTTCAAGACGCAGGCTCAACTTGCCGGAGTAAGCTTTCTGAGGCTCCCTCCCGAGCTTTTCGCAGGTCTCGATGTAGTCATCGACAGCCTCTTCGAATGCTCGCCTTAGCTCACTGATCGATTCTCCGTGAAAACCGATCACGTCGCGTATGCCGGCCACATGACCGATCAGTAATTGGTCTTCGTCACTGTATTCAATGCGTGCGGCATAG
Source organism: Pseudomonas urethralis (assembly GCF_021602465.1). Lineage (NCBI taxonomy): Bacteria > Pseudomonadati > Pseudomonadota > Gammaproteobacteria > Pseudomonadales > Pseudomonadaceae > Pseudomonas > Pseudomonas urethralis. The sequence goes on from NZ_BQIJ01000019.1 coordinate 55,019, forward strand.
CCGCGGTAAGTCATTACATTCATGGTGTTACTCCTGCCTGTTCCAGGAACTGGCGCGCGCTCCGCACCTGATAGGATTTGGCATCCTTGTCGGGATGAGGTCGATGGAATGTGGCAATGGTTCCATTGAGCTCAAAGCGCACTCGCGATCCACGGCCCTCGATCGCCGTGGCGCCTATCGATATCAGAAATGACTCCAATCTCGCCCATTCCAGCGACTTTGGAACCGGTTTTTTGAAAATGGCCTCAAGGGTCGATCTTTGATGATTGTTCATGGTATCAGGATATGATACCAGTAAAGTGTCGGTATGTAGGATGAGCTGGGCCCTATCTGTGGGAATCGTCTTGCGGGCTGCTTTGTGCAAAGCATGAGTGGAGCGATGCGGCGGAGATCGAGCGCCGCCCGCGCGGAGCTCGATCTCACAGGCGGTGAACAACTACCGGCATACCCACCCGCCCCGCCTCAATGCTTGATCATCACATGCCGCACACAGGTGTAATCCTCCAGCCCATACATCGACATGTCCTTGCCATACCCCGAATGCTTCTGCCCGCCATGGGGCATTTCGCTGACCAGCATGAAGTGGGTATTGACCCACGTGCAGCCATACTGCAAGCGCGCCGCCAGGCGGTGGGCGCGGCCGGTGTCGCGGGTCCACACCGATGAAGCCAGGCCGTAATCGGAATCGTTGGCCCATTCCAGCGCCTGCTCCTCGGTGTTGAAGCGGGTCACCGACACCACCGGCCCGAACACCTCGTTGCGAACGATCTCGTCATCCTGCAAGGCGTCAGCCAGCACGGTCGGTTCGAAGAAGAAACCATCCCCAGCAATCACCTTGCCGCCCGTCACCAGGCGGATGTGCGGCTGGGCGATGGCGCGCTGGACCAGGCCGGCCACCTTGTCGCGATGCTGGGCGCTGATCAGCGGGCCGAGTTCGGTGTCCTCGGCATCCTGCAGGCCAGCCTTGAGGCTGGAAACGGCCTTGCCCAGGCGCTCGACGAAGCGCTCGTAGATACCCGCCTGCACATACAGGCGACAGGCCGCGGTGCAGTCCTGGCCGGCGTTGTAGAAGCCGAACGTGCGGATGCCGTCGATGGCCGCGTCGATATCGGCGTCGTCGAACACCAGCACCGGCGCCTTGCCGCCCAGTTCCATGTGCATGCGTTTCACACTGCTGGCGGTGGCGCCAATGATGTGTGCGCCAGTGGGAATCGAACCGGTCAGCGAGACCATGCGCACCTTGGGGTGGGTGACCAGCGGGTTGCCGACCGTCTGCCCGCGGCCGAAGAGGATGTTGAGCACGCCGGGCGGCAACAGGTACTTGGCCAGTTCGCCCAGGCGCAGGGCGGTCAGCGGGGTCAGCTCGGAGGGTTTGATGACTACCGTGTTACCCGCCGCCAACGCCGGGGCGACCTTCCACGCCAGCATCATCAACGGGTAGTTCCACGGCGCAATCGAAGCCACCACACCCAGCGGGTCGCGGCGGATCATCGAGGTATGGCCCGGCAGGTATTCACCTGCCGCCGAACCGCCGAGGCAGCGTGCGGCGCCGGCAAAATAGCGGAATACGTCGGCGATGGCCGGGATTTCATCATTCAGGGCCGCGGCAAACGGCTTGCCGCAGTTCTGAGACTCGAGTCGGGCCAGTTCATCGCCATGGGCTTCGAGGGTGTCGGCCAGCGCCAGCAGCACCAGCGAGCGCTCCTTGGGGCTGGTCTGAGACCAGCTGTCGAACGCCTGGTCGGCGGCGCGCACGGCGGTATCGACCTGGGCCTCGGTGGCTTCGTTGATTTGCGCCAGGGCGCTGCCTTCGGCCGGATTGAGTACAGTCCAGGCAGGGCCTTCGCCCGCGACCAGCTTACCGTTGATCAGCATTCGGGTTTGCATTGAGGGACTCCTTGAGGGTCATTTGGCACTGCCCGCGACGCTGTCGCCGCCACGGGTCAGGTAATAGGCGCCGAGGATCGGCAACATGGTCACCAGCATCACCAGCATGGCGACCACGTTGGTCACCGGCACGTCGCGGGGGCGGCTGAGCTGGTTGAGCAGCCAGATCGGCAAGGTCCGCTCGTGGCCGGCGGTGAAGGTGGTGACGATGATCTCGTCGAACGACAGGGCGAACGCCAGCATGCCCCCGGCCAGCAGGGCCGAGCCGAGGTTGGGCAGGATGATGTAGCGGAAGGTCTGCCAGCCGTCGGCACCGAGGTCCATGGACGCCTCGATCAGGCTCTGCGAGGTGCGCCGCAGGCGGGCGATCACGTTGTTGTAGACGATCACCACGCAGAACGTGGCGTGGCCTATCACGATGGTGAACACGCCGGGCTCTATCCCCAGGCTCTTGAATGCCGAGAGCAGGGCGATGCCGGTGATGATGCCGGGCAGGGCGATCGGCAGGATCAGCATCAGCGAGATGCTCTCCTTGCCGAAGAAGTTGCGCCGGTACAGCGCCGCCGAGGCCAGGGTGCCGAGCACCAGCGCGATCAGCGTGGCCAGGCAGGCCACCTGCAATGACAGCTTGATGGCTTCGAGCACGTCGGGGCGGGCGAGGGCCACGCTGAACCAGTTGAGGGTGAAGCCCTTGGGCGGGAAGCTAAACGCCGCATCCTCGGTATTGAAGGCGTACAGGAAGATGATAAAGATCGGGAAGTGCAAGAACAGCAACCCGCCCCAGGCCGCCAGGCGCAAGCCGACAGACGCTTTTTCAGAGTGCATCGAAGGCCCCCAACCGCTTGACGATGGACAGGTACACCGCGATCAGCACGATCGGCACCAGCGTGAACGCCGCCGCCATCGGCATGTTGCCGATCGCCCCTTGTTGGGCATAGACCATACTGCCGATGAAGTAGCCCGGTGGGCCGACCAGTTGCGGCACGATGAAGTCGCCCAGGGTCAGCGAGAAGGTGAAGATCGAGCCGGCGGCAATGCCGGGGATCGACAGCGGCAGGATCACCTGCCAGAAGGTTTGCCCAGGCCTGGCTCCCAGGTCTGCCGAAGCCTGCAGCAGCGACGGCGGCAGGCGCTCCAGTGAGGCCTGGATCGGCAGGATCATGAACGGCAGCCAGATGTACACGAACACCATGAAGCGCCCCAGGTGCGAGGTCGACAACGTGCTGCCGCCTACGCCGGGCACGGCCAGCACGGCCTGCAGCAGGGCATCCAGGTGCAGCTGCTGGACGAACCACTGGGCCACGCCGCCCTTGGCCAGCAGCAGGGTCCAGGCGTAGGTCTTGACGATGTAGCTGGCCCACATCGGCATCATCACCGCGATGTAGAAGAACGCCTTGGTCTTGCCGCTGGTGTAGCGCGCCATGTAGTAGGCGATCGGGAAGGCCAGCACCGCACTGGCCAGCGAGACCGCCACGGCCATGGTCAGGGTGCGCAGGATGATGTCGAAGTTGGACGGGTTGAACAGCGCAGCGAAGTTGCCCAGGGTCAGTTCCGGGGTAACCGCCATGGTGAAGTCGTCGAAAGTGTAGAAGCCTTGCCACAGCAGACTGAGCAGCGAGCCCAGGTAGATGGCGCCGAACCAGGTCAGCGGCGGGATCAGCAAGAGCGCCAGGTAGAGATTGGGGCGCCGGTACAGCAGGTCGGACAGGCGGCGCATGTCAGCGCGCCTCGGCCAGGACGGTTTCCTGCAGCGCGGTCATCGCCTCGCGTGGCCAGCGCACCTGCACCTGCTGGCCGGCCTGCCAGGGCTGCGGTTGTGCCTGCCAGCGGTCATTGGCGTGGCTCACAGCCAGCAGCTGGCCGTTGTCCAGCTCCACCTCATAACGCGTGGCACTGCCCTGGTACTGGATATCGCGCAGCAGGCCACTGAGCTGGACGTCATGCGCCTGGCCGGCCTGCTCCACCAGGCGGATATGCTCCGGACGAATGGAAAACGGCGAGCGACTGCCACTGAGCTGCTCGGCGAGGTCGCCCCGTATGACATTGGAGGTGCCGACGAATTCGGCGACGAAGGTGGTCGCGGGTTTCATGTACAGGTTGCGCGGCGTGTCTACCTGCTCGATGCGCCCGCGGTTGAACACCGCCACCCGGTCCGACATCGACAGTGCTTCGGTCTGGTCGTGGGTGACGAAGATGAAGGTGATGCCCAGCTGACGCTGCAGTTTCTTCAATTCGCCCTGCATCTGTTCGCGCAGCTTCAGGTCGAGCGCGCCCAGCGGCTCGTCGAGCAGCAGCACCCGTGGCCGGTTGACCAGGGCGCGGGCCAGGGCCACGCGCTGGCGCTGGCCGCCGGAGAGTTGCGCCGGCTTGCGTTCGCCGTAGCCGGCCAGGGCGACCATGGCCAGCGCTTCTTCGGCGCGGGCATGGCGTTCGCCCTTGTCCACGCCCTTGACCTTGAGGCCGTAGGCGATGTTGTCGCGCACGTTCATGTGCGGGAACAGGGCGTAGTCCTGGAACACGGTGTTGACGTCGCGCTGGTAGGGTGGCACGCCAGCGGCCTCGACACCATGGATGCGGATCGAGCCGCTGTCGGGTTGCTCGAAGCCGGCGATCAGCCGCAGGCAGGTGGTCTTGCCCGAGCCGGAGGGGCCGAGCATGGAGAAGAATTCGCCGTCATCGATGTCGATGCTGACCTGGTCGACGGCCTTGACCTCGCCGAAGGTGCGGGAAACCTGAGTGAACTGGACGGCTAGGGGCATTGCATTGGCTCCGTTCGATTCCTGTCTCCTGGACTGGCCTCTTCGCGGGCAAGCCCACTCCCACAGGTACGGCACGGTTCCTGTGGGAGCGGGCTTGCCCGCGAAGAGGCCAGAACAGGCTTCAACCGGCTTCAGCGCCCGCCCATGATCGCAATGTAGTCCTGGGTCCAGCGGCTATACGGCACGAACTTGCCGCCCTGGGCCTGAGGGGTTTTCCAGAAGGCGATCTTGTCGAAGTTGTCGAAGCCATTGGTCTTGCACCCTTCTGCCCCCAGCAGTTCACTGCCGGTACAGGCTGCCGGGACGGCCGGCAAGGAGCCGAACCAGGCCGCGACATCGCCCTGCACCTTGGGTTGCAGCGACCAGTCCATCCACTTGTACGCGCAGTTGGGGTGCTTGGCCTCGCTGTGCAGCATGGTGGTGTCGGCCCAGCCGGTGGCGCCTTCCTGCGGAATGGTCGAGGCCACAGGCTGGTTCTCGGCCTTCAGGCCGTTGACCATGTAGCCCCACGAACTGGAGGCGACCACGCCTTCGTTCTTCACGTCGCTCATCTGCACTGTGGCGTCGTGCCAGTAGCGGTGGACCAGCGGTTGCTGTTGGCGCAGCAGTTCGAGCACGGCCTTGTACTGCGCCTCATTGAGCTCGTACGGGTCGTTGATGCCCAGCTCGGGTTTGGCTGATTTCAGGTAAAGCGCCGCGTCGGCGATGTAGATCGGCCCGTCATACGCCTGCACGCGGCCTTTGTTCGGCTTGCCATCGGGCAGGTCTTGCGGCTCGAACACCACGCTCCAGCTGGTGGGTGGCTGCTTGAAGGTGTTGGTGTTGTACAGCAGCACGTTCGGGCCCCATTGATACGGCGTGCCGTACACCTGTTTATCGACCACGTACCAGCCGCCGTTCTGCAGGCGCGGGTCGATGTTCTTCCAGTTGGGGATCAGTGCCGTGTTGATGGGCTGCACGCGCTTGCCGACGATCAGGCGCAGCGAGGCGTCACCGGAAGCCGTGACCAGGTCGTAGCCACCCTTGGTCATCAGGCTGACCATTTCATCGGACGTGGCCGCGGTCTTGACGCTGACCTTGCAGCCGGTTTCCTTTTCGAAACCGGTGACCCAGTCATAGGCCTTGTCGCTTTCGCCGCGCTCGATGTAGCCGGGCCAGGCGACGATATCCAGCCGGCCTTCACCGGCGCCCAGGGCCTTGGGCATCTCGCCGGCCTGCAGGCTGGCGCTGGCCAGCAGCGCGCCGGTCGCGGCGCCGAGCAATGCGGTCTTGTGCACTGACATGGTGTTCCCTCTTTTTGGAGATCTTGGTCGGGGCAGTCGTCAAGAAAGCAGTGAAGCAACGGTTATAAGCGTAGTCGCCTGTGCAAGTGGTTGGCGATGACGAGTCTAGTTGGCTTTTTGCCAGCCAATGCAACATCCGGAAGCAAATCCTTGGGTGGCGTGCCGGGTGGCAAGCCTTACTCTGGGCGCTCCTTCTCATACCGTGGAGACGCGCGCATGAACACCCGGGGCCTGCTCGACCAACTGCTCAAATCCGGTCAGGAACTGCTCAACAAGCCTTCTGCTGCGGGTGAGCCCTCGGCTGGCACGGGTGGGCTGGGCAGCCTGCTCTCCGGTGCTGGAGGCGGTGCCCTGGGGGCAGGGGCGCTGGGCCTGCTGCTGGGCAGCAAGAAGGCCCGCAAGTATGGCGGCAAGGTGCTCACCTATGGCGGCCTGGCCGCACTTGGCGTGCTGGCCTACAAGGCCTATGGCAACTGGCAGGCGCGCCAGGGCGCAGGCCAGGGCGCCGAGCCGCAGACCCTCGACCGCCTGCCGCCGGCCCAGGCCGAGCAGCACAGCCAGGCGGTGCTGCGTGCCCTGGTGGCGGCGGCCAAGTCCGATGGCCATATCGACGAGCGCGAGCGGGCCTTGATCGAAGGCGAGTTCAGCCGCCTGGACAGCGACCGCGACCTGCAGCACTGGCTGCACGATGAGCTGAACAAGCCGCTGGACCCGGCCGAAGTTGCCCGCGCGGCGCAGACACCGGAGATGGCGGCAGAGATGTACCTGGCCAGTGTGATGATGGTCGATCAGGAAAACTTCATGGAGCGCGCCTACCTCGACGAACTGGCCCGCCAGCTGCGCCTCGACCCGGCCCTGCGCCTGGAACTTGAGAGCCAGATACGGCTGGCCGCAGGCCAATGAACGGGCAAATGGCCTTGCCGCCAGGGATAGAGGCCCGGATACCTCGCATTTCAGCCGCAATAGGGTAGGAAGCCTGGGCTATACTTCGGCGATTTTTCCCGCTCGTTGTGAATTCCTGAGGGCTGAATGTGAAGAACTGGACCTTGCGCCAACGGATCCTGGCAAGTTTCGCCGTGATCATCGCCATCATGCTGCTGATGATCGTAGCCGCCTACTCGCGGCTGGTGACGATCGAAAGTGCCGAGGAGGCAGTGGGAACAGACAGCATTCCGGGGCTCTACTACAGCTCGATGATCCGCAGCGCCTGGGTCGACAGCTACGTCACCAGCCAGCAGCTGGTGGGGCTGTCCAGCCACCGCGAAATCACCACGGCCGACATGGAGCTGTTCAAGAGCTTTGAAGATCGCCTCAAGCAATCCATGGCGAACTACCAAGGCACCATTCAGGACACCGATGACCAGGAACGCTTCGATACCTTCATCAAACTTGAAGAAAACTACCTCAAGATCGTCGGCCAAGTGTTGGAGGCTTACCGCCAGCAGCACTACGTCGAAGCCGAGCGGCTGATCAGGGATGTACTCACCCCGGCCTGGGTGGAAGGGCGCAAGCACCTCAACACGGTAATCGAGCACAACCGCGAGTCTGCAGATGCAGCGACCCGCGAAATCGTCACGGCCGTGAGCACCGCCAAGGGCAGCATGATGGTCTCGCTGCTGTTGGCGATCGTGGCCGCCGGTATCTGCGGCCTGCTGTTGATGCGTGCCATCACCGCACCGGTACAACGCATTGTCCATGCCCTCGACAAGCTGCGTTCGGGCGACCTCAGCATGCGCCTGAGCCTGGACCGCAAGGATGAGTTCGGCGCCATCGAAAGCGGCTTCAACGAAATGGCCGAAGCCTTGGCCAACCTGGTGGCCCAGGCGCAGCGCTCGTCGGTGCAGGTGACCACGTCGGTCACCGAGATCGCCGCCACCTCCAAGCAACAGCAGGCTACCGCCACCGAAACGGCCGCCACCACCACCGAAATCGGCGCCACCTCGCGTGAAATCGCTGCCACTTCGCGCGACCTGGTGCGCACCATGACCGAGGTCACCTCTGCCGCCGACCAGGCCTCGAGCCTGGCCGGTTCCGGCCAGCAGGGCCTGGCGCGCATGGAAGAAACCATGCACCAGGTGATGGGCGCCGCCGACCTGGTCAACGCCAAGCTGGGCATCCTCAATGAAAAGGCCAGCAACATCACGCAGATGGTGGTGACCATCGTGAAGGTGGCCGACCAGACCAACCTGCTCTCGCTCAATGCCGCCATCGAGGCGGAAAAGGCCGGTGAATATGGCCGCGGTTTTGCCGTGGTCGCCACCGAGGTGCGACGCCTGGCCGACCAGACTGCCGTGGCCACCTACGACATCGAACAGATGGTGCGCGAAATCCAGTCGGCGGTATCGGCCGGGGTGATGGGCATGGACAAGTTCTCCGAAGAAGTGCGCCGTGGCATGTTCGAAGTGCAGCAGGTGGGCGAGCAACTGAGCCAGATCATCCACCAGGTCCAGGCCTTGGCGCCGCGGGTGCTGATGGTCAACGAGGGCATGCAGGCCCAGGCCACTGGCGCCGAGCAGATCAACCAGGCCCTGGCCCAGCTCAGTGATGCCAGCACTCAGACGGTGGAATCGCTGCGCCAGGCGAGCTTTGCCATCGATGAGTTGAGCCAGGTGGCCGCCGGCCTGCGCGGTGGTGTATCGCGCTTCAAAGTCTGACCACCATGACCGGTTTGCATTCCTCCCCGGCAGCGGCGGCCAGCGCCAAGGGCAGCCTGTATCTGCAGTTTTGCCTCAACCAGCAGCGCTTTGCCCTGGATGTGCGCGATGTGATCGAGGTGCTGCCCCGACGGCCGCTCAAGCCGATTGCCCAGGCGCCGGCCTGGGTGGCTGGCATCCTGGCGCATCGCGGTGTCCTGGTGCCGGTGGTCGACCTCGGCGCGCTGAGCTTTGGCCAGCCGGCAGCCGAGCGCACCAGCACGCGCCTGGTGCTGGTGCGCTACCGTGGCGACCAGGTGCTGGGACTGATCCTTGAACAAGCGACCGAAACCCTGCGCTGCATGCCGGACGAGTTCCAGCCCTATGGCCTGGACAACGGCGAAGCGCGCTATTTGGGCCCGGTCCGCCAGGACGCCCAAGGCTTGCTGCAACGGATAGAAGTCGATGACCTGCTGACAGAGCGCGTGCGCGAACTGTTGTTCCCGCAAGCGCCACAACAGGTGACGCCATGAGCGAGCAACGTTTCTTCCGCTTCCTGCAGGAACGTATCGGCCTGGATGTCGAGTCGGTTGGTGTGCCGATGGTGGAGCGGGCCCTGCGCCAGCGTTGCGTCGCCCTGAATGCCGCCGATCTGGACGACTACTGGGTTCGCCTGCAGCAATCGCCGGATGAGCAGCTGGCGCTGATCGAGGCGGTGATCGTCCCGGAAACCTGGTTCTTCCGTTATCCGGACTCGTTCACCGCGCTGGTCGGGCTGGCCCAGAAGCGCCTGGCCGAGTTGGCCGGCGAGCGTCCCTTGCGCCTGCTCAGCCTGCCTTGCTCCACCGGCGAGGAGCCGTATTCGCTGGCCATGGCCTTGCTCGATGCGGGCATGAGCCCGGCCGATTTCCGCATCGACGGTATCGATATCAGCCCTATCTCGGTGGCCAAAGGCATACATGGCGTCTACGGGCGTAACTCGTTCCGCGGCACTGAACTTGGGTTTCGCGAGCGGCATTTCCGTGAGGATGGTGACGGCCACAAGCTGAATGAGCGAGTACTGCAGCAGGTGAATCTGGAAGTTGGCAACGTGCTCGACCCAGCGCTGGCCGGCCGCTATGGTCAGTATGATTTCGTGTTCTGCCGCAACCTGCTGATCTATTTCGATGTCCCGACCCAGCAGCGGGTGTTCGAAGTGCTCAAGCGCCTGGCGCAGCCGCAGGGCGTGCTGTTCATCGGCCCTGCCGAAGGCAGCTTGCTGGCGCGGTTGGGCATGCGCCCGCTGGGCATCGCCCAGTCGTTTGCCTACGTTCGTCAGCCTGCCGATGTGCCGGCTGCACCCGCCCAGCCACCACGGCCGCTGCCAGCTGCGGCAGCACCGAGCCGCCCGCGGCCGATGACGGTGCCACCGGCGCGGCCCCTGCGCGTGGTGCCACCGGCCGCCCAGGCAGCCGAACCGCGCGAGAGCGAAAGCGAGTTGCTGGCCAATATCGCGCGCCAGGCCAATGCCGGCGACAGCGCCCAGGCCCGCGCCAGTTGCCAGCGCTACCTGCGGCTGTTCGCCCCCAAAGCCCAGGTCTACTACTGGTTGGGGCTGCTGAGCGATACCGAAGGTGATGCGCAGCAGGCGTTGAGCCTTTACCGCAAGGCCCTGTACCTGGAGCCGCAGCATCCCGAGGCATTGTTGCACCTGGCCACGCTGCTGGCTGCCCAAGGGGACGAAGCCGGTGCCCGCCGCTTGCAGGAACGTGCCGCACGTGCTGGCCGGGAGTCTGAACGATGAAAGCCGAACACGCGGTCGAGCTGCTGGCCAAGGACGATGAGCGCATCGACGACTGCTGGAACCGTATCGGTGTCCACGGCAGCAAGGATTGCCCGTTGCTGGAACGGCATATCCATTGTCGCAATTGTGAAGTCTATGCGGCGGCGGCCACGCGCCTGCTCGACCGCTACGCGCTGATCGAAACCGACCTGGCGCACGAGCCGGCCCCGGTCGAAACCTCGGCCGGGCGCTCGCTGCTGCTGTTCCGCCTGGGCGAGGAGTGGCTGGCCCTGGCCACCGCCTGCCTGGCCGAGATCGCTCCCCTGCAACCGGTGCATTCGTTGCCCCATCAACGCTCGCGGGTACTGCAAGGGGTCGCCAATGTGCGCGGCGCGTTGGTGCCGTGCCTGTCACTGGCCGACCTGCTGGGTGTGGAGCGCTTGTCCGAGCAGCCGCGCAGCGGTCGGGCGATGCCGCGCATGCTGATCCTGGCAGCGTCGGGCGGGCCGGTGGTGATGGCGGTGGACGAGATCGACGGCATTCATCGCCTCGATGCCGCTTTGCAGGGGGACACCGGGGATGCCGCACCGTTTACCGCTGCGGTGTTGCAGTGGCGGGGGCGCAGTGTGCGGGTGCTGGACGATCACCATTTACTGTCTGCCGTGCAGCGGAGCCTGTCATGACCCCAGAGCAAATGCGCGACGCATCGCTGCTCGAACTGTTCAGCCTGGAGGCCGAGGCACAGACTCAGGTGCTCAGTACCGGGCTGATGGCACTGGAACACAACCCGACCCAGGCCGACCAGCTGGAAGCCTGCATGCGGGCGGCGCATTCGTTGAAGGGCGCCGCGCGTATCGTCGGCATCGATGCCGGGGTCAGCGTCGCCCATGTCATGGAAGACTGCCTGGTGGCGGCGCAGGAAGGCCGGCTGCTGCTGCGCGCCGAACACATCGATGCACTGCTGCGCGGCACCGACTTGCTGATGCACATCGCCACCCCCGGCGATCCGAATGGCGAGGCATTGGTGCCGGCGTTCCTGGTGCAGATGGCCGGCCTGCTCGACCCCGCTGGCTCGGTACCGGCAGCGGCTGCGCTCGAACCGGCGCTTGCCGTGGCCCCGCCGTTCCCGCCTGAGCCTGAGCCGATGGCGCCGGCCGTCGTGGCCGAAGTCGAACCCGCCGTGCCGCGCAAGGCCGGCAAGCGCGCAGGTGAGGGCGGTGAGCGGGTCTTGCGGGTCACCGCCGACCGCCTGAACAGCCTGCTCGACCTGTCCAGCAAGTCATTGGTCGAGACCCAGCGCCTCAAGCCCTACCTGGCCACCTTGCAGCGCCTCAAACGCATGCATGGCCAGGGCATGCGTGCCCTCGACGGTTTGAAGACGCAGCTTGAAGACAGTGGCCAGAGCCCCGAGGTGCTGGATGCCCTGGCGCAGACCCAGCGCCTGTTGCTGGAAACCCAGCAGATCCTGCAGCAGCAGGCCGCCGACCTCGACGAGTTTGGCTGGCAGGCCGGCCAGCGAGCGCAGTTGCTGTACGACACGGCCTTGGCCTGTCGCATGCGCCCGTTCGCCGACGTACTCACCGGCCAGACCCGCATGGTTCGCGACCTCGGGCGTTCGCTTGGCAAGCAGGTGCATCTGCAGATCGAAGGCGAGAAAACCCAGGTCGATCGTGATGTGCTGGAAAAACTCGAAGCGCCGTTGACCCATTTGCTGCGCAATGCCGTCGACCATGGCATAGAACTGCCCGAGCGGCGCCTGCTGGCGGGCAAGCCGGAGGGAGGTACGATCCGCCTGCGCGCCTCGCACCAAGCCGGGCTGCTGATCCTTGAACTGAGCGATGATGGCGCGGGCATCGACCTTGAGCGCCTCAGGCGCAACATCGTCGAGCGCGGCCTGTCGCCGGCCGACACCGTGGCGCAGATGAGCGAGGCCGAGCTGCTGACCTTCCTGTTCCTGCCGGGCTTCAGTCTGCGCGACAAGGTCACCGAAGTGTCTGGCCGTGGTGTCGGCCTGGATGCGGTGCAGCACATGGTCCGCGACCTGCGTGGTTCGATCGAGCTGACGCAGCTGCCCGGCCAGGGCTGTCGTTTCCACCTGGAGGTGCCGCTGACCCTGTCGGTGGTGCGCAGCCTGGTGGTGGAGGTCGGTGGCGAGGCTTATGCGTTCCCGCTGGCGCATATCGAGCGCACCCTTGAAGTGGCAACCGAAGACATCGTGCAGATCGAGGGCCGCCAGCACTTCTGGCACGAAGGCCGGCATATCGGCCTGGTGGCTGCCAGCCAGTTGCTCAACCGGCCGGCAGGGCAGGGCGAGGCCAGCCGCCTGCGGGTGGTGGTAATCCGTGAGCGCGAGCAGCTTTACGGGGTAGCCGTGGAGCGCCTGGTCGGTGAGCGGGTGCTGGTGGTGATGCCGCTCGATGCGCGCCTGGGCAAGGTCCAGGACATCTCGGCCGGGGCCTTGCTGGACGATGGCTCAGTGGTGCTGATCATCGATGTCGAAGACTTGTTGCGCTCGGTCGAGAAGCTGCTCAGCACCGGCCGGCTGGAGCGCATCGAACGCGGCGCGCAAGGGGCGCGAGGCGCCAGCCGCAAGCGCGTCCTGGTGGTCGACGACTCGCTCACCGTGCGCGAGCTGCAGCGCAAGCTGCTGGGCAACCGTGGCTATGACGTCGCGGTGGCGGTGGACGGCATGGACGGCTGGAATGCGCTGCGCAGCGAAGACTTCGACCTGCTGATCACCGATATCGACATGCCGCGCATGGATGGCATCGAACTGGTCACCTTGGTGCGCCGCGACCAACGGTTGCAGTCACTGCCGGTCATGGTGGTGTCGTACAAGGACCGCGAAGAAGATCGCCGGCGTGGCCTTGATGCGGGGGCCGACTACTATTTGGCAAAAGCCAGCTTCCATGACGATGCGTTGCTGGATGCCGTGGTGGAACTGATCGGAGGTGCTCAGGGATGAAGATCGCCATCGTCAACGATATGCCCATGGCGGTAGAGGCGTTGCGCCGGGCCCTGGCCTTCGAACCGGCGCACCAGGTGATCTGGGTGGCCAGCGATGGCGCTGAAGCCGTGCGCAAATGCGCCGAGGACACTCCCGACCTGATTCTCATGGACCTGATCATGCCGGTGATGGATGGCGTCGAGGCGACCCGGCGGATCATGGCCGAATCGCCTTGCGCCATCGTCATTGTCACGGTCGACCGCAAGCAGAACGTGCACCGGGTGTTCGAGGCCATGGGCCATGGCGCCCTGGATGTGGTCGACACCCCCGCACTGGGAGCCGGTGACGCACGTGAGGCTGCGGCGCCGCTGCTGCGCAAGATCCTCAATATCGGCTGGTTGATTGGCCAGCAGCGGCCCGGCGCGAGCAAGTCGGTCGCCGCCCCCCTGCGTGAGGCTTCCCAGCGCAGTGGCCTGGTTGCGATTGGCTCTTCCGCAGGCGGCCCGGCCGCCCTCGAAGTGCTGCTTAAAGGCCTGCCGCGCGGTTTTGGGGCGTCGATCGTACTGGTCCAGCATGTCGACCAGGTGTTCGCTGCCGGCATGGCCGAATGGCTCGCCAGCGCCTGCGGCTTGCCCGTGCGCCTGGCCCGCGAGGGCGAACCGCCCCAGCCCGGGCAGGTGCTGCTGGCCGGCACCAACCACCATATCCGCCTGCTACAGGGCGGCCAGCTGGCTTACACTGCCGAGCCCGTCAACGAAATCTACCGGCCTTCGATCGACGTGTTCTTCGAGAGCGTGGCGCGCTATTGGAACGGCGATGCGGTGGGGGTTCTGCTTACCGGCATGGGGCGTGACGGCGCCCAGGGCCTGAAATTGATGCGCCAGCAGGGCTTTCTGACGATTGCCCAGGACCAGTCCAGCAGTGCGGTGTACGGCATGCCCAAGGCCGCTGCGGCGATCGATGCCGCGGTGGAAATCCGCCCATTGGAACGCATCGCCGGGCGCTTGATGGAACTCTTCGCAAAATGACGACTTGTATAGAATCGCGCCGCGTGAGCGGACGTGGTCAGGTGAATTCGAATGACTGATCTACCGATCGAAGGGTTCACGACCCCCAATGAAAACATGGCGATGGTCCTGCTGGTCGATGACCAGGCGATGATCGGTGAAGCGGTGCGTCGTGGCCTGGCAGTGGAAGAGAACATCGATTTTCACTTCTGCGCCGACCCGCATCAGGCGGTAGCCCAGGCCGTGCGCATCAAGCCCACGGTGATCCTTCAGGACCTGATCATGCCCGGCCTGGACGGCCTGACCCTGGTGCGCGAGTACCGCAACAACCCGGCCACCCGGGACATCCCGATCATCGTCCTGTCGACCAAGGAAGACCCGCTGGTCAAGAGCGCCGCCTTCGCCGCCGGTGCCAACGATTATCTGGTCAAGCTGCCAGACAACATCGAGCTGGTGGCGCGCATCCGCTACCACTCGCGCTCCTACCTGACCCTGCTGCAACGCGACGAGGCCTACCGCGCCTTGCGGGTCAGCCAGCAGCAGCTGCTCGACACCAACCTGATGCTGCAGCGGTTGATGAATTCCGACGGCCTGACCGGGCTGTCCAACCGCCGCCACTTCGACGAATACCTGGAGCTGGAATGGCGCCGGGCCATGCGCGAGCAGCAGCAATTGTCGTTGCTGATGATCGATGTCGATTACTTCAAGGTGTTCAACGACAGCTTCGGTCACCTGGCCGGCGACGAAGCGCTGCGCCAGGTCGCCGAGGCCATTCGCGGCTCCTGCTCGCGGCCAACCGACCTGCCGGCGCGCTACGGCGGCGAGGAGTTCGTCCTGGTGTTGCCCAACACCTCGCCGGGCGGTGCACGCCTGATCGCCGAAAAGCTGCGCCAGACCGTGCTTGGCCTGAACATTGCGCACAGTGTGCCGACGGCAGACTCGCTGCTGACCGTGAGCATCGGCCTGGCGACCCAGACACCGGCCATTGGCAGCCATTGGCGGCAGCTGATTTCGGCGGCGGACAAGGGGCTGTACCAGGCCAAGAACAACGGGCGCAACCAGGTCGGCATTGCCTGACGCCGATGCGGCTGCCCAACGGGCTGCCGCCGCTCTTTGGATGGGTTATACTAGCGGGCTTTTCACCGAATTCGCACGAGAGCCAGCCGCCCATGGAAATCCAACCGATCCTGAACACCATCAAGGACCTCACCGAGCGTTCCCTGTCCATTCGGGGGTATCTTTGACTACGATCACAAGCATGACCGCCTGATCGAAGTCAACCGCGAGCTGGAAGACGCTGCCGTCTGGAACAAGCCCGAGTACGCCCAGGCGCTGGGCCGCGAGCGCGCCATGCTGGCGCAGGTCGTCGAGACCCTGGACAAGTTGGCCAATGGCCTGGCCGACTGCAAGGACCTGCTCGACATGGCTGTCGAGGAAGGCGATGAAGGCGCCGTCAGCGACGTCGAGACCGAGCTGCAGGCCCTGGAAGAGTCCCTCGCCCAGCTTGAGTTCCGTCGCATGTTCAGCGGCGAGATGGACATGAACAACGCCTACCTGGACATCCAGGCCGGCTCCGGCGGCACCGAGGCGCAGGACTGGGCCAACATCCTGCTGCGCATGTACCTGCGCTGGGCCGACAAGCGTGGCTTCGACGCCACCATCATCGAGCTGTCCGAAGGTGAAGTCGCCGGCATCAAGGGCGCCACCGTGCACATCAAGGGCGAGTACGCCTTCGGCTGGCTGCGCACCGAGATCGGCGTGCACCGCCTGGTGCGCAAGAGCCCGTTCGACTCCGGCGCGCGTCGCCATACCTCGTTCTCGGCGGTGTTCGTGTCCCCCGAGATCGACGACAAGGTCGAGATCGAGATCAACCCGTCCGACCTGCGCATCGACACCTACCGCTCCTCCGGTGCTGGTGGTCAGCACGTCAACACCACTGACTCGGCGGTGCGTATCACCCACGTACCGACCAACACCGTGGTGGCTTGCCAGAACGAACGTTCCCAGCACGCCAACAAGGACACCGCCATGAAAATGCTGCGGGCCAAGTTGTACGAGCTGGAAATGCAAAAGCGCAACGCCGCTTCGCAGGCGCTGGAAGACAGCAAGTCGGACATCGGCTGGGGCCACCAGATCCGCTCCTACGTGCTGGATGACTCGCGCATCAAGGACCTGCGTACCGGCGTCGAGCGCAGCGACTGCCAGAAGGTCCTGGATGGCGACCTCGACCAGTATCTGGAAGCGAGCCTCAAGCAGGGGCTGTAAGCCGTACACCACCGCCGCGCTGCCTGGCCACTTGCCGGTAGCGCGTGCCCTGCCCGGAAAGGGCAACGAATACCTGATGGAAAGAATGACGACATGAGCGACCTGAAGACCGAATCGCAAGACCTGCAACAGGAAGAAAACGCCCTGATCGCCCTGCGCAAGGAAAAACTTGCCGCCGAGCGTGCCAAGGGCAATGCCTTCCCCAACGACTTCCGCCGCGACAGCTACTGCAACGACCTGCAGAAGCAGTACGCGGACAAGACCAAGGAAGAGCTGGAAGCAGCCGCGATCCCGGTCAAGGTTGCCGGTCGCATCATGCTCAACCGTGGCTCGTTCATGGTCATCCAGGACATGACCGGCCGCATCCAGGTCTACGTCAACCGCAAGACCCTGCCGGAAGAAACCCTGGCCGCCGTCAAGACCTGGGACCTGGGCGACATCATCAGCGCCGAAGGCACCCTGGCCCGTTCCGGCAAGGGCGACCTGTACGTCGAGATGACCCAGGTGCGCCTGCTGACCAAGTCGCTGCGCCCGCTGCCGGACAAGCACCACGGCCTGACCGACACCGAGCAGCGCTATCGCCAGCGTTACGTCGACCTGATGGTCAACGAAGAAACCCGCCACACCTTCCGGGTGCGTTCGCAGGTGATCTCGCATATCCGCAAGTTCCTCATCGAGCGCGACTTCCTCGAAGTCGAGACGCCGATGCTGCAGACCATCCCGGGTGGTGCAGCGGCCAAGCCGTTCGAAACCCACCACAACGCCCTGGACATGGCCATGTTCCTGCGTATCGCGCCGGAGCTGTACCTCAAGCGCCTGGTGGTTGGCGGCTTCGAGAAAGTGTTCGAGATCAACCGCAACTTCCGTAACGAAGGCGTTTCGACTCGTCACAACCCTGAATTCACCATGCTCGAGTTCTACCAGGCCTACGCCGACTACCGCGACAACATGGACCTCACCGAGGAACTGTTCCGCGAGCTGGCGCAACTGGTGCTGGGCACCACCGACGTGCCATACGGCGACAAGGTGTTCCACTTCGGCGAGCCGTTTGCTCGCCTGTCGGTATTCGACTCGATCCTCAAGTACAACCCCGAGCTGACCGCTGCCGACCTGCAGGATGTCGACCGTGCCCGCGACATCGCCAAGAAGGCCGGCGCCAAGGTGCTGGGCCACGAAGGCCTGGGCAAGCTGCAGGTGATGATTTTCGAAGAGCTGGTCGAGCACAAGCTGGAGCAGCCGCACTTCATCACCGAGTACCCGTTCGAAGTGTCGCCACTGGCCCGCCGCAATGACGACAACCCGGCCGTGACCGACCGCTTCGAGCTGTTCATCGGCGGCCGCGAAATCGCCAACGCCTACTCCGAGCTCAACGATGCCGAAGACCAGGCCGAGCGCTTCCTGGCCCAGGTGGCAGAAAAGGACGCCGGTGACGATGAAGCCATGCACTACGACGCCGACTTCGTTCGCGCCCTGGAGTACGGCATGCCACCGACTGCCGGTGAAGGCATCGGTATCGACCGCCTGGTGATGCTGCTGACCAACTCGCCGTCGATTCGCGACGTGATCCTGTTCCCGCACATGCGCCCACAGGCTTGAGTGAACTGAACAAGCCGCCTTTCGGGGCGGCTTTTTCATGCCTGAAGCTTTATGTTGTCTGTACCGGCCCTATCGCGGCTGAAGCCGCTCCTGCAGGTATCCGCGGTCCTGCAGGAACGGCTTCAGCCGCGATAGGGCCGGTACAGACAGCAGATGACTCGAACCATGAGGTAACCACTGTGACACCCGCAATGGCCCAACAAGGCGCCGCCGGCATCGCCACCGCCGTCGCCGAAAGCGTGCAGTACCAGGGTCGCAAGACCGCCCGTCAAGGCAGCGAACAGCGCCGCCAGCTGATTCTCGACGCCGCCATGCGCATCGTCGTGCGCGATGGCGTGCGAGGCGTGCGCCACCGTGCGGTGGCCGCCGAGGCGGGAGTGCCGCTATCGGCCACCACGTACTACTTCAAGGACATCGAAGACCTGCTCACCGACACCTTTGCCCAGTATGTCGAGCGCAGCGCCGCCTACATGGCCAAGCTCTGGGCCAACACCGAGGTGGTGCTGCGCCAGTTGCTCGCCCAGGGGGATGGCAGTGTGCAGTCGCGGGCCCGGCTGGCTGATGAAATCGCCCGCATGACCGTCGACTATGTGCAGCGTCAACTGCTCAGCCGCCGCGACTTCATGATGGCCGAGCAGGCCTTCCGCCAGGAGGCCTTGCTGTGCCCGCGCCTGGCGGAACTGGTGTGTGCGCACGAGCAGATCCTGCTGCACGGCGCCCGCCAGCTGCTGCAGGTGGTCGGCTCGCAGCAACCGGAACAGGACGCCCAAATGTTGACGGCGATTATCGAGCAGATGGAATATCAGGGCCTGCTCAAGGATGCCGATGCGCAAGCCGATGGGCAGATGCTCGCTATGCTTACCCGTTACCTGCACCTGGTGTTGGCCTCGGCCTGAGCAGTGACCGAACTTTCAAGGAGAACCTGATGAAAGCCTGGCGTGTGGTGTTGTTGACGTTGTCATTCCTCCTGCTGGGCGGTTGCCTTGTGAGCTTTCATGAGCCGCTGCCAAGCAACCAGGCTGCACCCAAGGCCTTGCTCGGCAAGTGGAGCAGCAAGGATGCCTGGGGCGAGCCGCTGAAGCTGACCATCAGCCGCAGCGGCGGTGATGCGTACAAGGCGGTGGCCACGGCCAAAGGCAAGGCGCCGGAGGAATACACCTTCACCGTCTCGCGCCACGGCAACCGCTGGTACTTGTCGGCTGGCGTGCCCAAGCGCCTGGGCGGCAACTTCCTGATTGGCGGTTTCGACATCATCGATGGCACGGAACTGGTGGTCTATAACCTCGACGTCGAGCAAGTGCAGCAGGCGGTCGAGAAAAAGGAACTGAGCGGGCGCAGCACCCAGGTTGCACAAGACAGCGAGCAGGGCGTGCTGATCGACAGCCCGTCGCAACGCGTGCTGGCGTACCTCGACGACCCGGCCAACTCCGACCTGTTCGTCGAAGTGGCGCGGTTCCAGCGCTCCGGCAAATGACCGTGTCGGCTTCTTCGCGGCTGAAGCCGCTCCCACAGGTACAGCGCCAGGCCCCGGGGCCTGTGGTATCCCAGCGGGGCAGCGGCTTTAGCCGCGAAGAGGCCGGTACCGGTATCTTGTTCTAGAAAGGAGTCCCCAGTGGACGAGTACCAGCAGACCATCCGCGCGCTGTCCGACCGCATCGTCGCGGCGCAGACCCCGATCCGGGTCCTGGACGCCGTGAAATGGGACGACAATATCCGCCAGGGCTTCCTCAAGGCCAAGGGCAAGGAGCCGCCCGCCGTTGACCGCGAGTACTACCTGGCGCGCCCGCTGGCATTCGACTCCAGCGCGGTAAAGGCCGAGTTCCAGGCCATCGAGCGCGACATCATCCGCCAGCTGGGCCAGTTCAACCCGGTCGGGCAGATCATGAAGCGCATGTGCCGCGAATACCGCATGGTCGTGCGCATGCTCGAAGCCCGCGGTACCGAAGACTTCGGGCTGATCTCGCAGGAACTGTATGGCGCGGCCTCCGACGCCTTCCACGCCGGTGACCCGACCCTGGCCGACCTGGGGCTGATGCTTTCGGACTACCTGAACAATATCGACGGGCGTGGCGACCTCAAGGACGAGCCGAAGAACCTGACTGCCAAGGAGGCCGTGGACATCCTCCAGCGCCGCCTGAACAAGGTGTTCGGCGAGGCCGAGGAGACCATCCGCGTGTTCGAGTCGGACGGTATCGTCGCCGATGCCGCAGCCGGTGCCGACTACATCAAGGTGCGCGCCGATGCCATGTTCAACAACCGTGACGTGCGTGCGCTGGAGGTGCATGAGGGCCTGGTGCACGTGGGGACCACCCTCAACGGTTTGAACCAGCCGATCTGCACCTTCCTGGCCAAGGGCCCGCCCTCGTCGACGGTGACCCAGGAAGGCCTGGCCATCCTCATGGAGGTGATTGCCTTCGCTTCCTACCCCAGCCGCCTGCGCAAGCTGACCAACCGCACCCGCGCCATCCACATGGTCGAAGAGGGCGCCGACTTCCTGCAAGTGTTCGGGTTCTTCCGCGAGCAGGGCTTCGAGATGGGACAGAGCTACAGCAACGCCAGCCGGGTGTTCCGGGGTTCGGTGCCCAATGGCCTGCCATTCACCAAGGATTTGTCCTACCTCAAGGGCTTCATCATGGTTTACAACTACATTCAGTTGGCCGTGAAGAAGGGCAAGCTCGAGCAGATACCGCTGCTGTTCTGTGGCAAGACCACCCTGGAAGACATGCGCACCCTGCGCCAGCTGGTCGAGGAAGGGCTGGTCGAGCCGCCCAAGTACTTGCCGGAGCAGTTCCGCGACCTCAACGCGCTGTCGGCTTGGATGTGCTTCTCCAACTTCCTCAATCACTTGAGCCTGGATCGTATTGAAGCCGACTACGCGAACATTCTCTGAGCGCTGCCGCCTGCTGGCACTGGGCATGCTCCTGCTGGGGCTGTGCGGCTGCAGCAGCCTGTTGTTCTACCCGGAACCCGGCGAACCGTTCACGCCGCAGCGGGCCAAGCTGGCGTACCGCGACATCAGCCTGACCACCGCCGATGGCCTGCGCCTTCACGGTTGGTGGCTGCCGGCCAAGGCGGGGGTGGCGGTCAAGGGCACGGTTCTGCATCTGCACGGCAACGGCGGTAATCTGCCCGGGCACCTTGGCGGCAGCTACTGGCTACCGGAGCAGGGCTACCAGGTACTGATGATCGATTACCGGGGTTATGGGCTGTCCGAGGGCTCGCCGAGCTTGCCAGCGGTCTACCAGGACATCGATGCGGCTATGGCGTGGCTGGCCCAGGCTCCCGAGGTCGACGGCAAGCCGCTGGTACTGCTCGGCCAGAGCCTCGGCGGGGCGATGGCGATCCACTACCTGGCACAGCACCCGGAGCAGCGTCAGCGTTTCAGTGCCCTGGTGTTCGATGGTGTGCCGGCCAGTTACCGCGAGGTCGGTCGCTATGCCCTGAGTACCTCGTGGCTGACCTGGCCGCTGCAGGTGCCGCTGTCCTGGCTGGTACCGGACGGCGACAGTGCAATCCGTTCGATCGGGCAGCTAAGCAGCCCGCCAAAGCTGTTCTTCCACAGCATCGACGACACCTTGGTGCCGATGGACAACGGCATCCGCCTGTACCAGCACACGCCAGCGCCGCGGGTGCTGCAACTGACCCGTGGCGGCCACGTGCAGACCTTCGCCGACCCGGTATGGCGCCAGGTGATGCTGCGCTTCCTCGATGACCCCAGCCATTTCAATGGCCTGCGGCGGCTTGCCGAAGTACCCAACTATCCTGACGAGAAGAACACCCAATGAGTGAAGAACGCAACGCCATCCCGCTGATCCTGACCGGTGTCGGCAGCATCATCGTGACGGTGGGAGCCCTCTGGTACTACGGCTACCTGCATTTCGCCAAACCTGAGGATGCACTGCTGTTGCAGGACTTCACCATGCTCAAGACAATCCCTGGCGAGGATTACAAGGTCTCGCTGGACCCGGCACCCCAGGTGGCCCAGTGCGTGGATGGCGTGCTGGTGCTGTTCGATACCGAGCAGAAAGGCCTGACCGGTGTGCTGGTGGACAACCGCAAGCGTGCGGTGCGCTGCATGGGGCAGGAAACGCCGCAGCAGGTGCAGTAAGGGATCGACGTGATTTTTGTGGCGCCTGCGAAATCGAGCACCGCCCGCGCGGCGCTCGGTCTCATGGCCACCTCATCTCTAGAGGCATGAGACAAAACGCCCAAAGAAAAAGCCCCGCATTGATCACGGGGCTTTCTCATTTCTGCCGGCCAGCCTTACTGCTGGATCTGGCTCACCGAACGCGGTGCCACCGGCTGGTTGTCGTTGGAAATGGTCACTTCCACGCGACGGTTCTGCGCACGGCCCGAGTTGCTGCCGTTGTCCGCCACCGGGTATTCCTTGCCATAACCCTGGGCGACGATACGCGCAGGGTCGACACCTGCGCGTACCAGTGCCGCGCGCACGCTGGCGGCGCGGCGTTCGGACAGGCCCTGGTTGTAGCTGGCCGAGCCGACGCTGTCGGTGTAGCCCTCGACGATCACCTTGCGCTCCGGGTTTTCCTGAAGGAACTGAGCCAGCTTGGTGATGTTCGGGTAGGCGTTGCTCTTCAGGGTGGCCTTGTTGAAGTCGAACAGCACATCACCAAAGGTCACCAGAGTGCCGCGGTCGGTCTGCTTGGCGTTGAGGCTTTCCTGCAGCTTGGCGATCTGTGCGTCGCGGGCATCGAGCTTGGCCTGGGCGCGCTGGGCCGAGGCGTTCTTCAGCTCGTTCTCGGCGGTGCGCAGGGCGATGGTCTGCTTGGCCACCTCGATCCGCTGGTTGGTCAGGTAGGCGAGCTGGTCGACCTTCTGGCTGTCTTCACGGTCCATGAAGGCCTTGTCGGACTTGTTCAGCCAGTCCTGGGCATCCTTGGTCTCGAGCGCGGCGACCTTGCTTGCCTGCGGGTCACTCTGCAGTGCAGAGAAGTTGGTGCGAGCCGACTCCAGGTTGGGGTTCGGGTCGTGGGAGCAGGCAGCAAGGCCGACGCTCAGTGCCAGCAGGGCGGGAATCATGACGTGGTTGCGCATAGTGTTCATCCTTTGATCAGTGGCGAAGGCTGGGGTTGGCGTGGCGGCGCTCATTCAGCGCTGCGCAGGCCTTCCTGACGTACGTCCTGAACGCCCTGGCGGGCATCCTGCACGGCCTTCTGGGCCTTGGCTGCCTGGGCCTTGCGCTCGGCGACGCGGGCATCCCATTCGGCCTGCTCGGCCAGGCGCTTGGCCTCATCGTACTTTTTGTCGTGCATGGCGATTTCGGCTTGCTTGAACTTGTCCTGGGCCGATTTCATTTCCACGGCGGCGAACTCGGTGCCACCGGCACTGACGGCCGAATTGACCGCGGACTGGGTGACAGCGTACTGCTCGGTAGGCGGGTTGCCAGCACAGCCGGCCAGGACCAGGCTGCTGCCCAGGGCCAGCGCGGCCAGCTTCAATCCGCGCACGTGAGTAGATGAGAGTTTCGGGGTGCGGGTCTTGATGGTGGTCAGTTCCATTGGATCACTCCTGATTACGACGATGTCCGTAGCAGTCCATCGCTCAATCCCTGACAGTGCCTGCGCTTGCGCTCAACGATGCACATGGCAGGAGTGCAGGGTTTTAGCGTGATGGCTATTGGCTGGGACTTGACCGTTTTTTGAATGGTTCCGAAAAAAATGCGCCGTTTTGCCATTTATTTCTGACTGATCGGTCAGTGAAGTTGGCCCGGAACTTTCGCTCGCTGGAGTGGTTTCCGGGCCTGTTGCAGGCCCGGATCGGGGTACTGCACGCTCAGTTCCCGGTGTCTTCGCCGGTATTGCTGAGGTCGTGCAGGTGGCGCCGTGACAGGGCCAGGAAACGCGGGGTCGGGCCGATGTCTTCGAACAGCGGGTCACCCTCTTCGTCAGTGGCGATGACCTTCTGGCCCTGCACGTAGGGGAAGCTGGCTTCCAGCTCTTCCAGCGCGGCGGCGACCAGTTCGCCGAGCAGTTCCTCGGCGGTGCGCTTGGGGTACATGTCGATCAGGGCAGCCAGGCGTGCCTCGGACTCCAGGTCCAAGTGCAAAGCGTGGCCGGTGGGGCTCAGGGTGCCGGCGGCATTCTGTTCCCAGTGCTGGGCGAGTTCGCGGATTTTCATGATGACCTCTGTGAACGCCAGAAAAGGCTGCATTGCATCGGACTGCGCTGGCTTAACTTTAGTTTGCTTTGCGCGATCGCGGCTTGCCATCGCGCCCCGGCAATGGGCACTCTTGGCCCAGTGCTGTTTCCTGAGCAGAGCGTGGCGAGCCGCGCCGAAGAGAGGGCCAATGACTGATATCGATGTGCGCCTGCGTGAAGATGTCCATGTGTTGGGGGAGTTGCTCGGCGAGACCATCCGCCAGCAGCACGGTGATGCGTTCCTGCAGAAGATCGAGGACATCCGCCACAGTGCCAAGGCCGACCGCCGCGGTGCTGGCGAGCAGTTGAGCTCGACCTTGGCCGACCTGGCCGAAGAAGACCTGCTGCCCGTGGCGCGAGCCTTCAACCAGTTCCTCAACCTGGCCAACATGGCCGAGCAGTATCAGTTGATCCGCCGTCGCGATGCCGGTCAGCCAGAGCCGTTCGAGGCGCGGGTCCTGCCCGAACTGCTGGCTCGCCTGAAGCAGGCCGGGCACAAGGATGAGGCTCTGGCCCGGCAGCTCGCCAAGCTCGATATCCAGCTGGTGCTGACCGCACACCCGACCGAAGTGGCGCGGCGCACGTTGATCCAGAAATACGATGCCATCGCCGGCCAGCTGGCCGTTCAGGACCACCGCGACCTGACCCCCGCCGAGCGTGAGCAGGTGCGCGAGCGCCTGCGCCGGCTGATCGCCGAGGCCTGGCACACCGAAGAGATCCGCCGCACCCGGCCCACCCCGGTAGACGAGGCCAAATGGGGCTTCGCGGTGATCGAACATTCGCTGTGGCAGGCCATCCCCAACCACTTGCGCAAGGTCGACAAGGCATTGTTCGACGCCACCGGCCTGCACCTGCCGCTGGAAGCTGCGCCGATTCGCTTCGCCTCGTGGATGGGCGGTGACCGCGACGGCAACCCCAATGTAACGGCGGCCGTGACCCGTGAGGTATTGCTGCTGGCCCGCTGGATGGCCGCCGACCTGTTCCTGCGCGATATCGATGCGCTGGCGGCCGAACTGTCCATGCAACAAGCCAGTGAGGCCTTGCGTGAACGTGTGGGCGACAGTGCCGAGCCGTACCGGGCAGTGCTCAAGCAGTTGCGCGAACGGCTGCGGGCGACCCGCGCCTGGGCCCAACTCGCATTGACCAGCAACCAGCCGGCCAGCGCCGAGGTGCTGGTGGATAACCGCGACCTGATCGCACCGCTGGAGCTGTGCTACCAGTCGCTGCACGAATGCGGCATGGGGGTGATCGCCGATGGCCCGCTGCTCGACAGCCTGCGCCGGGCGGTGACCTTCGGCCTGTTCCTCGGCCGCCTGGATGTGCGCCAGGATGCCGCCCGGCACCGTGATGCGCTGGCCGAGATTACCGATTACCTTGGCCTGGGCAGCTATGCCGACTGGGACGAAGAACAGCGCATCGCATTCCTCCAGGCGGAACTCAAGAATCGCCGGCCGTTGTTACCCGCGCACTTCAAGCCTCAGGCAGAGACCGCCGAGGTGTTGGCCACCTGCCGCGAGATCGCAGCTGCGCCGGGCGCTTCGCTGGGCTCCTACGTGATCTCGATGGCGGGTGCGGCCTCTGATGTGCTGGCCGTACAACTGCTGCTCAAGGAAGCCGGCCTTACCCGGCCGATGCGGGTGGTGCCGCTGTTCGAAACCCTGGCGGACCTGGACAACGCCGGGCCGGTGATGCAGCGCCTGCTTGGCCTGCCGGGCTACCGCGCCAGCCTGCGCGGGCCGCAGGAAGTGATGATCGGCTATTCCGACTCGGCCAAGGACGCGGGCACCACGGCAGCGGCCTGGGCCCAGTACCGTGCCCAGGAGAACCTGGTGCGCATCTGCCGCGAGCATCAGGTCGAACTGCTGCTGTTCCACGGCCGTGGTGGTACGGTGGGCCGTGGGGGTGGCCCGGCCCATGCGGCGATTCTGTCGCAGCCTCCGGGTTCGGTGGCAGGTCGGTTCCGCACCACCGAACAGGGCGAGATGATTCGCTTCAAGTTCGGCTTGCCGGCCATCGCCGAGCAGAATCTCAACCTGTACCTGGCTGCTGTGCTCGAAGCGACCTTGCTACCGCCTCCGCCTCCAGCACCCGCCTGGCGGGCATTGATGGACCAGCTGGCAGCCGATGGCCTCAAGGCCTACCGCGGTGTGGTGCGGGAAAACCCGGACTTCGTCGAATACTTCCGCCAGTCCACCCCCGAGCAGGAACTGGGACGCCTGCCGCTGGGCAGCCGCCCGGCCAAGCGCCGCGCCGGTGGTATCGAGAGCCTGCGGGCCATCCCGTGGATCTTCGGCTGGACCCAGACACGCCTGATGCTGCCGGCCTGGCTGGGGTGGGAGACCGCCCTGAGCAATGCCCTGGCGCGAGGCCAGGGCGAACTGCTGGCGCAGATGCGCGAGCAGTGGCCATTCTTCCGCACCCGCATCGACATGCTGGAAATGGTCCTGGCCAAGGCCGACGCGCAAATCGCCGAGGCCTACGACCAACGTCTAGTGCAACCAGGCCTGCTTCCATTAGGTGCGCACTTGCGCGACCTATTGTCGCAGTCGTGCCAGGTGGTGCTGGGCCTGACCGGCCAGCCGGTGCTACTGGCGCACAGCCCCGAGACCCTGGAATTCATCAGCTTGCGCAATACCTATCTGGACCCGCTGCACCGCCTGCAGGCCGAGTTGCTGGCCCGTTCACGCAGCCGCGAAGCCGCTCTGGACAGCCCGTTGGAGCAGGCCCTGCTGGTGACCGTGGCAGGTATCGCCGCGGGCCTGCGCAACACCGGGTAAGGCCCGCCGTCGCGGCCCTTGCCGGTTGACCGGCAGGCGGCCACGACAGGGCGAGGAGGGTGGTTGCGCAGGGTGCAACCACCCTCCGTTCTGGTTACAGACGACGCAATGCTGCAACTTTGGGACGCTTGTCTGGCTGCCGGGCGCTGTGTATCTTGAGCAGCCTTTTGACCGATTTATGGTCATACCCGATTTTCCGGACTTGGCCTCGATTGCCGAATCCATTGAATTTCATAAAAAAATTTGAGGAGCACGAGATGCGCGTAATTCTGCTGGGAGCTCCCGGGGCCGGTAAAGGTACTCAGGCAAAGTTCATCACCGAGAAGTTCGGTATTCCACAGATCTCCACCGGTGACATGCTGCGTGCCGCCGTCAAGGCCGGCACCCCACTGGGCCTGGAACTGAAGAAAGTCATGGATGCCGGTCAACTGGTGTCCGACGAGCTGATCATCAGCCTGGTCAAGGAGCGCATCGCCCAGCCGGATTGCGCCAATGGCTGCCTGTTCGACGGCTTCCCGCGCACCATTCCGCAGGCTGAAGCGATGGTTGCAGCCGGCGTGGATATCGACGCCGTGGTCGAGATCGCTGTCGACGACGAAGAAATCGTCGGCCGCATGGCTGGCCGCCGTGTGCACCTGGCCTCTGGCCGCACCTACCACATTCAGTACAACCCGCCGAAAGTGGAAGGCAAGGACGATGTCACCGGCGAAGACCTGATCCAGCGCGACGACGACAAGGAAGAAACCGTGCGTCACCGCCTGTCGGTCTACCACAGCCAGACCAAGCCGCTGGTGGACTTCTACCAGAAGCTGTCGGCAGCCAACGCTGGCAAGCCGAAGTACAGCCACATCGAAGGCGTCGGCTCGGTCGAGTCGATCACCGCCAAGGTGCTGGCAGCCCTGAGCTGATCTACACACCTGACGCAGCGGCCGCTTTTTTGTGGGAGCGGCCTTGTCGGATCGCCGCACCGGTCGGATTGGGCTGCAAAGCAGCCCCTCGATTTTTGCCGTGTCGCTGACATCCTGGGGCCGCTTCGCGGCCCTTTCGCGACACAAGGCCGCTCCCACAGGGGCCGCAGCTGCTCTATACTGCCGCTCTTTTCCCTAGCACCTGGATACCCGTTCGATGACCACCCTGCTGGCCCTGGATACCGCCACCGAAGCCTGTTCCGTTGCGCTGCTGCATGACGGCAAGGTAACCAGCCATTACGAGGTGATCCCGCGCATGCATGCGCAGAAGTTGCTGCCGATGATCAAGCAACTGCTGGCAGACTCCGGTGTGGCGTTGAATGCACTGGATGCAATCGCCTTCGGCCGTGGCCCGGGCGCGTTCACCGGGGTGCGCATCGCCATCGGTGTGGTGCAGGGCCTGGCTTTTGCGCTGGAGCGCCCGGTGCTGCCGGTGTCCAACCTGGCCGCGCTGGCTCAGGGCGCGTTGCGCGAGCATGGCGTGCAGCAGGTGGCTGCGGCCATCGACGCGCGCATGGATGAAGTGTATTGGGGTTGCTACAAGGCCGAAGCCGGCGAGATGCGCCTGCAAGGGCTGGAAGCCGTGCTTCCGCCCGAGCGCGTGGCCCTGCCCGCAGGCAGCAGCGGTGACTGGTTCGGTGCCGGTACCGGCTGGAGCTATGCCGAACGCCTGGCGGTGCAGGCCAGCGCCACGAACGCTTCGGCATTGCCAAGTGCTCTGGATATCCTCAGCCTGGCCAGCTTCGCCTGGGGCCGTGGTGAGGCAATCGCCGCCGAACAGGCGCAACCGGTCTACTTGCGCGATAATGTGGCGACACCCAAGGCGCGCTGAGTGCTGTTCGTCGGTTATCGCGGTTGGCGATAAAACCTTTAGACGCAAACTGTGGTCCAGTTATCACTCGAGCATTAGCGACGCAATCCTGATGCTGCTAGATTGCCATCATTGGTCCTGAGTGCTCACTCCATGCGTATCGACGGTTTTTCCTCGCAGTCCTACCCGATCAAGCGCACGCCGCGCAAAGCAGCGGTGCGCGACGAGAGTGTCGATGATGCCGAGCTGATCGAGGAGAGCGAAGTCGCTCAGGAGGCTGCTGCGCGTCGTCGTCCGGCGGGCTTGCCGGCTCGTCAGCAGGACATGGTGTTCCCCCGCGCCCGTGACCGGCGCACCGCTACCGCGTTGGCCAGCTACCTCAGCACGGCCGGTTTTACCGACTGGGACATGGAAGTACTGGGGCTCGACCTGTACATTTGACGGATGAGTCCGTCACCCTTGCCTTATTTCGTAGGTTGCCCGTCCTGGAGCGAGAACGCCTGGCGCGAGTACCTGTATCCCGCCGACGCCACCACCCATGAAATGCTTGGCTACTACAGCCGGGTATTCAACGCCGTCGAGGGCAACACCACGTTCTATGCCCGGCCAGCACCCGGCACCGTCGCCCGCTGGGCGCAGGTCATGCCCGCGCACTTCCGTTTCACCGCCAAGTTCCCGGGTGATATCAGCCACGCCGGTGACCTGGGGGGGCAGCTGGAGTCTGCCTTCGACTTCACTCGTCTGATGGCACCCTTGGGCCAGCGGGTCTCGCCGTACTGGCTGCAGTTGCCGCGCCTGTTCAGCCCCGCACGGCTGGGCGAGCTGTGCCACTTCCTCGACGAGATCGCAGTGCCGGTGGCGGTGGAAGTGCGTCACCCGGCGTTTTTCGCCAAGGGCGAGGAAGAACGGCTGCTGAACCGCCTGCTCCACGAACGCGGCGTTGAGCGCATCTGCCTTGACCCCCGCGCCCTGTTCAGCTGCACCTCACGCGACCCGGCAGTGCTGCATGCACAGTCGAAGAAGCCCAAGGTGCCCCCGCGTCCCGCAGCCTTCAGCCAGTACCCGCAGGTGCGCTTCATCGGCCATCCACAGCTTGAGGCCAACGACACGTTCCTCACGCCCTGGGTAGACAAGGTCGCCGCCTGGATCGAGGAGGGGCGCAGTCCTTATGTGTTCCTGCATACGTCCGACAACCGTCTGGCTGCCGCGCTGGCCCAGCGTTTTCACCGACAGCTGATGGCGCGTCTGCCAGGCTTGCCCGCATTACCTGAATTGCCGCGCGCCCCTGAGGTCGAACAACTGGGGCTACTCTGACCCTTCCCTGACCCCGGAGGTTGTGATCATGGATGTACAGACCCTGCGAGCCGAAGCCTTCAAGGCGCTGCACGAGCGTGATGGCGCCTTCGTCATGCCCAACCCCTGGGACGCCGGCTCCGCCAGGCTGTTGGCAAGCCTCGGTTTCGAAGCACTGGCCACAACCAGTGCCGGCCTGGCTTTCAGCCTCGGACGACCGGATGCCGAGGGTGCCTTGAGCCTGGATGAGACATTGGCTAACGCCGGGGTGATCGTCGATGCCACGCCCTTGCCGGTGGCCGCCGACTTGGAAAATGGTTTTGGCGACCTGCCGGAGGACTGCGCCCAGACCCTCCTGCGTGCCGCTGGGACGGGACTGGTCGGCGGTTCGATCGAAGATGCCAGCGGCCGTCCAGAGGCGCCGATCTATGACTTCGAGCTGGCTGTAGCGAGAGTTCGAGCTGCGGTGCAGGCCGCGCGCAGCCTGCCATTCCCCTTCACCCTGTGTGCCCGTGCGGAAAACCTGCTGCATGGGCGTATGGACCTTGACGATACCATCCTGCGCCTGCAGGCCTTTGCCGAGGCGGGTGCCGATGTGCTCTACGCGCCGGGATTGCGCAGTGTCGATGAGGTGCGAGCGGTGGTGCAGGCCGTGGCGCCGAAGCCGGTCAACGTGCTGATGGGGCTGGCGGGCGTGCCGTTGAGCGTCAACCAGCTGCAGGACTTGGGCGTGCGCCGTATCAGTGTCGGTTCATCGTTGGCCCGGGCAGCACTCGGCGCGTTGCAGCGTGCGGCCCTGGAGATTCGTGATCAGGGCACATTCAGTTACGGTGAGCAGGCCTTGCCGTTCGCCCAGCTCAACGACCTGTTCCGTCGCTGAGGCGCCATGCGCGCCGTGATGCTGCCATGCGCCCTGCTGTTGGTGATGGCGGGCCTGGCCTGGCAATTCGGCTGGCGCCTTCCGGACAACTGGAACCCGTGGGCGGCGCTGGATGTGCGCCAGCCGCCGAACTGGCTGACGAATTACAAGCTGTCGCGGCTGCGCAACGACCCAGGCTTGTGCCGCAAGGCCCTGGAGACGTCCGGGCTGCGTTACCGGGCGCAGGTCGACAGCCCGCCATCGGCCAGCTGCCCGCTGCAGAACGTGTGGCGTATCGAGCGAGGGGACGTTCGCCTGAGCAGCAGCTTTCTGGCCAGTTGCCCGTTGGCGGTCGCCTATGCGTTGTTCGAGCGGCATGGGCTACAGCCCGCTGCGCAGCGGGTATTTGGCCAGCCTGTGGTGCAAGTGGATCACTTGGGCAGCTTTGCCTGCCGCAATGTCTACAACCGCAAGCAAGGGCGTCTGAGCCAGCACGCTACGGCCAACGCGCTGGATATCAGCGGCTTTCGTCTGCAAGACGGTCAGCGCGTCGTGCTGGCGCGGGACTGGCAGGCGGGCGGGCAGAAGGGTGAATTTCTGAGACAGGTACGACACGCGGCGTGCGACAGTTTCAGCACGGTGCTGGGACCGGACTACAACGCGGCCCACCACAATCACTTTCATCTGGACATGGGGCGTTGGCAGGTCTGTCGCTGATCTCAGGCGTGGACGCGAACGTTGTTCAGCACGACCGGGCGCGCCCAGTGCATGTCGAACTCAAGGTCGTGCTGCTGCTTGGCCAGGGTCGCCTCGTCAAACGGTTCCGGCGCGGGATCGAGCAGATTCCCTTCCAATTCGGCGATCGGCAGGTGCAGTGGGCGCGGTGAAGGGCCCGGGCCTGGTTCGGGGAGCGGGTGGCCCTGGCTCATCACCACCGGGCGCAGCCAGCTGTTGCTGAGGTCGAGCTGGCGCTGTTGCTGGATCATCTCGGCCGCGCTGAACGGTTCGGGCGCCGGCGCCAGCAGGTTGGCCTGCAATTCCGCCTTGGGCAGGAACAGTGGCTCGGGCGGTGCGACGATGGTGTCCTGTACCGGGCAGGCGCGCTGGGTTTCGATCAGGGCCAGGGCCTTGGCCCCGCCGATCGGCTCGCCGCTGGCCTGGTCATACTGGACCATGGCCTGGCTGACGCTGTCCGGTTCTTCCGCTTGCTGCTCGGCCATCGCGCGGGCGAAGAAATCCTGCCACAGGTGGCTGACGCCCCCGAGTGCCTGGGTATTCTGCCGACCGTAGTTGCCGACAGGCGACAAGTAGGTCAAGCCGATGGGAAGAGTATCTGTCATGGCAGTCGTGCGCGCTGTGCTCTGGCAGAATAGCGGAATATTGCCTGTATCGGCCGTGGCGGCCGATACATGAGGGGCAGGGTTCAATTTCTAGGTGTGAATGATGGAAGAGCAGGGCACAGGTATCCGGGTCGAGGCGCTGACGGCGGAGTTCGAGGCGCAAGCCGCGCGATGGGCCGAGCGCCTGGCGCTGCCACTGCAGGATGATACGGCCGCGTTTGCCGTGCAGGTGGGCATGGATGGCTTGCAGATCCAGCAGTTGGGGCCGCAGGCTCCGGGGCCGGTGCGGGTGGACTTCGTCGAAGGCCAGGCCGCGCACCGGCGCCAGTTCGGTGGGGGCAACGGGCAGATGATTGCCAAGGCGGTGGGCATCGCTCCAGGGGTGCGACCGCAGGTGCTGGATGCCACGGCGGGCCTGGGCAAGGATGCGTTCGTGCTGGCCAGCCTGGGCTGCCAGATGACCTTGATCGAACGCCAGCCGCTGATTGCCGCGTTGCTGGAAGACGGCCTGGCGCGGGCCCGCGTGGATGAAGAGGTGGGGCCGATTGTCGGGCGCATGCGCCTGCTGAACGGCAACGCCATCGAGCGCATGCGCAGTTGGGAAGGCGAGGCGCCGCAAGTGATCTACCTCGACCCGATGTTCCCGCACCGTGACAAGAGCGCTTTGGTGAAGAAGGAAATGCGCGTGTTCCGCCCGCTGGTTGGCGATGACCTGGATGCGCCTGCATTGCTGGAGGCGGCACTGGCATTGGCCAGCCACCGTGTAGTGGTGAAGCGGCCGCGCAAGGCGCCGATCATCGATGGGCCGAAGCCGAGTCATAGCCTGGAGGGCAAGTCCAGCCGGTATGACATCTATCCGAAGAAAGCCCTCAAGGCGTGACCGCCTGCCCCGGCCACTACGCGGCTAAAGCCGCTCCCACAGGCTCCGCACAGTTTTCAAAACCTGTGATACTCCTGTAGGAGCGGCTTTAGCCGCGAAAAGGCCGGCACAATCTGACTCAGACCTTGAACGCCCGGATAAACAATTCCACCACCTCACGCACATGGGCTTCGGCCTCATCCCCCTCCAGCGGCCCGGCACACCCCAGCAGCAAGCGGTAGTCCGGTGCGCCCTTGACCAGGCTGAAGAAGTGCTCGGCCGCCTGCAACGGATTGGCAATCCGCAGCAGCCCGCACCCATCGATCCTGCGCAGCAGTGCCTCCATCCCCATCAGCAGCCGCTTCGGCCCGGCTTCGTAGAAGTACGCGCCAAACCCCGGGTCCTGGCTGCCCTGGGCCATGATCAGGCGGCAGAGCTTGACTGCCTCGTCGCTGCTGATCAGCGCCTGAAAGCTGCGACCGATAGCCAGCAACACCTCCTCCACGGCTGCCCCATCTGGGTACTCGAAAAGCAAGTCAGGCAGCTGGTTCTGGCAGGTTGCCATGACTGCGGAGCCGAACAGCGTCTGCTTGTCGGTGAAATGGCTGTAGACCGTGAGTTTTGAAACACCTGCCGCCGCAGCGACCGCATCCATGCTGGTGTTGGCATAGCCAAGGCTGAGGAACAGGGCCTTGGCCGCTTCGAGGATGGCCTCGCGCTTGGCCAGGTCCTTGGGCCGGCCCGGGCCGTTGGGTGCGTCGTTGGACATTGGAATCCGCATTCGTTTGAGGGGGCGCCCATCTTACCGGCTCGGACGGCTCCCGGCTGCAGGTGGCGACCCTGGTTGATGTTGATTTTTCTTTCCGACGGCAGCTTCCCGGCCTCGGTTCCCTGATTTAATATACTCGCCAGTATAAATATTCGATGTGCACTTCGCGAAAGGATTCATCATGCTGCGTCATGCCTTTTCCCTCGTTCTGCCCGCCGCTGCCGCGCTGATGCTGGCCGCCTGCGGTCAGGAAGCCGCTCCACCCGCCGCGCCGCGCCCGGCCCTGGTGGTGCAGCCGCAGCCGGCCGAAGCCGCTGCCGACAGTTACCCCGGCGAAGTGCGCGCGCGCTTCGAGCCGGAGCTGGCCTTCCGCATCGGCGGCAAGGTCAGCAAGCGCCTGGTGGAGGAAGGGCAGCGGGTCAGGGCCGAGCAGCCGCTGGCCGAACTCGACCCACAGGACGTGCGCCTGCAGCTGGAAGCCAACCGTGCCCAGCTGGCGGCGGCCGAGGCCAACCTGTCGCTGGTGCGCGCCGAGCGCGACCGTTACCAGAAGCTGCTCGACCGGCAGATGGTCAGCCGTTCCCAGTACGACAACGCGGAAAATCTCTACCGCGCCGGCCTTGCCCGCCTGAAGCAGGCCAAGGCCGAATTCGACGTGGCCGGCAACCAGGCGGATTACGCCGTGCTGCGTGCGCCGCAGGCCGGTGTCATCGCCAAACGTCAGGTTGAAGTCGGCCAGGTGGTCGCGGCTGGGCAGACCGTGTTCACGCTCGCCGCCGACGGTGAGCGTGAAGTTGCCATCGGCCTGCCGGAACAGCAGTTCTCCCGTTTTGCCGTGGGCCAGGCTGTCAGCGTCGAGTTGTGGTCGCACCCCAACGAACGCTTCCAGGGTCGCATTCGCGAGCTGTCACCTGCCGCCGACCCACGTTCACGGACCTTCGCCGCACGAATTGCCTTCACCTCGGCCAAGGTGCCGGCCGAACTCGGCCAGAGTGCGCGGGTATTCATTGCCCATGACGGGGTGATTCCGCTTGCCGTGCCGCTGTCGGCGGTCACCGCCGAGAACGGCCAGGCGTATGTCTGGCGCGTCAACAAGGAAAGCCGCCTGGAGCGCGCCGTGGTGCGCCTGGGGCCTTATGGCAGTGAAACCGTGCCGGTGCTCGAAGGCCTGGCGCCGGGCGACTGGGTAGTCGCTGCCGGTGGCCACGTGTTGCGCGAAGGGCAGGAGGTGCGGCCGGTGGACCGCACCAACCGTGTGGTGAACCTGACGGCCAAGGAGTAAGTCCCGATGGGTTTCAACCTTTCCGCATGGGCGTTGCGTAACCGCCAGATCGTGCTGTTCCTGATGATTCTGCTGGCTGCCATTGGCGCCATGTCCTACACCAAGCTGGGGCAGAGTGAAGACCCGCCGTTCACCTTCAAGGCCATGGTCATTCGTACCCTGTGGCCGGGGGCCACGGCCGAGGAAGTCTCGCGCCAGGTCACCGAGCGCATCGAGAAGAAGCTGATGGAGACTGGTGAGTACGAGAGGATCGTCTCGTTCTCGCGCCCGGGTGAGTCGCAGGTGACCTTCATGGCCCGCGACTCGCTGCACTCCAAGGACATTCCCGAGCTGTGGTACCAGATCCGCAAGAAGGTGGCTGACATCCGCCATACCTTGCCGCCGGAAATCCAGGGCCCGTTCTTCAACGACGAGTTCGGTACCACCTTCGGCAATATCTACGCGCTGACCGGCGCCGGCTTCGACTATGCGGTGCTCAAGGACTACGCCGACCGTATCCAGATCCAGCTGCAGCGGGTCAAGGACGTGGGCAAGGTCGAGCTGATCGGCCTGCAGGACGAAAAGGTCTGGATCGAGCTGTCCAACCTCAAGCTGGCTACCCTGGGCGTACCTCTGGAGGCCGTGCAGCAGGCGTTGCGCGAGCAGAACGCGGTCAGCACCGCAGGCTTCTTCGAGACTCCCAGTGAACGCCTGCAGCTGCGGGTGAGCGGGCGCTTCGACAGCGTTGATGAGATCCGCCAGTTCCCCATCCGGGTCGGCGACCGCACCTTCCGCATTGGCGACGTGGCCGACGTGCACCGTGGCTTCAACGACCCGCCCGCACCGCGCATGCGCTTCATGGGCGAGGACGCCATCGGCCTGGCGGTGTCGATGAAGGATGGCGGCGACATTCTGGTACTCGGCAAAGCACTCGAAGACGAGTTTGAACGCCTGGCGCGCAACCTGCCGGCGGGCATGGAGCTGCGCAAGGTCTCCGACCAGCCGGCGGCAGTCAAGGCCGGGGTCGGCGAGTTCGTCCAGGTGCTGGTCGAGGCGTTGGTGATCGTGCTGCTGGTGAGCTTCTTCTCCCTCGGCCTGCGCACCGGCCTGGTGGTGGCCTTGGCCATTCCGCTGGTGCTGGCCATGACGTTCGCCAGCATGCACTACTTCGGCATCGGCCTGCACAAGATCTCGCTCGGCGCGCTGGTGCTGGCGCTGGGCCTGCTGGTGGACGACGCGATCATCGCCGTGGAGATGATGGCGATCAAGATGGAGCAGGGTTACGACCGCCTCAAGGCCGCCAGCTACGCCTGGACCAGCACGGCATTCCCGATGCTCACCGGTACGCTGATCACGGCCGCGGGCTTCCTGCCGATCGCCACGGCGGCTTCGAGCACTGGCGAATACACCCGCTCGATTTTCCAGGTGGTGACCATTGCGCTGTTGACCTCGTGGGTGGCGGCGGTGGTCTTCGTGCCTTACCTGGGCGAACGGCTGCTGCCCGACCTGGCCAAGCTGCATGCTGCCCGCCATGGCAAGGACGGGCACGCGCCGGACCCATACGGCACGCCGTTCTACCAGCGCGTCCGGCGTGTGGTGGAGTGGTGCGTGCGGCGGCGCAAGACGGTGATCCTGCTGACCATCGCTGCCTTTGTCGGCAGCATCCTGCTATTCCGCTTCGTGCCGCAGCAGTTCTTCCCGGCCTCGGGGCGCCCGGAGCTGATGGTCGACCTGAAGCTCGCCGAAGGTGCCTCGCTGGCCAACACCGCCGAGCGGGTCAAGCAACTGGAAGCGCTGCTCAAGCAGCAGGACGGCATCGACAACTACGTCGCCTACGTGGGCACCGGTTCGCCACGCTTCTACCTGCCGCTGGACCAGCAGCTGCCTGCCGCCAGCTTCGCCCAGTTCGTGGTGCTGGCCAAGTCGATGGAAGACCGCGAGCGCCTGCGCAGCTGGTTGATCAGCACCGTCGACCAGCAGTTCCCCGACCTTCGTGCTCGCGTCACACGCCTGGAGAACGGCCCGCCCGTGGGCTACCCGGTGCAGTTCCGGGTCACCGGCGAGCACATCGAGAAGGCCCGTGCCCTGGCTCGCGAGGTGGCCGACAAGGTGCGCGAGAACCCGCATGTGGTCAACGTGCACCTGGACTGGGAAGAGCCGAGCAAGGCGGTGTTCCTGGAGATCGATCAGGACCGCGCCCGCGCCCTCGGCGTAAGTACTGCGCAGCTGTCGAGCTTCCTGCAGAGCTCGCTGACCGGCACCACGGTCAGCCAGTACCGGGAGGACAACGAACTGATCGAGATCCTCTTGCGCGGCACCCAGCAGGAGCGTGGCGAACTGGGCAGCCTCGGCAGCCTGGCGC
This sequence comes from Pseudomonas urethralis, assembly GCF_021602465.1. Lineage (NCBI taxonomy): Bacteria > Pseudomonadati > Pseudomonadota > Gammaproteobacteria > Pseudomonadales > Pseudomonadaceae > Pseudomonas > Pseudomonas urethralis. The sequence continues at coordinate 92,615 of NZ_BQIJ01000019.1, forward strand.
TGCCCACCAGCAATGGCCAGAGCGTGGCGCTGTCGCAGGTGGCGACGCTGGAATATGGCTTCGAGGAAGGCATCATCTGGCACCGCAACCGCCTGCCGACGGTGACCGTGCGCGCCGACATCTATGACAAGGAGCAGCCGGCGACCCTGGTGCAGCAGATCCTGCCGACCTTGCAGGAGATCAAGGCCAAGCTGCCGGATGGCTACCTGCTGGAAGTGGGCGGCACGGTGGAAGACTCGGAGCGCGGGCAGAAGTCGGTGAACGCCGGCATGCCGCTGTTCATCGTGGTGGTGCTGAGCTTGCTGATGATCCAGCTGCGCAGCTTCTCGCGCACGGTGATGGTGTTCCTCACCGCGCCGTTGGGGCTGATTGGCGTGACCCTGTTCCTGCTGGTGTTCCGCCAGCCGTTCGGCTTCGTCGCCATGCTCGGCACCATCGCCCTGGCGGGGATGATCATGCGCAACTCGGTGATCCTGGTGGACCAGATCGAGCAGGATATCGCTTCCGGGCTGGACCGCTGGCAGGCGATCATCGAGGCCACGGTGCGACGCTTCCGGCCGATCGTGCTGACCGCGCTGGCGGCGGTGCTGGCAATGATTCCGTTGTCGCGGAGTGTGTTCTACGGGCCGATGGCGGTGGCGATCATGGGCGGGCTGATCGTGGCAACGGCGTTGACCTTGCTGTTCCTGCCGGCATTGTATGCGGCTTGGTTCAGGGTCAAGAAAGCGTGAGGATTGCAGGGGAGGGCAAAGCCCTCCCCACGCCCCTCAGAGCGCGCCGAAGACTTTCTTGGCCAGGCTGGTTGCCGCCTGTGCCGGGTTCTGGCGAATGCTCTCTTCCTGCTTGGCAATCATCTCGAACAGGCCATCCAGCGCCTTCTCGGTCACGTAGTTCTCGATATTGGCGTCATCCTTGATCAGCCCCAGGCCTTTGGCCTGGCCAGCAAAGGCGTTGTACTGCTGGGCGACGCCGACCTTGTCGGTGGCCTGCTTGACGATCGGCAGGAACTTGGCGCGGATCTGCTCGCGGCTGCTCTTGTTCAGGTATTGGGTGGCCGAATCCTGACCACCGCTAAGGATGCCCTTGGCATCGGTCACGGTCATCTTCTTCACGGCATCCACCAGAATCGCCTGGGCCTGCGGCACGGCAGCTTCGGCAGCCTTGTTCATGCTGGCTTCCAGGGCTTCGACCTGGTCGCCCTTGCCGAACATCTTCATGGCCTTGGCCGCTTTGCCAAGGTTGCCTGGCAGCTCGATGCGCACATCCGGGTTATTGCTGAAGCCGCCTGGGGTGCTCAACTGCTTGACGGCGATCTGCGCACCCTGGGTCAGGGCATCCTTCAGGCCGCCAGTGGCGTCGGACTGGCTCAGGTCGCCAAGCGACAGGGCCAGGGCGCTGGCCGACAGCAGCAGGCCGGCGCACAGGGTAGTGAAGCGCAGTGAGGCGCGAATCATGGGTATTTCCTTGTGGATGAATGGGGGGCGGGCTCAGCGCACCGGGTCGACTTTGACACGTACCGGCTGCGGGTCGCTGCCGTCGAGCGCGACGCCGTGGTGTTCGGTGTTGATGAACAGCAGCTTGCCGTCCAGCTCAATCCGTGCGCTGAGCGCATAGCGGTGGCCGGGTTTGACGTGGGCCGGGTCGTAGCTGAGGTGGAACGGCAGCGGCACGTTGCCTTTGACCGGGCCGGCCTGGCGGGCCAGGGTCACGGCGGGGGCGTCCATCAGCGAGACGTCCTGCAACTCGACGCTCAAGGTGGCGGCCGGCGGCAGGGCGATGCGCTGCAGATAGAAGACTTCGCCATTCAGGCTGGCCTGGCTGGGCGGAGTGTGGCTGGAACAGGCTGCGAGCAGGGATGCGCAACACAGCATAAAGAGCTTTTTCATGGAGTCTCCGGTGTCCTTGGGGCTGGCTTGTGGCCAACCCTTGGGACTTTAGCGGATTTTCCCGGCGCAGTGGTCAGCCCTTGTTGTTGTCGCCGTGAATCCCCTCAGCGGATGCAGGGCTGAGATTGCCACCATGGATGCCCTGGGTGACGGATTCCGGCAGGTTGCCACCGTGGATGCCCTGGGTGACGGATTCCGGCAGGTTGCCACCGTGGATGCCCTGGGTGACGGATTCCGGCAGGTTGCCACCGTGGATGCCTTGGGTGACGGATTCCGGCAGGTTGCCACCGTGGATGCCCTGGGTGACGGATTCCGGCAAGTTGCCACCGTGGATGCCCTGGGTGACCGATTCCGGCAGGTTGCCGCCGTGAATGCCCTGGGTGATGCTGGATTTGCTCGACGTCATTAAGTAGCTCCTTGAGAGTGGATCAATGGGTGCTGCTCATTGATCCTGCGTTCTCTCAAGGCACCCTTACAGACTGAACGCCTACCCTTGGACCATGCTCAGGGTCTCATCACGGTGCAACGCTACCTGGCGGATCGACAGGCGCAGCTCCGCCGACAGCACACGCTTGGCCACGCCTTCGGCCAATTCGCCGAGTTTGTCGTGATAACCCAGCTTGCCGTTGCCATCCGGACGCAGCACACCCTGCACGATCAACGTCTGGATGAAGTGGCGGAACAGGGTCTTGTCGAAAAACTCCGGGGCATTCAGGCCATGCAGGATCGACAGGCGCTGGGCCATCATGACGCACAAGTCTTCCAGCTCTTCTGCGCTCAGGGTGTGCTGCCCGCTGTTGAGCAGCAGCGAAGTGGCCATGTAGAAGCGCTGCAAGGTCTGGGTGATGGTACGTGCGACCAAGGTCAGCAGCACGAACTGGCGTGAGCTTGGCGCCGGGCGCATGTACAGGTCGTTTTCGTGGCGCAGCAGGCCTTGTTCGACCAGCGCTGCCAGCCAGTGGTCGATCACCTCGTCCAGTTGCTCCGGCGCCCAGCGCAGGAACAGTTCGGCCTGCAGGTACGGATACAGCGCATGCACGTACTGGCCCAGCAGTTCGCGGCTCATGCGCGAACTGCTGAGGAAGAAGCTCGCCAGCAGGGCCGGCAGGGCAAAGATGTGCAGGACATTGTTGCGGTAATAAGTCATCAATACCGCATTGGCTTCATCCAGGTAGAGGATGCGACCCAGCGCGTCCTTCTGTTCGGCCAGCAGGTCCATGCCGCGCACGTGCTCGATCAGTGCCTGGCCGTCGCCTTCGGGCAAGGTGGTGTGCTCGGAGTACGGCACTTGGCGCAGCAAGGCCAGGTACAGGTCGAGCACCCGGGTCAGGGCACGCTCGTCCAGCGCCAGGCGGCTGGTGGAGAGCAGTGCCAGGGCCACCAGGTTGACCGGGTTGACCGCTGCCGCCTCGTTGAGATGGCGGGCAACCGTTGCGCCCAGGCGGGTGGTGGCATCGTTCAGCCAGGCTGGGCGGAACTGTGGGCCCAGCTCCTGCTCGCGCCAGCCGGGTTGCTGCTCGTCGAGGAACGCGGCCAGGCGGATCGGCTCGCCGAAGTTGACATAGACCTGGCCGAAGCGCTGCTTCAGCGCACCAAAGACTTTGAAAATGTCGAAGATCGACTCCTTTTTCTTGCTCGCACCCCGCAGTTCGCCGAGGTAGGTGCGGCCTTCCAGCACGCGCTCATAACCGATGTACACCGGCACGAAGACGATCGGCGTGCGTGAGGAGCGCAGGAAGCTGCGCAGGGTGATCGCCAGCATCCCGGTACGCGGCTGCAGCATGCGCCCGGTGCGCGAGCGGCCACCTTCGACGAAGTACTCCACCGGGAAGCCCTTGGTGAACAGCGTGTGCAGGTACTCGTTGAATACCGCCGTGTACAGCGGGTTGCCCTTGAACGTGCGGCGCATGAAGAAGGCACCGCCACGGCGCAGCAGGCTACCGATCACCGGCATGTTGAGGTTGATGCCGGCGGCGATGTGCGGCGGCGTCAGGCCATTGCGGAACAGCAGGTACGACAGCAGCAGATAGTCGATGTGGCTGCGATGGCAGGGCACGTAGATCACTTCGTGGCCTGGGGCGATGCCTTGTACCTGCTCGATGTGGTTGACCTTGATGCCGTCGTAGATCTTGTTCCAGAACCAGCTAAGCACCACCTCCAGGAAGCGGATCGCGGTATAGGTGTAGTCCGAAGCGATCTCGTTGCCGTAGCGCAGCGCCTGGGCTTCGGCCTTGGCCACGGGCATGTTCTCGCGCTGGGCTTCGTCGGTGATGGCCTGGCGAACCAGGGGCGCATGCACCAGGCCCTTGACCAGGTTGCGCCGGTGCGAGAGGTCGGGGCCGATCACGGCGGTCTTGAGGTTGCGAAAGTGCACGCGCATCAGGCGCTGGGCCATGCGCACGGTGCGCTCGTGACCCTTGTTGTGCTGCACCAGTTCGCGCAGGTGGATCGGCGCGGAGAACTGCACGCGGGTCTTGCGCCCCAGGATCAACACGGTCAACAGCCGGCGCAGGCGCCCGGTCACGGCCCAGCTGTCGGCGAACAGCAATTTCCACGGGCTGTTCTCGCTGGCCGGCGTCTGCCCCCAGAACACGCTGACCGGAATGATCTGTGCGTCTTCCTCGGCGTGCTGGCTGATGGCGGCGACCAGGCGCTCCAGGGCCGGCGGTGCGCCGCGCTTGTCGTGGCGGCCGAGCCAGTCCGGGTCCGGCGTCAGGTAGAAGAACGCGGCAGGTTCCTGCAGCGAGCCGACGGCCACCGGCAGCACCGGGCGCGGCAGCCCCGCTTTGGTGCATTCACGGTCGAGCACCACCAGGTCGGTGAGCGATGGTGACGGCAGGGCGTAGAACACCGGGCGGCTGCGGTCGAGCTTGAGGGTCAGGGACGACTGGTTGATGGTCTCGGAGCGCACCCACAGGTACATCAGGCGACGCAGGGCGCCGAAGATCAGGCGGCGCAGGGGGGAACGGGTCATGGGGTGAGTGCCCTGGGAGTGAATTTCAGAGAATAGACAGTCGTTTAGTCTGCCGTATCGGCGCAAGTTCAGCAAAATTCGGTAAATAGCGCGACGGTCATGAAAATTTTTTGTTCTGTGTCATATACTCGGCCTGCCACTTGCAGGATATTTCGGCAAGCGGCGTCGACATAGGGAGGACACCCTGTGTCTACAAGGCGATCTTCACAATAAAAATCCGGAGTAGTTCAGATGTCGTCTCGTGAGACTGGGAATGTTAAGTGGTTCAACGATGCCAAAGGTTATGGCTTCATTCAGCGCGAAGGTGGTGCGGATGTATTCGTCCACTATCGGGCGATCCGCGGTGAGGGGCATCGTACCCTGGTCGAAGGGCAGCGGGTGGAATACGCCTGCGTGCAGGGCCAGAAAGGCCTGCAAGCCGAAGACGTAGTCGGGCTCTGAGCCTCTAGCTGTAGGCTTCAAGCTGCAAGCGACCGTGTGCTTGCAGCCTGATGCAACCTTTCTTGCAGCTCAAGCAGTACGCCAGGTGATTTCCTCTTCACCGTCGGCGCTGATGCGGACCCAGCGATCGGCATCGTCCTCACCGTCTTCCTCGACCCAGCCACCCGGCGCGCAACGCACCTCGACGTTCAGCGCGGCGAACGCGGCGCGGGCGCAGGCAACGTCATCGGCCCATGGGGTCTGGTCGCTTTCCAGGTAGAGGCTGTTCCATTTCCCTACAGCCTTGGGTAACCAGGTGACCGGAATGTTACCGGCCTGGCACTTGAAGGTCTGACCTTTCTGCTTCCATTCGCTGCACGGGCCGATTGCCTGGCTGAGCCACTCGGCAATCTGCTTGTGGTCGACGTCGGCGTCCTTCAGGTAGATCTCGATATCGGGTTGGCGCATAAGGGCTCCGGGTGTGCTCAGTGTTGGCGCACGAAATAGTCATAACGCATGGAAACCGTCACCTCGAACGGCTCGGGCTGGTCGATCACCCGGGCGCGCTTCTCGGCGCTGGCGCGCCAGCCGTGCGGGGTCATCGCCAGCAGGTCGGCACGGGCCTTGGGTTGGACCAGGCTCAGGCGGAACTCGAGGGTTTCGCCGTGGGCGTGGGCCATGCCTTCGGGCACCAGGGCCAGGTGCTTGTCGTCGGCGTAGGGGCGCACTTCATCGTAGAGCACTTCGCGCAGCTCCATCAGGTGGCCGCTGGTCGGGCCCACGCGCATCAGGCCGCCACCGGGGCTGAGCAGGCGCTTGGCCTCGTCCCAGTCCAGCGGGCTGAACACGCTGGCGATGAACTGGCAGCTGGCATCGGCCAACGGCACGCGGGCCATGCTGGCGACCATCCAGGTCACCTCGGGCGCACGGCGGCAGGCACGCTTGACCGCCTCGCGGGAGATGTCCAGGGCATAGCCATCGGCGCCCGGCAGGGCCTGGGCGATCTGCGCGGTGTAGTAACCCTCACCGCAACCGATGTCCAGCCAGGCGCCGGGTTGGCGCTCGGCGGCAAGCTCGGCCAGGCGCTGGGCCACCGGGGCATAGTGGCCGCCGTCGAGGAAGTCGCGGCGGGCTTCGACCATGGCCTGGTTGTCGCCTGGGTCACGGCTGTTCTTGTGCTGCACCGGCAGCAGGTTCAGGTAACCCTGGCGGGCGCGGTCGAAGCGGTGGCCGGCGGGGCACACCACGCCGTTGTCGAGCCGCGACAAGGCTGCCTGGCAGAGGGGGCAGGCGAGCATCAGGCGAGCAACCGGACCAGGGTCTGGTAGTAGATTTCGGTCAGCAGGTCGAGGTCGCTGGCCAGGATCCGCTCGTCGACCTGGTGGATGGTGGCGTTGACCGGGCCGAGTTCGACCACTTGGGTGCCCATGGTGGCAATGAACCGGCCATCGGAGGTGCCGCCGCTGGTCGACGGTTGGGTGTCGCGGCCAGTGACGCCCTTGATGCTGGCCGACACCGCGTCGAGCAGTTCGCCCGGCTCGGTGAGGAACGGCAGGCCCGACAGCGCCCAGTCGATCGACCAGTCCAGCTCGTGCTTGTCGAGGATCGCCGAGACCCGCGCCTGCAGGCCTTCGACGGTCGACTCGGTGGAGAAGCGGAAGTTGAACAGCGCGGTCAGCTCACCCGGGACCACGTTGGTGGCGCCGGTGCCGGCGTTGAGGTTGGAGATCTGGAAGCTGGTCGGCGGGAAGAATGCGTTGCCTTCATCCCAGTGCTCGGCTGCCAGTTCCGCCAATGCCGGGGCGGCCAGGTGGATCGGGTTGCGAGCCAGGTGCGGGTAGGCCACATGGCCTTGCTTGCCGCGCACGGTCAGCTTGGCACCGAGCGAGCCGCGACGGCCGTTCTTGACCACGTCACCGAGCAGGGTGGTGCTCGACGGCTCGCCGACGATGCACCAGTCCAGGCGCTCGTTGCGTGCCTTCAGGCGCTCGACCACGGCCTTGGTGCCGTGGTGCGCCGGGCCTTCCTCGTCGCTGGTGATCAGGAAGGCGACCTTGCCGCGGTGGTTCGGGTAGTCCTGCACGAAGCGCTCGCTGGCGATCACCATCGAGGCCAGGCTGCCTTTCATGTCGGCGGCGCCGCGGCCGCAGAGCATGCCGTCGGCGTCGATCAACGCCTCGAATGGCTCGTGTTGCCACTGCTGCACCGGGCCGGTGGGGACCACGTCGGTATGGCCGGCGAAGCACAGGACCGGGCCATCCTGGGTACCGTGGGTAGCCCAGAAGTTATCGACGTCTTCGAAACGCATCGGCTCCAGCTGGAAGCCCACGGCGCCCAGGCGGTTCATCATCTGCGCCTGGCAGTCGGCGTCGACGGGGGTGACCGAGGGGCGACGGATCAGGTCGCAGGCCAGTTGAAGGGTGGGCGAGAGCTCGGCAGGGGCCGTCATGGGGGACTCCGGGGCAAGGCGAGGCGGGGAAATCTGAGGGGCGTTATCTTATATCAAACAGAGGGGGCTTGGGGGCGCAAAGCGCCCCCGCCCTCTCAAACCTGTTGTGCTTCGGCGGCCTTCTCGACCGGCTTGGGCAGCGACGACAGAAACGCCATCACCAGCGCAGCCACATAGGGCAGCGACTGCACCAGCAACATCGCCACCCAGAAGCGCATGTCCGAACTCGGCAGCCCCTGCACCAGGAATATGCCAAGTGCCGCGCCCCACAGCAGCAACATGATGAACAGCTCTTCCCGTGCTTCGGAAATCGCCACCAGCAAGCCATGGCTGTCGGCGTTCTTCGGTGTGCGGAAGAACGGCATGCTGCTGGTGAAGAAGCCGTAAAGCACCGCCTTGGCAATGGTATGCGACAGCGCCAGCCCCGCCAGTGCCGCAGCAAAGGCATCTTTGAGGTTCACCCCCACCGCGCGGCGGTAGAGGAAGATGATCTTGCCGACCTTGAAGAAGAACAGCGCCAGCGGCGGGATGGCAAAGATCATCAGCGGCGGGTCGACCCGGTGCGGGACAATGATCATCGCCGCCGACCACAGCAGCGCGCCGACCGTGAAGAAGATGTTCATGCCGTCGGCGACCCACGGCAGCCAGCCGGCCAGGAAGTGATAGCGCTGGCCACGGGTCAGCTCGCTGCCCTTGCCGCGCAGCAGGGCGCTGGCGTGGTGCTTGATGATCTGGATGGCGCCATAGGCCCAGCGGAAACGCTGCTTCTTGAAGTCGATGAAGGTGTCGGGCATCAGGCCCTTGCCATAGCTATTGTGCGAATAGGCGGCCGACAGGCCTTTCTCGAATACCCGCAGGCCCAGCTCGGCGTCTTCGCAGATGCACCACTCGGCCCAGCCCAGCTCTTGCAGCACGCTGCGCCGGGTCATGGTCATGGTGCCGTGCTGGATGATCGCGTCACGGTCGTTGCGGGTGACCATGCCAATGTGGAAGAAGCCCTTGTATTCGCTGTAGCAGAGCTTCTTGAAGGTGCTTTCGTGCTGGTCGCGGTAGTCCTGTGGCGACTGCACCACGGCGATCTTCGGGTCGGCGAAGTGCGGCACCATGTGCTTGAGCCAGTTACGGTCGACGCAGTAGTCCGAGTCGATTACCGCGATCACCTCAGCGTCCTTTGCTGTATGCGGGATCAGGTAGTTCAGGGCGCCGCCCTTGAAGCCGGCCAGGGGCGCGACATGGAAGAATTTGAAACGCTCGCCAAGCTTCTCGCAGTGGGCCTTGAGTGGCTCCCACACGGCCGGGTCCTTGGTGTTGTTGTCGATCACCAGCACTTCATAGTCCGGGTAATCCAGCGCGGCGAGGGCGTCGAGGGTCTGCTTGACCATCTCCGGTGGCTCGTTGTAGCACGGCACATGCACTGATACCTTGGGCCGGTAGGCGCTGTCGCCCTGCACCGGCAGGAATTCGCGGCGGCGCTTGTGGATCCATACGGCCTCGGCCAGTTCGTGGGCCTCGGTCATCAACACGATGAACACGCCCAGCGCGCCGAGCGCCAGCAACACGCCGACGGTCAGGCTGAACCAGGTGCTGTATTGCTGGCTGTAGTCATAGGCGATCCACACCAGCACCGACCCGCACAGGAAGGTGATGAAGGTGAGGAAGGTCCGGCCGCGCTGGCGCAAGGCCGAGCCGTCGATCAGCAGCACGGCCAGGGCGATCATCGCCAGGACCACCGAAGCGACCGCCAGGGCCCGCCACTGCGGGATCGCCACCACCGGCCCCTCGAAGTTGAACTTCTGCTGGCGCTCGGCGTTGTACACGCCCCAGTAGGCGCCTACCGAACCTTCGTCGTTGGCCTTCCACGGCTGGTCGTAGGCCTCGATGACGAAGTAGTTGTAGCCCCGTCGGTTCAGGGTGTTGACCAGGGTGCGCAGGTAGATGGCCTGGTCGGCCTGGGTGGCGTCGGCGCCGCCGCGCATGCGGCCGTTGCTCGGCCAGCCGACTTCCGACAGCAGCAGCGGCTTGTGCGAGAACTGGTGGCGTAGCTCGCGGGCGCGGTCGAGGACGAACTGCACCGAGTCTTTCATCGGCACGAACTCCCAGTACGGCAGGATGTGCGCGGCGATCAGGTCGACGTGCCTGGCCAGTTCCGGGTGTTCCTTCCAGATGTGCCATTGCTCGCTGGTGGTGACCGGCACCTTGACAGCGGCGCGCACGCGATCGAGGTACTGAATCAGCTCTTCGGGCGTCACCTCCTCGCGGAACAGCGCTTCGTTGCCGACCACCACCCGCACCACACTGCGCGAGTGGTTGGCCAGTTCGATACCTTTTTCGATCTCGCGTTCGTTGCGTTCCAGGTCCTTGCTGATCCAGATGCCCAGGGTCACCCGCAAGCCGAACTCTTCTGCCAGCCGCGGGATTTCGGCCTGGGTGCCCTCGACGGTATAGATGCGGATGTTGTCGGTGAGCTTGTTCAACTGCTCCAGGTCCTGGCGCATCTCGTCATCGCTGGGGTACTGGCCCTTTTGCGGGCTTTCCCCGAGGCGGAACGGCGAGTACGAGAAGCCGGAGATCTGTTCCGGCCAGGCAGGCGCGGAGACCGGGCGGTTGATGAGTGCCCAGAACCCGGTGAACAGCGCGGCGATGGCCAGGACCACCACCAGGTTGAGGCCGAATTTGCGAGATGACATTGTGGTCCGATTCTGTCCAAGTGATAGGACATTAAAGCAGTAATGGTAGGGTGTTTCCTAACGATGGAGGTGAAAGCGGCCGCTGGCCTATAATGCGCGCCGCATTTTCGGGTACGAGCGTTGAGGTAGGAACATGAGCACTGAAGATCCACGCTTCGCCGGCGTTGCCCGGCTGTATGGCGACCAGGGCCTGCAGCGCCTGGGCAATGCCCATGTGGCCGTCGTCGGCATCGGCGGGGTCGGCTCGTGGGCGGCCGAGGCCCTGGCGCGCAGTGGCGTCGGCGAAATCACCCTGTTCGACCTGGACGATGTCTGCGTGAGTAATACCAACCGCCAGGCCCATGCGCTGGAAGGCCAGGTCGGGCGGCCCAAGGTCGAGGTGATGGCCGAGCGCCTGCGGGCGATCAACCCGAAGATTAGCGTGCACGCGGTGGCGGATTTCGTCACTCGCGAGACCATGGCCGAGTACATCACCGAGGAGATGGATGCAGTGATCGACTGCATCGACAGCGTGATGGCCAAGGCCGCGCTGATTGCCTGGTGTCGGCGCCGCAAGATCGCCATCGTCACCACC
>NZ_BQIJ01000020.1:0-97869 GCF_021602465.1 Pseudomonas urethralis
GCGTGGCGCAGGGGGAGGATGGGCAGGCCCTGGCGCTGGCAGGCTTTGCACGGGGTCAGGAGGAATTCGACTTCGTCGACGGCGTCGGCAATATCTTGCGTGATGCTCATGAGTCATTCAGGCTCGATCAAGATGAGCCTGAACACTACCGAGGAATCAATTCACAGAGGAGTTGAGCGCTTCCTAAAATATCGTAGGAATTTTCGCCTAGATATTTGCCTTTTGCTGCAACCGCTGGCTCAACGTCGCCAGATCGAAACCCGCACGCTGATGTGTGTCACCGATAACCTTTCATAGGGGCCGACCCTCATGTTGATTGGCAAAGTGACACGGTGGCACGTCTCTGGCTTGACCCAACGCATGGCCATGTCCTCGGCAAACTGCCCTCTGGTAGATGCAAAGTGAATGTCAAAATGCGCTTGATAATGATTGGTTAGTTGAGCGTCTGCCCAGTTGCGCTACGCTGGAAAAACATTGCCGTGGCGCTTTACCTGCCCGCAGGAGCGCAACATGAACTTCCTTATCGAACAGGCCAGCGTACAGGGACGGCCAGGCTGGTTGGTGCATGCCTGTGGCATGACCTTTACCTTCCCCACTCAGGATTCGGCGCACAGTTTTGCCAGCAAGCTGGCAGAGCGGGTCGACGCGCCTCATCAATTGCCGCAAGAAACACTGAAGTACTGGAATGCGCAACATGCTCGTTTGAAACATGGCATCCGTTAGTTCAGGGCAACCCGGGAGGGCAACGTATGAGTGGACGTGCACTGGAACCCATCGATCGCATTACCGAAGTGATGTTCGGCCTGTTGATGGCCACCACCTTCACTGGCTCGTTGAGCGTGGCCACGGCCGGCCGCGAAGATGCCCGGCTGATGCTGATCGCGGCCTTTGGCTGCAACCTGGCGTGGGGCCTGGCCGATGCGGTGATCTACCTGTTGCGCACCTGGACCGAACGGACCCGCAGCCGCACCTTGTTGGCCCGGCTGCTCGCCGATGAGAAAGGGCAGGAGGGGCGTCAGCTGATTGCCGATGCATTGCCGGCGCGCATCGGCGAGGTGGTGGACGAGAACGGCCTGGAGTTGCTCAGGGTCCATCTCATGCGCAACGGCCAGCAACCGCTGCCGGCACGGCTTGGCCTGCAGGACTTCAAGGCGGCCCTGGCGACCTTTCTGCTGGTGGTGCTGGCGACTTTCCCGCTGGTCATACCGTTCCTGGTGATCGCCCATACCGGCACCGCCATTCGCGTATCAAACCTGGTCGCCCTGATCATGCTGTTCCTCGCCGGCTGGCTGCTGGCCCGCTATTCCGGTGGGCGCCGAGTGCTCACGGGGGTGATCATGTCGCTGGTCGGGGTGGCGCTGATCCTGGCCATCATCGCCCTGGGTGGCTGAGCCAGGCGTCAGTACTTGATGTCCCTGGCGCGTTCGCGGCCTTGCTGTTTGCTGTGGCGTTTGTCCTGGCGGCAACCGGCGTTGCTCTTCAGGTCGGCGTGGCGGCAGTCCTGCTTGGTCTGGCGCGCATCCTGGCGGGTTTCCTGGCGCACTTCGCGGGCTGGCTGGCGCCGTTCGGCGCGCTCGGTAACGGCCGCCCAACCCTGTAAGGTCGTGGCGCACAACAGCATCGCGACGCAAAAACGACCGGCTCTTGAAGTTGCCATGATCGGGCCTCCTGGTGGATGGATTTATTACCGCGAAGCACTCAGGGCATGTTTAGTACAGTTCCGTTTCAATAGGCGATCTAGATTTAAACGCAGTAAGCCCTGTTGCCATTAGTGCGTTGAAATCCAATGCATAAAAGTGGTCGAAAATGCCGCCTTTGCTACCCTTACCGCACGGCAGCGACTGCCCGTTTTGCAATCCATTCTTTTCACGCGGTATGGCCAGATGGGGAACTGCGATGCGCATGCCATTGTTATGCGTCTTGTCGGTCGTGTTGTACTTTAACGGTGTTGCCAGCCTGGCGCTGGCCGAGGATGTGCCGGCGCCCGACCCGGCGCCTGCCGAAGCCAAGCAGGCAGTGTTCGATCAGGAGCAACTCGACCAGATGCTCGCGCCGATCGCCCTGTACCCTGATCCGCTGCTGGCCCAGGTGCTGATGGCGTCGACCTACCCGGGCGAGGTGACCGAGGCGGTGGCCTGGTCCAAGGCCAACCCCAAGGCCCAGGGTGATGAGGCGGTCAAGCAGGTGGCCAACCAGACCTGGGACCCAAGCGTGCAGTCGTTGGTGGCGTTCCCGCAGGTGCTGGTGGTGCTCGGCCAGGACCCGGTGTGGGTCCAGCGCCTGGGCGACGCCTTCCTGGCCCAGCCCGATGACGTCATGGCCGGCGTTCAGCGCCTGCGCCACCAAGCCCAGGCGGCGGGCAACCTGACCAGCAACCAGTACCAGAACGTCACCGTGCAGGCCGCACCCGCAGCGGCCCCGGCCAGCTCGGGCAGTTCGCAGAGCACGCCTGCCAGCAGTGCCTCGACCAGCACCATCATCATTCAGCCGGCCGACCCACAGGTGGTCTACGTGCCCACCTACAACCCGACCACCACCTACGGCACCTGGGCCTATCCGGCCTCGCCGCCGGTGTATTACCCACCGTCGCCGATGTACTACGCGGGCACCGCGCTGATGGCCGGGCTGGCGTTCGGCGCGGGCGTGGCGATCATCGATTCGGTGTGGGGCGATTGCGACTGGAATAACGGCGATGTCGACATCGATGTCAATCGCTACAACAACATCAACGGCAACAACCGCATCACCAACAACCAGAACAAGTGGCAGCACAACCCCGCGCACCGCGATGGCGTGCCGTACCGCGACAACCGCAGCCGCCAGCAGTACGGTCGCCAGCTCGACGGCGCCAACCAGCGTGCTGCGTTCCGTGGCGATGACGCCCAGCGTGCCCAGGCCCGTGACCGTGCCCGCAGCTCGATGGACCGTGCCGGTATAGAGCGTCCGGCCACCAGCAACCGCGAAGCCCGCGACAGTGCACGTCAGGCCCGCGCCGAAGGCGGCCCGGGCAATCGCCTGCAAGGCGCCAACAACAACGCACGCCCCGCCGATCGTCGCGCGGAACCGCGCAACACGCGTGAGAACACCCGTGACAACCAGCAAGCGCGTAACCAGGTCAACCAGCGTCGGCAGGGTGAAGGCCAGGCCCGTCAGGCAGCGCAGAACCGACCGAGCAACACGGCAGGCCGCGCCCGCAACAACGCCTTTGACGGGGTACGGTCGCCGTCGCGTACCACGGCACAGGCCAACCGCGGCCGTACCAGCCAGTCGTTCGCCCAGCGGCCCAATGCTTCGCGCGCAGCGGGGCACCAAATATCCAGGCCCAGCGCCCCGGCGCGTCGCGGTGGTGGAGGTGGCCGTCGATGAACACCAAGACATCTATTGCAACGTTGCTGATCAGCCTGGGCATGGCCTGCACCCACCTGGCCGCAGCACAAGAAGCCTTCCCGACGCCTGAGAAAGCCGTCGAATCGTTCGTCCAGGCGCTGGGCGTCGAGCACGCCGACGAAGCGCGTCTGACGCAGCTGCTCGGCGAAGACTGGCGCACCTACATCCCACGTGAAGGCGTGCAGCGCAGTGATGTCGATGCCTTCCTGGAGCAGTACAAGGCCGGGCATCTGATCGACAAGCAGGGCGATGACAAGGCCATCCTGGCCGTCGGCCCTGATCACTGGACCTTGCCCATTCCCTTGACCAAGGCTGGCAACGGCTGGCGCTTCGACCTCAAGGCCGGCAGCGCCGAAATCCGTGCCCGGCGCATCGGCCGCAACGAGTTGGCAGCCTTGCAGTCGGTGCTGGCCTATCACGACGCGCAGATGGACTACGCCTCGAAGGACCGCAACGGCAACGGCGCGCTGGAATATGCCCAGCAGATCTTCAGCACGCCAGGCAAGCATGACGGCCTGTTCTGGGAGGACGAAGCGGGCGGCGAGATCAGCCCGCTGGGGCCGCTGTTCGGCAAGGATGTGCTAGGGGATGCCTGGTACGGCTACCACTTCCGCATCCTCGATGGCCAAGGCCCGTCGGCACCGGGTGGCGCCTACAGCTACCTGATCGGCAACCAGATGAGCCGCGGCTTTGCCCTGGTCGCCTGGCCGGCGAAATACGACGACACCGGGGTGATGAGCTTCATGATCAGCCACGACGGCCAGGTGTTCGAGAAGGACCTGGGGCCGCAGGGCGACAAGATTGCCAAGGCCATGAAGCGCTTCGACCCGGATGACAGCTGGAAAGAGGTAGACGTCGACGCCAGCGAATGAGAACAGCGTGCGCACCGCGGGAGGCTGGGTGAAAACTACCCGGTGCTGTTCCGCTTTGGTGCGCACCTGCTTCATTACAGGTCCAATCGCACAGGTTTGGTCAAGCAATCAGGCAATAAGTGTGCAGAGTGAACAGGGAAGGTTGTGCCGATTGCCCGCAAATTTCCGGTTTTTCGCGCCAGGCAAAAGCGGCCCGCGTATTGCTCCTCTGGTCGCAACGCCAACCCGGAGCACCGTGCCATGAGCTCACCTACCGAATTCCCGCTATGCGAAGCCCCGCCATCCTCGCGCAAGGGGCTGCTGCCCATTGCCATGGTGTTGTTCAGCTTTACCTTCTTCACCGGCACCATGTTCGCCGGTGGCAAGCTGGGCATGGCCTTCAATTTCGTCGACATGCTGTGGGTCGCCGCCATCGGCAACACGCTGCTGGCGCTGTATGCCGCAGCCCTGGCTTTCATCGCCTCACGCAGCGGCTTGAACACCGTGCTGATGGGGCGCTTCTGTTTCGGTGAGGCGGGCAGCCGGCTTTCCGACTTCCTCCTGGGCTTTGCTGAACTGGGCTGGTACGCCTGGGGCACTGCGACCGTGGCGATCGTGCTGGTCAAGCTGTTGGGCCTGGCGGGTGGCTTCACCGTACCCTTGATGGTGCTGTTCGGCCTGGGCTTCAGCATTACCGCGATCATCGGCTTCAAGGGCCTGGACCTGCTGTCGCGGGTGTCGGTGCCGCTGATGTTCGCGCTGCTGCTGGTGTCGATGTACATCGCCACCGCCGATGCCGGGGGCTTTGCCGGCCTGGCCGCGGTGGTGCCCCATGAAACCATGACCTTCTCGGCAGCGGTGACCATGGTCTTCGGCACCTTCGCCAGCGGGGCCACCCAGGCCACCAACTGGACCCGGCTGTCGCGCAGCGGGCGGGTGGCGGTGGTGGCCAGCATCGTCGCCTTCCTGCTCGGCAATGGCCTGATGGTGGTGGCCGGGGCCTGGTGCGCGATGGTCTACCAGCAGGCCGACATCGTCGAAGTGATGATGCTGCAAGGCCTGTCGTTCGCAGCCGTGGTGATGCTCTGCCTGAACCTCTGGACCATCCAGGGGCCGACCATCTACAACGTCTCGGCGGCGGCCTGCCACCTGCTGCGCAGCGAACGCCGACGCACTGCCACGCTGGTCGCGGCAGCGGTGGGCATCGTGCTGGCGATTGGCGGCATGTATGAAATGCTGATCCCGTTCCTGGTGTTGCTGGGTTCGATCATTCCGCCCGTGGGCGGGGTGATCATGGCCGATTTCTGGTACCGCCACCGTGGCAAGTACCCGGCGCTGGCCTCGGTACACCTGCCGCGCTACAACCTGTTGGGCCTGGGGGCCTATGCGCTGGGTGCGCTGCTGGCCTACGCCTCGCCCTGGGTCGCGCCGCTGGTAGGCATTGGCGCCTCGGCCCTGTGCTACAACGTCCTGCTTGAAGTCAGCGGCCGGCGCCGGGCGCTGGGCCAGGCGGGTGTCGAGCCGTGAGCCTGGCGCTGGACGAAATCCTGCACCTGCCGGGCCTGGAGGAGATGACCGTGCGTGCCGGTGCGCGCAACCTGCAGCGGCGGGTGCGCTGGCCCTACGTGGCCGAGAACGAAGGCATCGCCGAGTGGGTGATGGGCGGCGAACTGGTGTTCGTCACCGGCATCAACCACCCACGTGGCGAGGCCAACCTGCTGAGCCTGGTCGAGGATGGGGAGGCGGTGGGCATTGCCGGGATGGTGATCCTCACGGGCGGCACCTTCATCCAGACCATTCCGCTAGCAGTGATCACCCGTGCCGAGCAACTGGGCCTGCCGTTGATCGAGCAACCCTATGCCCTGAAGATGGTGATCGTCACCCACCTGATCGGCACGGCCCTGGTGCAGATGAACCAGGTGCGCCGCTCGCGCAACGATATTCTCGGCCAGCTGCTCAGTGGTGACTACCCGAGCCTGGCCATTGCCCGCCAGCGTGCGGCGCATCTTGAACTGGCACTGGATGAGCCGCGTCGCGTGGTGGCGCTGCGCCTGCGACACGTCGAGCAGCTGTTCGAGCGCCATGGCCTGGCCCAGGGCGAGCGCCTCTGGCAGGCAACCCGTCAGGCTCTGGCAGACCAGCTCGAAGCCTGGTGCCGCGAGCGACCGGGAACCGTTACCGCACAATTGCCGGGCGACCTGCAGGTGCTGTTGCTGGCAGATGCCGCCGACCTGCCGTTGACGTTGGCCGCGCTGCACCGGCAGCTGGCCGCGGTAGTGGGGGAACTGGCACTGTATATGGGCCTGTCGCGCCTGGCTGCCGACTGCGCCCACTACCGGCAGGCGCTCAGCGAGGCGCGCCAGGCCCTGGAGGTGGCGCAGCAGCTGCACCCGGCCAACGGTTTCTGCGACTTCGGCGAGCTTGGCGTGCTGCGCCTGCTGCAAGGTATCGTCGACCGGTCGCTGATCGATGACTTCGTTGCCCAGATCCTCGGCCCGCTGATCGCCCCTGGACGCAAGCAGCCGCATGTGCTGGTGCATACCCTCGACGCCCTGCTCAAGGACAACGGCAACGGGCTTAAGGCCGCCCAGCGCCTGGGCCTGCATCGCAATACCATAAACCAACGTATTCAACGCATCGAACAACTGAGCGGGCAGTCCCTTGACGACCCGCTGTTTCGGATGAACGCTTCTGTTGCCATGCTGGTATGGCGCCTGAACGAAGCCCAAGGTAAGGAGTAACGCCATGAACATCATCAATGCCCGCCTGCGTGGCAAGCCCGGCCTGTTCCGTATCGAACTGCACGGCGAGCGCATCGCCGCCATCACGCCGCAGGCTGACGTGGCCGTGCTGGCCAGCGTCGATGACCTGGACGCCCGGCAGAACCTGGTGGTGGCGCCCTTCGTCGAGCCGCACATCCACCTCGACGCCACCCTCACGGCGGGCGAGCCGAAGTGGAACATGAGTGGCACCTTGTTCGAAGGCATCGAACGCTGGGCCGAGCGCAAGGAAATCACCACCCACGACGACATCAAGACCCGCGCCAGGAAGACCATCGGCATGCTGGTGGATCATGGCATCCAGCACGTGCGCACCCATGTCGACGTCACCGATCCCAAGCTCACCGCACTCAAGGCCATGGTCGAGGTGCGCGACGAGGTGCGCCACCTGGTCGACCTGCAGATCGTCGCGTTCCCCCAGGAGGGCATCGAGTCATACGCCAATGGCCGGGCGCTGATGACCGAAGCGGTGGCCATGGGCGCCGATGTGGTCGGCGGCATTCCGCATTTCGAGAACACCCGCGACCAGGGCGTGGCGTCGATCAAGTTCCTCATGGACCTGGCCGAGCGCACCGGCTGCCTGGTGGACGTGCATTGCGATGAGACCGACGACCCGCAGTCGCGCTTCCTCGAAGTGTTGGCCGAAGAAGCACGGGTACGCGGCATGGGCGCGCGGGTCACGGCCAGCCACACCGTGGCCATGGGCTCCTACGACAACGCCTACTGTTACAAGCTGTTTCGCCTGCTGAAGATGTCGGGGATCAACTTCGTCTCGTGTCCCACCGAAAGCATCCACCTGCAAGGACGCTTCGACGGCTACCCAAAGCGCCGCGGGCTGACCCGCGTGGCCGAGATCGACCGGGCCGGGATGAACGTATGCTTTGGCCAGGATTCCATCGTCGACCCGTGGTACCCGCTGGGCAACGGCAATATCCTGCGCATTCTCGAAGCCGGGCTGCACATCTGCCACATGCTCGGCTACGAAGACCTGCAACGCAGCCTGGACCTGATCACCGACAACAGCGCCCGCACCCTCAACCTCGGCGAGCGTTATGGCATCGAGGTCGGGCGGCCGGCCAACCTGCTGCTGCTGTCGGCGCCGGATGACTACGAGATGGTACGTAGTCAGGGCCATGCGCTGGTGTCGGTGCGCAACGGCAAGGTGCTGATGCGCCGTACCCCGGCGCAGGTTGAACGCTTTGCCTGACGGCTGGAACGGGGCCGCAAAGCGGCCCCAATTGGCTTGACTGACCTGCATCAGCCCTCAGGCTCACCTAAGTTTTCATCGGTAACTTCCGCCGTAGACACCCTGACGGGACTGAAGGAGGTACACCCGATGAAGGCTGCCAGCAGCGGTTGGCTCAACAAGGTTCCAGAAGTGACGCTGTCCTTCTGGATCATCAAGATCATGTCCACCACGGTCGGCGAGACCTTCGCCGACTTCCTCGCTGTCGACGTCGGTTGGGGCCTTGCCATCACCAGTGCGGTGATGGCGGTGCTGTTGGCTGGCGCGTTGGCCCTGCAAATGCGCAAGCGCAGCTGCGAACCCTGGATCTACTGGCTGTGTGTGGTGTTGGTGAGCATCCTGGGTACGCAGATCACCGACATCCTCACCGACGAACTGGACATCAGCCTGTACGCCAGCACGGCGTTCTTCTCGGTGTTGCTGCTGATCAATTTTGCGCTCTGGTACGCGGTCGAGCGCAACCTGTCCATTCGCGAAATCATCAGCACCCGGCGCGAAGGATTCTACTGGGCCACGGTCCTGTGCACCTTCGCCCTGGGCACTGCGGGCGGGGACCTGGCCACCGAGGCGCTGGGGCTTGGCTTCAGTGTCGGTTGCGTCGTCTTCGCCGCGCTGATCGGGGTCTGCCTGCTCGCCTGGCGCCTGGGTGCCAGTACGGTGCTGGTGTTCTGGGTGGCCTACATCCTGACGCGCCCGCTCGGTGCCTCGCTGGGTGACCTGCTGACCCAATCCCATGAGTACGGTGGCCTCGGCATGGGTGCCACCTGGACCAGTGCGATCTTCCTGTGCGTCATTTTCATCCTGGTCTGCGCTGCCCAGTTCGCCGCCAGCCAATCCAAACGCATTACCCCTTGATAGCGAGGTAGCACCCATGATCTCCAACACTTTGCTCAAATCGCTGGCCGTTGCCTGTGTCGCTGGCGCACTGCTGGCCACCCAAGGCTGTTCCAAACCGGATGAGCCGGCCCAGGCCGCAGGCATCCACGCCCCGACCAAACTGGGTGACCTCAGCGCCTTCCGCACCATTGCCGTGGAGGTTGCCGCCAAGGTGGATGCCCAGGACCTGCCGGGCGCCAAGGCGCGTATCAGGGACCTGGAAAAGACCTGGGACGACGCCGAGGCCGGGATCAAGCCGCGTGCCGCCAGTGACTGGCACGTGCTGGACAAGGCGATCGACCACGCCCTGGATGCGCTGCGGGCCAGCCAGCCCCAACAAGACCAGTGCAAGGCGGCGATGACCGACCTGCTCAAAGCGTTCGACACATTGCAGGGCCAGGGCTGAAGATTGCCTGTCGGCCTCCGGCCGGTCGCGCTATTGTTGGCGCCACAGGTTCACAGCGGGGAAGCCCATGCGGGTATTACTGGTCGAGGATGACGGCATGATCGCCCAGGCGTTGCAGGACGCCTTGGGCGCGGCGGGGTACGCCGTGGACTGGGTCGACAATGGCCTGCTGGCCGAGGCCGCCTTGCGCACGCAACACTACGACCAGGTACTGCTCGACCTGGGTTTGCCCGGGCAGGACGGCCTGCAGCTGCTGCAGGCGCTGCGTGCAGCCGACAACCCGGTGCCGCTGCTGATCATCACCGCACGCTCGGGGCTCGATGACCGGGTGTGCGGGCTGGATGGCGGGGCGGATGACTTTCTGCAAAAGCCTTTCGAGATGGCCGAACTGCTCGCCCGGATGCGCGCGGTCATGCGCCGCAAGGGCGGGCGCGCGGCGCCTGAACTGGGCAACGGGACGCTGAGCCTGGACCCGGTCAGCAAATGCGCGCGCATGCTCGGCCAGCCGCCCGTGCAGCTCTCCAACCGCGAGTTCGCCTTGCTCCAGGCGTTGCTGGTGCGCCCCGGCGCCATCCTCTCGCGCAGCGAACTGGAAGATCGCATCTACGGCTGGGGCAACGAGGTTGAAAGCAATGCCGTGGAATTCATCATCCATGCGCTGCGCCGCAAGCTGGGCAAGGACGTGATCCGCAATATCAGGGGGCTGGGATGGATGGTCTCAAAAGACGCCTGAAGCAGTCTCTGCAGCTGCGCCTGTCGGTGGCGCTGTCGGTGGCGATACTGCTGGTGGCGACCGTGAGCGGAACGTTCAGCTATTTCAGCGCCTACCACGAAGCGCTCGAACTGCAGGACAACAGCCTGCACCAGGTTGCCGCGTTGTACATGCGCCAGGGGCTGACGTTCCGCTACCCGGATACCGCGCACGCAGCGCCTGCGGACGATGAAGAAACCCGTATCGTCATCCAGTACCTGGCCGACGGCCAAGCGGTCAGCCATGCCGATGACAGCCAGCTGCCACTGCCGATACCGGGCTCGGTGGCGGATGGCTTGTCGACAGTGGTGGTGGGCAACGAGCCTTTTCGTGTGCTGGTCAAGACTGACGCGTCCGGCAGGCGCTTTGCCGTGGCGCAGGAGATCCACAGCCGCAACCGCGATGCGCGCAACAGCGCCTGGCGTGCGTTGCTGCCCTTTGCCATCCTTTTTCCCATCCTGCTGCTGGTGGTGGCCAACCTGATCCGTGAGCTGTTCCGGCCGGTCTCGACCTTGGCGGCAATGCTCGACACCCGCGACGATCAGGACCTGCGGCCGATCGACGAGCACCTGTTGGCCTCTGAAATCCGCCCCTTCGTACAGGCGATAAACCGGCTCCTCGGGCGTGTTTCGCGCACCCTTGAAGGCCAGAAGCGCTTCGTCGCCGATGCGGCCCACGAACTGCGCACACCGCTGACCGCGTTGTCACTGCAGGCAGAAGGCCTAGAACAGGAGGCCATGTCAGAGCGTGCCCAGCTGCAAGTGACCAAGCTGCGGCGCGGTATCGGCAGGAGCCGCAAGCTGATCGAGCAGCTGTTGGCTCTGGCCAGCGCGCAACTGGCCGACGCGTCGCCAGGCGCGGTATCGCTGCATGAAGCCTGCCGCCTGGTGCTGGAAGACTTGATGCCCCTGGCGGAGCAGAAGCAGCTCGACATCGGCCTGGAAGGTGACGATGCACAGCTGCCGATGCAGGAAGTCGAGTTGCGGACCGTGATCAAGAACCTGGTCGAGAACGCCATCCGCCACGCTCCAGTGGGTGGGCACGTGGACCTGCAAGCGGAGCAGAGCGTTGAGTGGATCGTGCTGAGTGTGCGTGATGACGGACCTGGTATTCCTCCCGAGGAATGGGAGCGCATCTTCGACCCGTTCTACCGGGGTAGCGAGAAACGCGGGGAGGGCGCCGGCCTGGGGCTGTCGATCGTGCGGGCTATCGTTCAGCGCACCGGGGGCGAGGTGAGCGCGGGGTATGCCTGTGAGCAGCAGCGCCGGGGCTGTCGAGTGTGCTTGCGCTGGCCGGTCGCTAGCGATTGACGCTCGCAGGCGAGCCCGCCGGCTTGCACAGCCTAGGCTAACCCCAGCAATTGCCCCACCAACCACTGCCCGGCGGGCCCCAGCGCCCGCTGGCGCGACCAGGCCACATCCATGGCCACCCGCCGTGGGTAGCCGGCCATGGGCAGCTCCACCAGGCCACTGCCGAAGCGCGCCACCAGCGCTTTGGGCAGTTCGGCCCAGCCGAAGCCGCGCACGGCGAACTCCAGCAAGGTCAGGTAGTCCGGCGCCGACCAGGCTTGGCCGTGGCCATGGGGCAGGCTTGCGGCGTAGGTCTTGATGTACAGCTGGCGCGCGTTCTCCAGGTGCTCTGGCTGTAACGCCGGCAGCTTCGCCAGCGGGTGTTCGCTGCTGGCATACAAACAGAACTCCGCCTGCTCGGGCAGGCGAGCCGCGCTGACGTCGGCCGGGTAGCGGTCCTGTGCGGCGAGGATGCCGATATGCGCCAGGCCTTGCTGCACGAGGTCGATCACGTCGGCGTCTTCCGAGGGGCCGCAGCGCAGTTCGGTGTGCGGGTAATGCTCGGCGAAGCGGCCCATCGCCGCGCCCTGGAAGGTGACGCTGTAACTGTCGGACATCACCACTGACACCAGCGGTTCGACCTGGTCAGCCAGGCGCACGGCCAGGGCATCCAGCTTGGCGCTGGCATCGAGAATCGCCTCGACGTGCTTCAGTACCTGATGGCCGGCGGCATTGAGCGTGGGGTGGCGGCCGGCGCGGTCGAACAGCGGGCAACCGATGTCGGCTTCGAAGTTGGCGATGGCGATGCTGATGGTCGACTGGCTTTTGCGCAGCTTGCGCGCAGCCGCGGAGAACGAACCAAGGGCGGCGGCCTCGACGAAGGCGACGAGGGCTTCAGGTGAGTAGCGCATGGATATCGATAAATGCTATGGATACAGGGCCATGAGTATCGATCCTGTCAATGTGCAAGGCAAGCATGCGCCGAGGCAGCTGTGCGGCGCCCTGGGTGACTTGGATCCGCATCGGCTTGCGCAAGCATTCACCGCTGACTGACGCAGCCGCCCATGATCTGTAATCGATCGTACAGCGATGCTGCCCTCAGCTGCGTCCTTTGGCCGGTTTTCGTACGGGTTTGTCTTTGCCTGGCATGTGCAGATAGGACATTACGCTTTCGGTCAATTCGGACGCCAATTGCACCGCTTCAGTGTTGCGGGCCATCACCCCGGCGACCAGTGCTTCGATAAGGGCCAGTACGGCGCCGTTGGAACTGATCAGCACAGGGTGGTCGGCCGGGGCAAACAGCACATGCTCGGCGATGCTGGCCAAGGGCGAGGCGGGCGAATCGGTTATCGCCAGCACGGTTGCCCCGCGTTCGCTGGCAAAGCGCGACAGCTGCAACGTGTCGAGCGAGTAGCGCGGCAGGGAAATCGACAGCAATACATCCTGTCTGGTGATGGACGCCAGGCGGTAAGCGGCGTTCTCGTTGCCACCTTCCATGCTCACCGCCGTGGCATCGGCGCAGAATGGCACCAGGTTGGCTGCGGCGAGGCCGGCCATGTATGCGCTGTTGCCAAAGCCGAGTATGTAGATCTTGCGGGCTTGGGTCAGGCAACGGACAAACGCTTCGAAGGTGTCGGCGGTGTTGTTGCTGCCGGTGGTGTGCAGGTTGCCGGTGGCGATCTGAATCTGCTCGTGCAGGCCAAAGGTGCCGTCCGGGCGTTGTGCCAGTTCATTGCGCAGCTTGTCCACCGGCGACACCATCTGTTGCAGGGTGCTCACCAGCTCGGCTTTCAGCCCGGTATAGCCGCCCATGTCGATGGCTTTGGCCAGGCGGTTGACGGCGGCCGCCGAGGTGCAGGTTTCAACGGCCATCTCCTCGATGGTCAGCGTCGCCGCTTTCAAAGGATGACGCAGGATGAAGTCTGCCACCTTGCGCAGCGAAGGTTGCAGGTGGGGGGCGGCCTCCGCCAGCTTGCGCATCACCGGCGCAGCGTAGATGGTCAGGTTCTTGGCAGATGTCGGCATTGGGGTCGGCACGTTGGAGGAATGGGCGTACGCGCCTGGTCGAGGCGGTCATGGCAAAGACCGCAGTGTATCCCAAGGAGGGCGCGAATGTAGCGCCCTGCAGGGCGGCATGCCACAACCTACTTCAGGCTGCCGGCCAGAAACTGCCGCAGGCGCTCGGAGCTGGGCCGGGCCAACAGTTCACGCGGGCAGCCGCTTTCCTCCACGCGGCCCTGGTGAAGGAACAGCAGCTGGTTGGACACTTCCCGGGCAAAGCCCATCTCGTGGGTGACCACCACCATGGTGCGACCTTCCCGGGCAAGGTCGCGCATGACCTTGAGCACCTCGCCCACCAGCTCCGGGTCCAGCGCCGACGTCGGTTCGTCGAACAGCATGACCTCCGGCTCCATGGCCAGGGCGCGGGCGATCGCCACACGCTGTTGCTCTCCACCGCTCATGTGGCCAGGGTAGGCGGCTTGGCGATGGCCAACGCCGACTTTCGCCAGATAGTGCTCGGCCCGTTCGCGGGCTTCTTTCCTGCCCACACCCAGCACGTGCACCGGCGCTTCCATGACGTTTTCCAGCGCTGTCATATGTGACCACAAATTGAAATGCTGGAAGACCATCGACAGGCGTGAGCGCATGCGTTGCAGCTGCCTGCTGTCCGTGGCGCTGAGAGTACCACGGGACCTGTGCCGCGCCAGTTGCAACTCCTCGTTGTTGAGCAGGATACGCCCGCCGTGCGGTTCTTCCAGCAGGTTGATGCAGCGCAGGAAGGTGCTCTTGCCCGAGCCGCTGGAGCCGATGATGCTGGTGACATCACCGGCCTTGGCTTTCAGGGAAACGCCCTTGAGCACGTCGTGGGTACCGTAGCGTTTATGCAGGTCTTCGATTTGCAAGGTGTACATGGCAGGGGCTCTCTTGTTGTCAGTCGGTAAGCAGGCGGCCATGGCGCAACGGGTGTGCGCCGGCGACCTTGGCCAGCCACAGCCCGGGCTGGGCGTAGCGCAAGCGCTCGCGGGCGTAGAGGACTCCGGCGGTGGTGGCGTGTACCACGGAGTGCTGGTCGCTGATAGGGTCGATCACCTCGAACAAGGGATCGCCTGCAGCGACCCGCTTGCCCAGGGGCTGCAGGAAACTCACCACGCCCGGGTGCGGCGCACAGGCGTACTGCGCGCCGGAGAACGGGGTGGCGTCACAGCATGTCGAAGGCGCGGCGGGCCAATCGCCGCTGAGCAGACCCTGATCGGCCAGAAAGCCCAATATGGCTTCGGCACTGTGCTGCACCTGGGGGCGGTCGGTATCGGCCATGCCGCGCAGTTCGACCGTGGTGGCGACACAGGCCAGTGGGATGCGGGCGTGCCCGAACTGTTCTGCCAGGCGCAGCCAGGGCAGGGCACAGGCTTCATCGAACGAGCTGCCGCCGCTGTCCTCGGCCAGCAACACCGCGCCCGCGTCCAGGCGCGCAGCCAGCGGTTTCAGGGCTGGCCAGAGCTGGGGCAGGGCGTACAGCAGCACGACCGACTCAAAGTCGCAATGCAGGTCGAGCACCACGTCTGCGTCGCAGGCCTGTAGCAGCAGTATCCGGCGCAGGCCTTCGAGTGCCGAGGCCGCGGGCGGCATCGCGCTGATGGCCTCACGCATCAGGCGGCGAACCAACCCGATGTTGTGCCGCGCATCGTCACCCAGACGGCCTTCGAGCTGTGGTGCGATCAATGCTGCCAAAGCAGGAAAGTCGCGGTTGAAGTTGTGCCCGCTGGCCAGGTCGAAGCGCCCCTGGTGAGTGGCCTGAAAAACCTGCCCCAGGCCGATCGGGTTGGCTACCGGCACCAGCTCGATCACGCCAGCCAGGCGGCCTTGGCGTTCCAGTTCGAGCAGGCGCTGCTTGAGCTCCGCTGCGACGCGCATGCCGGGAAGTTCATCGGCATGCAGGGCTGCCTGAATGTAAGCCTTGCGCGAGCCACTGCCAAAGCGGAACACCGAGACCCGACGTTCCATGCCAGCGCTGCTCCAGGGCAGGGTGTGTTGAATATGTTCCATGTAGATCTCTCAGTTCTTGCGCGGGGCCAGGTGGGCCAGCCAGCGGCCTTCTGCCAGTTTGAACAGGCGCACCAGGATCAAGGTCAGGCACAGGTAGAACAGCCCGGCAGTGACGAAGGCCTCGAACGGCATGTAGTAACGCGAGCTGACGGTCCTGGCCACACCGGTGATGTCGACCAAGGTGACGATCGAGGCGAGCGAGGTTGTGTGCAGCATCATGACGACTTCATTGCTGTACTGCGGCAGTGCACGGCGCAGCGAAGACGGCAGCAGGATCCGGCGGTACAGGGTAATGCGTGGCATGCCCATGGCATGGGCCGCTTCGATCTCGCCAGGCGGCGTGGCCCTCAGGCTGCCGGCGAGAATCTCGGCACTGTAGGCACTGGTGTTGATGGCGAACGCCAGGCAGGCGCAGAAGGTGGCGCTGGAAAGGTACGGCCACAGCACGCTGGTGCGCACTGCCTCGAACTGCGCCAGGCCGTAGTAGATGAGAAACAGCTGCACCAGCATGGGGGTGCCACGAATGACGTAGGTATACAGCCATGCCGGGGCGCTGAGCCATGGCTGGCGCGATACGCGCAACAGCGCCAGCGGGATGGCCAGCGCTAGCCCTGCGGCGAGGGCAATCAGCAGCAGTTTGAAGGTCACTAGCACACCGCCTGCAAAGAGCGGCAGGCTGTCGGCGATCAGCTTGAAGTCCAGCATGGAGCGTCCTCAAAGTTCGGCCAGGCGGGTGCCGACGCTGTAGCGCTTTTCCACCAGGCGCAGGATGAGCAGCGATACGCTGGTGAGCGTCAGGTACAACGCGGCAACGGTCAGGAAGAAGGTGAATGGTTCGTGGGTAGCGTCGGCCGCGCTCTTGGCCTTGAACATCATGTCCTGCAGGCCAATCAGCGATATCAGTGCCGTGGCCTTGGTCAGCACCAGCCAATTGTTGGTGAAGCCGGGCAGGGCGAAGCGGACCATCTGCGGCAGCAGCACTCGCCTGAAGACCTGCATGCCTGTCATCCCATAGGCCGCGCCGGCTTCGGCCTGCCCTCTGGGGATGGCCATGAAAGCACCGCGGAACGTTTCCGAAAGATAGGCACCGAAGATGAAGCCCATCGTGCAGACCCCTGCGATGAACGGGTTGATATCGATGTAGCGAGGATGACCGAGCAGCGGCGCGACACGATTGATCAGGTCCTGGCCGCCGTAGAAGATCAGCAGGATCAGTACCAGGTCAGGTATGCCGCGGATGACCGTGGCGTAGCCTTCGCCAAGCACGGCCAGCCACTTCAAGGGCGACAGGCGGCATGTCGCGCCCAGCAAGCCGAGGGCGATCGCCACTGTCATCGAAATCAGGGCCAGACTCAGCGTCAGCCAAGCCCCCTGGAGAATGGTCGGGCCGTAGCCGTGGAGCATGGTCGGGCCTCTTACTTGCCGTAGATGTCGAACGCAAAGTACTTCGCCTGTACCTGCTGATAGGTGCCGTTGGCGCGAACCGCGTCAATGGCTGCGTTGAGGCGGGCGGCGTGGTCGCTGTCACCCTTGCGCACGGCAATGCCTGCCCCCTTGCCGAAGTAACGTGGGTCGTTGAAGTCGGGGCCGACCAAAGCAAAGCCTTTGCTGATGGGGGTCTTGATGAAGCCTTCGCTGGTGTTCACGATGTCTGCCAGTGTCGCGTCCAGTCGGCCCGCGGCCAGGTCGAGGAAGGCTTCGTTCTGCGAGGCGTAGCGCACCACCTCGATGCCGGCGGGTTCGAACTGGTCAGAGGCGAATCGGTCGTAGGTCGATGCGCGCTGTACGCCCACCTTCTTGCCCTTGAGGTCCACCAACGGATCGTTCACCACGCTGCCGGCCTTCATCGCCAGCTTGCCAGGCGTCTGATAGTACTTCTTGCTGAAGTCCACCGACTTCAAACGGTCCTCGGTAATCGACATCGATGACAGTACCGCATCGATCTTGCGCACCTTCAGCGAAGGGATCAGCCCGTCGAACTCTTGCTCGACCCACTCGCATCTGACCTTCATTTCTGCGCACAGGGCATTGCCGATGTCATAGTCGAAACCGCTGATCTTGCCTTCCGGGGTCTTGAAGGCGAAGGGCGGATAGGCCGCTTCGATACCGATGCGCAGGGTATCGTCGCTGGCGGCGGTGATGCCACTGACGGCGCTGAGTGCCAGCGCGCCGAGAAGTACGATCTTGTTCATCTTGTTGACTCCTAGCTGGGGCGGATTGGGTGTGCGCGCAGGTCGCCTGGGCGATGGCGTTACCTGGGCCGTTGGTGCGCAGATTTATGACATTATTTTTTTCAGAAATCTACATTCGTGAAAATAAATTATCTGCCTCTCTATTGCCTCTTCAGGTCGAGAAGCCTCTAGCGCGTGCCTTGCCGGTCGTTCTCACGTTTTTGTCCTGGCACGCGTCGGGGGCACGCCAGCGCGCAACGCTTGAAGACATGCCTGCGCTGATATATAAATTTTCAAAAAACAGAATCTGGAAAATATAGTTCCATCGCACGCTGCCAGCCGGCTCGCACGAATTTCCCTAACAAGAGCGACAATCCATGAACACACCGTTGAACGCGGGGGCAATGATCGCCGCCCTGATGCTTTGCTGTGCCAGTCCGGCCGCCCTGGCTGAAGGCAACTTGCTGGCCGTGGGCGGTATGCTGCGTGCCAGCAACCTTCCGGTCTATGACAAGTTCATCGAACTCGCCGGTGGTCGTCAGGACGCCCGCATCGTCATCGTCCCAACGGCCAGCGGCAGCCTGAGCTCGAGCAATCGGTTCATGGCGGAACTGGTTGCCCTCGGGGTTGCCGCGAAGCGCATCAGTATCGTGGGGGTCGACAAGCTCAACTACCAGCGAACCATGAACGATGCCGCAGTGGTCGAACCGCTGCGCGGTGCCAGCGGCGTGTGGTTTGTCGGTGGCGACCAGGCCCGGATCGCCCGCGCCCTGTTCAACGCCGATGGCTCCCCGTCGCTGCTGATGCAGGCTGTGCGCAGCGTCTATGACCGCGGTGGCGTGGTCGGCGGCACCAGCGCCGGTGCCAGCGTTCTGGGTGGACAGATGCCAACCGCCTTCGGCGTCGTGATGGATACCCTGGACTTCGGCGTGGCCAGCAAAGCTGACCAGCGCGGCACGGCGTTGCTCAAGGGGGCCGGCCTGTTCAAAGGTGGTGTGATCGATCAGCACCTCGATCAGATCGAGGAAACCAGCACCGGGCGGGTCGCGCGCATGGCAGCCTACCTCACCGGGGGCACGCTCAACCGCGGGTTCGGCCTGGACACCAACACCGCCATGTGGGTCAACCCTCAAGGGCAGGTAGAGGTGCTGGGCGAGGGCTATCTGACCGTGATGGACACCCGCCAGGCAGAGAAATCCTTCGGCCTGTATGGCACACGGCTCAGCAATGTGCGCTTGGCCATGCTCAGCCATGGCGATCGCTATGACCTTGCCAGCGGTAAGGTGCAGCCCGCCCCAGGCAAGGCAGTCATTCAGGCCGGTAGCGAATACCTGTCGGGCAATCAGCTGATTACAGACCTTTCGGGCGTTTCGGCGATCGACCGGGCGGTGATCTATGGTCTGGCGGATAATACCGCCTCGCGGCAGCTGGGCCTGATGACCCGCTACAACCCGCTCAACGGCTACCACTACGGCTACCGTTTCGAGTTTAGCAAGACGCCTGACTTCAGCGCCTATAGCCAGGTGCACGATGCGCTGACCCAGTACAGCGTGGGTGGCGTGCGCCTGGATATCCGCCCGGTCAATGCCACCCTCGGCGAGCCCGCAACCAGCGCGCCGACCGACGCCGGCTCGGGGAGCAGCGGCGATGCGATTCGCGCCATCAGTTTCAGGGGGCTGATGACCTTGAACGCCGGCAACGCCTTCGAACCAGGGCGGCCCATCACCCGTCTGGAACTGGCCAATGCCCTGCAGATGACGCTGGCCGCGGAGCCCAGGCGGGACCGGTTGCCCGCGTTGACCGATGTCGGCGCCGAACACCCGCTGCGTGATCAACTCGACGTGGTGCTGTCCAACGGCTGGATGAGCAGCAGCGAACCCTTCTCTGTCAACCAGCTCGTCAGCCGCAAGGAATGGGCGCTGGCCTGCCGGGCGCTGGTAGAGCGTTATCAGGGCATCCGCCTGAGCAGAACCGCGGCGTTGTCGGACATCGGTGGCCTGGCCAAAGCCTATGCCGATGCGGCCACCCTCACCGTGGGTGAGGGCTGGTTGCAGGCCGAGCAAGGCCGCTTCAACCCACAAGCCCCGGTAACCCGGGCCGAAGTGGCGCAGGTACTGGCCAAGGTCGTCGGGTTGCAACCGCTGTAAGTTGAACCTGGCCGCGCTTGGCCTGGCGCAGCATCGACCCTCCGTCAATCCACACAAGAGCCCTGTATGAAAATCAGCAGGTTGGAAGCGTTCGCCCTGGAAAAATTGCTGCAACCGCAAAGCCCGAAAGCCTTCGCCATCGCCCAGCCGGCGTTCCAGGTTCTGGAGCGGACGCAAACCAAGGCTGGCTTCTATTCGATCATCCAGTTGCCAGCGAGCATGGAGAGCCTGCACGACGATGCAGAGTTGAAGTGGCTGTTCAAGCTCAAGCAATCCAAAGCCAAGGGCTATTTCGTTTGCTGGGCAGAGTCGGCGACCACCCTGTGCCTGGAGGCGGTCATCAGCAAAGGGACGTGCCCACCCGAATTCTCACTGGAGCAATTGGCATAGGGCCGATGCGCCTGTCCTGACTGGCGGTGCAAGCCGCCACGTACCCCCATAACAAGAACAATGGAGCAAGCAATGAATACCGTAAAAGCGACCCTGATCGCAGTGGCCCTCGCCTCTACTCACGCCCAGTGGGCAGGTGCTGGCGAACAGCAGGCCTCGAAAGGCTTGATCGAAGACAGCACGCTGAACCTGCTCAACCGCAACTTCTGGATGCACCGCGACTATCGCAATGCCAGGCGCAACACCCGGAATGAATGGGACCAGGGGATCCAGGCGCACTATGTGTCGGGTTTTACCCCGGGCATGCTGGGCTTGGGTTTCGATGTGCATGCATATGGCGGCATCAAGCTTGATGGTGGACGCGGAAGCGTCGGCAACGGAATCCTGCCGGTGGATAGCGAGGGTCGCATAGAAGACAGTACCGGCGAATTGGGCGGTGCGGTGAAGCTGCGGGTGTCGTCCACTACCTTGAAATATGGCGAGCAACGCACCACCGCCCCGGTATTTGCCACCAGCGATTCGCGTCTGCTGCCGGAGACCGCGACCGGCGTTCACCTGGCCAGCCAGGAGTACGAGAAGCTGTCCATGGAAGGAGGGCACTTCACTTCGATCAACCGACGTGACTCGAGCAACGCCGATGGCGCTCTGACCACCGAATACGCAGGTGTGGAAGCGCGCAGCGTTGATTTCATCGGTGCCACCTACCACGTCACCGACAGGCTCAGCCTGGCGGCCTACGCCAGCCAAGCCGAAGAGCTCTGGCGCCAGTATTTCGCCAACGTCTACTACACACTGCCCCTGGCTGAAACCCAGTCCGTGAGCTTCGACCTGGTCGCTTACAACACCCGCGATCAGGGCGCTGCGTTGGCGGGGCAACTGGACAATACGGCATATTCGCTCAAGGGTGCTTACAGCCAGGATCCGCACAAGCTCAGCGTGGCGTACCAGAAGATCAGCGGCGACGACTTTTTCGACTACATCGGTGGTGATTCGATCTGGCTGGCCAACTCGGTCCAGTACTCGGACTTCAACGCCCCCAACGAGCGCTCCTGGCAGTTGAGATACGACCTGAACCTGGTGGCCTTCGGTGTACCGGGGCTGACGCTCATGGCCAGGTATGTGAAGGGCGATCAGATCGACGGTACCCGGGTGGACCCGAACGGCCCGTTCGCGGGATGGGCGGGAGATGACCAGAAGCACTGGGAACGCGATATGGAAGCCCGCTATGTCATCCAGGCCGGCATGGCCAAGGACCTCTCGTTCCGCCTGCGCCAGGCCACCCACCGTTCCACTTCATTCGATAACGACCTGGATGAAGTGCGGCTGATCGTGGAGTACCCGCTGAGCTTGCTGTAATCCGTGGGGCGATGGATGCCTGCCTGAGGATCGAAAAGACGATGCCCACGTTCCCTGCGGAAGGCAGGCATCAAAGCACTGAGGCTCAGGCTTGCTTGGCGCTTGCAGTGGCAGTGGCTTCAGCCTGCTCATGCTGGCGCTTGCGGCCGATCACCAATACCCCTATGGCGGCCAGCGTGCACAGTGTCGCGAGGGGCATCAACGCCAGGGCATAGCTGTTGGTGGCGTCGTGGATGGCACCGTAGACGTTGACCATCAGCCCGCCACCGATCAGGTTGGCCATGGCGCCGACGGCCGCCAGCCCGGCGGCTGCCGTGGACGACGACAGCCAGCCGGAGACCAGTGCCCAGAACGGCCCCTTCATCGAATAAGCGCCCACCAGCACCATTGTCAGCATCACGACCGTTGCCGGCAGCGAGGAGGTGAACAGGGTCATCAGCAGGCCTGCGGCGATCAGCAGCATGGTCATCGCAGTGTGCCAGCGGCGCTCACCGGTACGGTCGGAGCTACGCCCCCAGATGATCATCGCGACCGAGGCGATGCCATACGGGATGGCATTGACCAGGCCGATCTCCATGGCACTGAGACCGAAGGTTTTCAGCAACTGCGGCGCCCACACGCTCATGGTGCTGCCTGCGGCGGAAGCGCCCGAGTAGATCAACGCGAGTACCCAGATATCCTTGTGGCGCAGCAGTTTCCACAGCGAGATATGGCCGATGGCGGTCTTCTTGGCGGCCTCGCTGGCCAGCCGTTGGGTGAGCCAGCCGCGTTGCTCGTCGCTCAGCCACTTGGCCTGTTCAGGGCGGTCAGTCAGCACGAACAGGCAGGCGATGCCCAGTAGCACTGCCGGGATGCCTTCGAGGATGAACAGCCAGTGCCAGCCGCGCATGCCCATCCAGCCATCCAGGCTCAGCAGCAGGCCCGACAGGGGCGAACCGATGAAGTTGGCGGCCGGGATCGCCACCATGAACAGCGCCACCATGCGCGCACGGTAGGCCGACGGTAGCCAGTAGGTGAGGTAGAGCAGCACGCCCGGGAAGAAGCCGGCCTCGGCGGCGCCCAGCAGGAAGCGCATCACGTACAGCGAATTGGCGCCCTGGACGAACGCCGTGCCGGCGGAAATCAGGCCCCAGGTGATCATGATGCGAGCAATCCAGATCCGCGCGCCATACCGCTGCATGGCCAGGTTGCTGGGTACTTCGACCAGGAAGTAAGAGAAGAAGAACAGGCTGCTGGCGAAACCGAAGACCTTGGCTGAGAGCTGCAGGTCCTGGTTCATCTGTAGCGAAGCCATGCCAATGTTGCCGCGATCGATGATCGCAATCAGGTAGCAGATGATCAGAAAAGGCAGCAGGCGCCAGGCAACACGGCGCATGGTGCTGCGTTCGAGGTCGTCCGGCACGGATGTAGCTGAATTCATGGTGCTCTCCAATTGTTGTTTTTCTGGAGTGACGCGTGGTATCGGCGCCGCTTCTCGCAAAGCGGCGCGAGAGGGCTGCAATCAGCTGTCGATCAGGTGGCGGTTGACCACGCAACGCGGATCAAGGGCATTGCCCGCCAGGATATCCAGCACCTGCCTCACACAGACCAGGGCTACACGGTCGCGGGCTTCGGTGGTGTTGGCGCCGACGTGTGGTGTGGCGACCAGGGTCGGCAAGCCCCACAGCGGGCTGTCGGCGGGTGGCGGCTCGGGGCTGAAGGTGTCCAGGCCCGCACCGGCAATGCGTCGCTCGCTGAGTGCCTGTACCAGGGCGTCAGTGTCGATCAGCTCGCCACGGGCAGTGTTGATCAGGATGGCACCCGGACGCATGCGTGCCAGTTGGTCAGCGCCGATCAGGCCGTGATTGGTCTCGGTCAGCGGGCAGTGCAGGCTGATGATATCGCTTTCGGCGAGCAGGCGATCGAAATCTTCTTCGCGCTCGACATGGGCGCGTGCCGGCAGTTGCTTGAGGTAAGGGTCGAACACCTTGACCTTCATGTGCAGCGGCGCCACCAGGTCCATCAGAATGCTGCCGATCGAACCCAGACCCACCAGGCCCAAGGTCTTGCCGGACAGCTCGATGCCGTTGGCCGATGCCTTGTCCCAGTGGCCTTCCCGCATGCGTGCATCGAGCAGGGCGGTCTGGCGGGCGACGCTGAACATCAGGGCAAAGGCATGCTCGGCCACTGACTGTGCGTTGGCACCCACTGCGATCGACACAGGTATCCCGTGCTCGGCAGCAGCCTGGATATCGATGGTGTTGAAGCCGACACCGTGCTTGGTGATCAGCTTCAGCTTGGTGCAAGCCTCGATCATGGCGCGGGTCAGGCTGCCCTGGCGAACCACGATGGCATCGGGCTGTTCTGCGCGAATGATGGCCACCAGCTCTTCTGCCGGCAGGTAGGGCGTGGTGGGGACCACCCTGATGCCCTGGTCGGCGGCAAGTTGCATGGCCTCGGCGGCGAGTTCGGGGCCGGTAATCAGAATGGTACGGGACATCGTGAACACCTTTTTATTGTCAGGGCAGTCGCTGCAGCTCATGGGCGGCGATGGAATCAACCCTACCATAATGAAACGACGTTGCAACAAAATAAACTGACTGCTCGTCGCTACCTCAAGGGCAGCTAAAAAAAGCGATTGAAAAAGGAATAATGCAATGACATTCTAAAAAACAGATTCGGCGGCCGCCGATGACATCGAATAACATCAATAGAGGTATGTCACATGAGCATTGGCTTCCAAGTGCTTGAGCGCACGCGCAAAATTGGCGAAGAGTGGGTTGCACGCTACCGTGAGGTTCCGGTCGCCAACGTCAGCGACTCGATGAACCGCATGACGGCGGGCGGTGCCCGGCTGCGCCCAATGCACCGCGAAGGGGGGCTTTGCGGCCCGGCCCTCACCGTCAAGGCTCGCCCAGGTGACAACCTCATGCTGCACTACGCCCTCGACATCGCTCAGCCAGGCGACGTGATCGTGGTTGATGCCGGCGGTGACCTGACCAACGCCCTGATCGGCGAAATGATGGTGGCCTACGCCGTCAAGCGCGGTGTGGCGGGCATCGTCATCAACGGCGCGATCCGTGATGCGGCCAATATCGGTGCGGGCGACTTCCCGCTGTTCGCCGCCGGTGTGTCGCACCGTGGCCCGTACAAGGACGGCCCGGGCGAGATCAACGTGCCGATTGCCATTGATGGTATGGTGATCGAGCCGGGCGACCTGGTGATCGGCGATGAAGACGGCCTGCTCTGCGTACCGTACGACCAGGTTGCCGACGTCTATGCCCGTGCCACGGCCAAGCATGCTGCCGAAACCGCTCAGATGGAGCACATTGCCCAAGGTACCAACGACCGCTCCTGGGTCATTGAGTCCTTGAAGAAGAAAGGCTGCCTGCTGCCAGGCTGACCCAACAACCTGCTGCGCACCTTGCGATGGGGGGCGCAGCAGGTGATGGACTGGCGCGGGTCTCATGAGGATTCGCAGACTTGACCGATTCACCGTCGTCGCATCGTAGTCAATGGCCTTCGGCCATTCGGGCGCTCGCCCACCGTAATTTCCAGATCTATTTCGCCGGCCAGGGAGTTTCCACCCTTGGCAAGTGGGTGCAGCAGGTGGCGTTGGCCTGGCTCGCCTATCACCTCACGGGTTCGGCCGTGCTGCTGGGCCTGATCACCTTCCTTTCGCTGGCGCCGCAACTACTGATTGGCCCGCTGGCCGGTGCATGGATCGACCGGCACGACAAACGTCGATTGCTGATCATCGTGCAAGTGATCCTGACCCTGCAGTCGTCTGCGCTGGCGCTCTCTACCTGGCTGGGCTGGGTCGATGGCCCGATCATCGCCGGCATGGCCTTGCTGCTGGGTTTGCTGAACGCCCTGGAAACACCGTTACGCCAGGCGTTGATCGGCAGTTTCGTCGATGACCCGGCCGACCTGCCCAATGCGCTGGTACTCAATGCCATGCTGATCAACGGCGCACGTTTCGTCGGCCCGCCATTGGCCGGGGCACTGATCGCGCTCGCCGGCGAGGCGACCTGCTTCGCGTTGACGGCCTTGGCCTTCCTGGCATTGCTGTTCGGCTTGCTGAAGGTGCGCGGTAGCGCCAGCCCAAAGGCCAGTGGTTCGACTGCTCAGGTGTTTCGCGAGGGGCTGGCCTACATGTGGCAGACCCGCAATGTGCGCCAACTGCTGGTCAACGTGATCATGGTCAACCTGTTGGCGTCCTGCTATGCAGCGCTATTGCCGATCCTCGCCAAGGCGGTGTTTGCCGGTGACGCCCAGGTGCTGGGGTGGTTGTGGGGGGCGGCGGGGGCGGGAGCCTTCGCGGCGACCCTGGTGCTGGCGTTCGGCGGCGCATTGCCCCGCCTGCGCCAGTTCACCGACGCCGGGGCGCTGCTGTGCGCGGTCGCCCTGGTCGGCCTATGGCTGGGGGGCATGCTGCCATTGGCGTTGCTGGCGCTGGCATTGCTGGGTTTTGGCATCACCCTGAGCAATGTCAGCACCAACATGCAGCTGCAGAGCGGTGCGCCGGGCCACTTGCGTGGCCGGGTGATTGCCTTCTACATCGCCATGCGTTTTGGCTTCGAGGCTCTGGGCGGGATGATCGCCGGGCTGGTCGCGGCCCGCTGGGGGGCACCGGCGACCTTGGGGATCGCCGGTGGGGTGCTGGTGCTGGGGTTGCTGGGGCAGTACGGCATGCGTCGCCGCAGTTGATCGGTCAGGCAGCCTGACCCTGGCCCTGCGGCGTTTGCTGCTTGGCCGGGTCACCCAGCCAGAGCATCAGGCAGGTACCGATCAGCAGGATCGAGGCTACGGCGAAGAACGGCAGGGTGAAGCTGTGCGTGGCATCCTTGATCAGGCCGATGAGGAAGGGCCCGGTGAAGCCGCCAAGGTTGCCGATCGAGACGATCAGCGCCAGGCCGCCCGCTGCGGCGCGGCCGGTGAGGAAGGTCGAGGGAATCGCCCAGAACGTTGCCTGGAAAGACAGGATGCCGGCCACGGCCAGGCACAGGCTGGCGATCTTCAGCAGCGGCTGGTCGATCAGCGCAGCACTCACCAGGGCCAGTGCAGCAAACGCCAGTGCGCTGGCCACGTAGGGCAGACGGTGCGTGCTGCGGTTGGCCAGGCGCGCCCATAAGGTCATGGCCACGGCGCCCAGCAGGTAAGGCAGCGCCACTACCGGGCCGACCACGCCACTGGAAATACCCAGGCTCTTGATGATCTGCGGCAGCCAAAGCCCGATGCCGATGGAGCCGACGATGCAGCAGAAGTTGATGGCCGCCAGGGTGAACACCTTGGGATTGGTCAGTGCTGCGCGCAGTGTGTTGCCGTGGGAGGCGCCAATGGCCTGTTGCTCCTGGGACAGGCGCTGGGTCAGCCAGGCCTTTTCCCGTGGGTTCAGCCACTTTGCCTTGTTCGGGGCATCGACCAGCACGAACAGGCAGGCAATACCGAGCAACACGGCAGGCATCGATTCGGTGACCAGTAGCAGTTGCCAGTTCTTCAGGCCCCACACACCGTGCTGTTCCATCAGCCAGCCCGACAGTGGCGAGCCGACGATGTTGGCGACCGGGATGCCCAGCAGGAACGCTGCGGTAGCTTTCGCTCGCCACTTCCCGGGGAACCAGTAGGTGAAGTACAGGTACACCCCTGGCGTGAAGCCTGCTTCGGCAAGCCCCAGCAGGAACCGTGCGATGCTGAAGCTGATGGGGCCGGTGGCGAAGGCGGTGGCCATGGAAATCAGCCCCCAGGTGATCATGATCCGGGCAATCCACACCCGTGCGCCAAAGCGCTGCATCAGCAGGTTGCTGGGGATCTCGAACATGAAGTAGCCGAAGAAGAACAGGCCGGCCGCCCAGCCGAACATCGTCGCGGTCAGCCCCAGGTCCTGGTTCATGCTGATGGCGGCGAAGCCGACGTTGGTGCGATCGAGGTAGCTGATCACGTAGCAGATGAAGATGAACGGCACCAGGCGCCACAGCACGCGGCGCATCAGGCGGTCGCCCTCGGCGTCGCTGAGCGGCGCCTGGGCTGCAGGGGAATCGTGGTTCATGTCGTCACTCTTTTGTAGTTGTTGTGTGCGCTGACAGGCGCGGGTTCAGCTGTGGGAATACATCTGCAACCCAGGTGTGGCGGTACGGACCTGCAGAATGCTGCCGGTCTCGGATTCGGTAATGAACAGGGTCTGTCCGTCATCGCCACCGAAGGCCAGGTTGGTGTTGCTGATCCCGGCGCAGGAGACGATGCGTTGCAGCGGTTCGGCGACTTTCGACAGCTTCCACACCGAGCCGAAGCCGGTATGGGCGATGTACAGGTTGCTCTGCGCATCGAGGGCCAGGCCGTCGGGCCCGCCCAGGCCGCCATGCAACTGCGCGAAAACGCCCACCTTGCCGACGATCGAGCCGTTACCCAGCGGGATGCGCCAGATCTGCTGCGCGCGGGTCACGGCTACCAGCAGGTGGTTGAGGTGGGGGTCGTAGACGATGCCATTGGGGCTGGGAATGGTACCCAGCAGACACGTCAGGTTGCTCTTGGCGTCGAGCTTGTATACCCGGCCCGTGGCGTCCTGCAGCCCAGTCTGGCCCTGGTCGGTGAAGTACAGGTCACCGTTTGGCGCGAACACCAGGTCGTTGACGCCCTTGAAACCTTCGGAGCCGGCCGAGTCCAGCAGCGGCTCGATGGCGCCGGTCTGCGGGTCGAGCAGCATGATCCCACGCTTGTAGTCGGTGATGAAGATGCGCCCGTCCTGGTGAATCTTCAGGCCGTTGGGCCAGCCATCGTACTGGCAGACCAGTTCCCATTCGCCTTGGCGCGAGATGCGGAAGATGCGCCCGTTGGGAATGTCGGTCACGTACAAGCGCCCCTGACGGTCGAAAGACGGGCCCTCGAGGAATGAGTCGATTGCGCGTCCCTGGCGGTTGGCGTTGGCCCAGGCAGTGGGGCGCGGTTGGCGAAAGTGCTCGGGCAGGCGGGTGAAGAGGGTGGTTTCGACGGTCGGCGGGGCAGCGAAAAAACTCATGGGTGCTCCTGGCGGCAAAGGGCGCGGTGGCGCCCGGGCGTTGATTGTTTTTTTTGTTTATCGCAACGTCATTTCAAAATAAAACATAAAATGATAAAGCGCGATCCATTTTTCCCAGGTTTTTTGCTTTATTACGGAAGGATGGTATTTTTGATCTGCCTAAAAAGAAATAGCGTTCCAAAATAACAGTAAATGGAGTTTGCTATGCACAACCGCTCATTGCGCAAGCTGTGCTGCCCTCATCGATCACTTGCAACGTTCTCGATTGCCCTGGCCCTTGGCCTTGCTGCTGCCAGTGCCACGGTGCAGGCCGAGCAAGACCGCGTGGTCTTGGCCATCCAGTAGGGTTATGCCTATTTGCCGGTCACTGTCGCCGACAAACTCGGATTATTCGTTCAGCAGGCCAAGAGAAACCTACAGGATCGAGGGATGACAAACATGGCGCCGGGTGAGCGCAGCATCACCACCTGAGCAAGCCCTGCTCCTGGCCGGCCGGCGTGATGGCTGGCCTGCTGCACTTGTGCTCGAGACACTTCACCTTCAACGATGATGGTGCCGCATCCGGCTCTTGCTGGCATGATGGCGGTTGCCAGGGCATTGGCGGATAATGATTTTCTGGCGCCCTGACAAAGACTTGGGCAATTCAAAGGTGAGGATCTACGGATGGTTAATGTTCGGCCGCGTCCTGCGGTGAATGGCGTGGCTTCGGCTGACCGCGTGCTGACAGTGCTCTCGGCGTTCCAGGTGGGCGACACGTCCTTGACCCTTGTGGAGCTTGTCGAGCGTACCGGACTGATCAAAAGTACCATCATGCGTTTGATGGTCTCGCTGGAGAACCATGGTTTCGTCAATCGCATGGCAGATGGGCGCTACCAGCTGGCCAGCGAGGTCATGCGGCTCAATGCGGTGTATGAGGAGGGCATTGATCTGGAGCGCCACGTGATGCCCAGGCTGCACCTGTTGGCAGAGCGTACCGGCGAGACGGCCTCGTTCTACGTGCGACACGGCGCGTATCGGATGTGTCAGTACCGCGTCAATTCGCCCCATCGACTGCGCATGCACGTCCAGCCCGGCGACATGCGGCCGATGGACGACGCCGCTGGGACCCAGGCGTTGCGCGCGCCGTTCGCCAGCGGTATCGCCATGCAAAAGCCGTTTTACTCGATGGGAGCCACAGACCCGCATGCCGCATCGGT
Source organism: Pseudomonas urethralis (assembly GCF_021602465.1). Taxonomy (NCBI): domain Bacteria; kingdom Pseudomonadati; phylum Pseudomonadota; class Gammaproteobacteria; order Pseudomonadales; family Pseudomonadaceae; genus Pseudomonas; species Pseudomonas urethralis. The sequence continues at coordinate 29,885 of NZ_BQIJ01000020.1, forward strand.
CGCCTTTCCCGTGTACGGCGCTGGCGACGAGCTGGTCGGCGCACTGGTGCTTTCCGGCCCATCCAGCCGGCTCACCCCGGAGTGTGCCGAAGCCTTCAACGACATCTTCTTCGACGCTACCCGTGACCTGATGCGCAGCCTTGGCTGCAAGGCCGCAGATGGCTTGCCGGCAGCCGGGAAGTAAACATCGCCAGCTAGACGCGGGGCGGCTACTAGCGCAATGACCGCTGTAGCCGTTCGGTCAGGTTCAGCAGATCACTGAATCAGCGGCACGCCACTGAGCTTCTGCAGCTCGTCGAAGTCGATGTCCGCGCAGATCTCTATCACTTTCAGGCCATCGGCAGTCACTTCCAGCACGGCCAGGTCGGTGTAGATACGGCTGACGCAACCGATGCCGGTCAGCGGGTAGGTGCACTCGGGCACCAATTTGCTTTCGCCGGTCTTGGTCAGGTGGTCCATCATCACGAACACCTGGCGGGCGCCCGTGGCCAGGTCCATCGCGCCGCCCACGGCGGGGATCGAACCTTCGGCGCCGGTGTGCCAGTTGGCCAGGTCGCCCTTGACCGAGACCTGGAAGGCGCCCAGTACGGCGATGTCCAGGTGGCCGCCACGCATCATCGAGAACGAGTCGGCGTGGTGGAAGAAGGCACCACCGGTGAGCAGGGTCACGTGTTGCTTGCCGGCGTTGATCAGGTCGTCGTCTTCTTCACCTGGCGCCGGGCTCGGGCCCATGCCCAGCAGGCCGTTCTCGCTGTGCAGGAACACTTCCTTGTCACCCAGGTAGTTGGCCACCAGGGTCGGTGCGCCGATGCCCAGGTTGACGTAGGCGCCTTCCTGGATGTCTGCGGCCACGCGCTGGGCCATCTCGGTGCGGGAGAGCTTTTTGGTGATGGTCATGGCAGGCCTCAGACAGCGTTGGCGATCGAAGAAGCGGCAGCACCGGAAACGGCGACCACGCGCTGGACGAAAATACCCGGGGTGATGATGTGCTCCGGGTCCAGTTCACCGAGCTCGACAACCTGGTCGACCTGGGCGATGGCGGTCTTGGCGGCCATGGCCATGATCGGGCCGAAGTTGCGCGCGGCCTTGCGGTAGACCAGGTTGCCCCAGCGGTCACCCTTGTGCGCCTTGATCAGTGCGAAGTCGGCGTGCAGTGGCATTTCCAGCACGTACTGGCGGCCGTCGATTTCACGGGTTTCCTTGCCTTCGGCGAGCAGGGTGCCGTAGCCGGTCGGCGAGAAGAATGCACCGATGCCCGAACCCGCTGCGCGGATACGCTCCGCCAGGTTGCCTTGTGGCACGACTTCCAGTTCGATCTTGCCGGCACGGTACAGTTCGTCGAACACGTAGGAGTCGGACTGGCGCGGGAAGGAGCAGATTACCTTGCGCACGCTGCCGGCCATCAGCAGAGCGGCCAGGCCGATCTCGCCGTTGCCGGCGTTGTTGCTGATGATGGTCAGGTCGCGGGCACCGGTGGCGATCAGGCCATCGATGAGTTCGGACGGCATCCCGGCGGTGCCGAAGCCACCGACCATGATGGTCGAACCGTCGGTAATCCCTTCCACCGCGCTGGCGATGGACTCAAACGTTTTATTGATCACAGCGAGCTCCTGGTTCTTCCTGGAGTATGAATTGTCGACCTGCCGCGTTGACGCGGCGGGGCCATTCAGCGCGTTGGCGTTGTGTGCTGACTTGCCCATAGCGTGCCGCAATCGCGTGAAACAGTAGAGAGGGCGGAGAGGAATTTGTGCGATTACCGAACTGTTGTGCGATTTCTGAGCGGTCCGGACCCCTGGCGATCACTCGGATGCAAACGATGGCCGCTCGGCGAACCAGGCCACCGCCAGCGCCTTGAACGCCTCGGCCGAAGGCGTCAGCGGATAGCGCTGGTCATGCGCCAGGACGATGCTGTGGGTGGGCAGCTTCTCCTCGGTCGGCCGGCAGACCAGCGCTTGCCCATCATAGCTACGGTCACCAAATGGCCGGGTATAGATCAGCGCCACGCCAAAGCCGTTGGCGACGAGGCTACGCTGCAGCTCGAAGGTGCGCACACGGTGCACAACGGCCGGTGACAGGTCGTAGAAGCTGAACAGGTCCAGCACATGCTGCCAACTCTGCGCCTGATCGGTGACCACCAGGGTGTATTGCGCCAGGGCCTTGAGGCTGACGCGCGGTTCCCTTGCCAAGGGGTGATCGGCTGCCAGCAGTACCTGAGCGGTCAGCTCGCACAGCTGAGTGCAGTGGGTGTTCGGCGGCAAACCCAGGTCGTAGGTGATCGCCAGCTCTATCGCCCCTTCACTGAGCCGCTTGCCCACGAAATCGAAGCTGCCATCGCGCATGTCGACGGTAACCCGCGGGCAGGACTCCTGCATCCGCCGCACGATTTGCGGCAGGCAATAGGGCGCCAGGTCTTCGAAACAGCCGACCACCAGTTCGCCGACGCACTCACCTGCATTGGCATTGATTTCGGCAAAGGTCTGCGCCTCTGCCAGTACGCGACGGGCCTGGACCATGACTGTGCGACCGAAGGGTGTCAGCGATATGCCCAGGCCCCGTTGGCGGATGAAGATCGATTGCCCAAGCACCTCCTCCAGCTCGGTGATGGCGGCCGAGATGGAGGGTTGTGACACATGCAGTTCCATGGCCGCAGCCGTCAGGTTTCCGTGCTTGGCCGCTGTGAGCGCATAGCGCAGTTGCCGCAGTGTGAACTTCATAGGTTTTTCCTTTGTGATGCATCAGCACTTATTATTTTATCCTTTTTTTACATTGTGAAATATTTCTCCTGCGCAGTGCTCACCAAGGACGGCACGTCAGCCAGGCTGGCGTCCCTCTTTGGGCCGGATGCCCTCGAATACTGCAATCAATGTTCTTGTTTGGGAGCGTCACAATGACAATTACAAAGGCTCTGCTGACCACGACACTTTCTCTCGGGTTGCTGGCGTCCGCTGGCGGCAGCCAGGCCGCCAGTTGGTGCGAGTCTGGCAAACCGGTCAAATTCGCCGGTTTGAACTGGGAAAGCGGGATGCTGCTCACCGACGTGATGCAGTTCGTGCTGAAAAACGGTTACGGCTGCGATACCGATAGCCTGCCGGGTAACTCCATTTCCATGGAAAACGCCCTGAGCAGCAACGATATCCAGGTGTTCGCCGAAGAATGGGTAGGGCGCAGCGAGGTCTGGAACAAGGCTGCGGCTGCCGGCAAGGTCGTCGGCGTCGGCGCCCCGGTGGTAGGCGCGGTCGAGGGCTGGTTCGTGCCGCGTTATGTGATCGAAGGCGATGCCAGGCGCAAACTCGAAGCCAAGGCACCGAACCTCAAGCGCATCGCCGACCTGGGGCAATACGCTCAGGTCTTCCAGGACCCGGAAGAACCGGACAAGGGGCGCTTCTACAACTGCCCGGCCGGCTGGACCTGTGAGCTGGACAACAGCGAAATGCTCAAGCACTACGGCCTGGAAAACACCTATACCAACTTCCGTCCGGGCACCGGCCCGGCGCTGGATGCCGCCGTGCTGTCGAGCTACAAGCGGGGTGAGCCGATCCTGTTCTACTACTGGTCACCGACGCCGTTGATGGGCCAGGCCGACCTGGTCAAGCTGGACGAGAAGCCCGGCGTGGACAAATCCGTGACCATCAAGGTGGGGGTGTCCAAGGCCTTCCACGAGCAGGCGCCGGAACTGGTGGCAGTACTGGAAAAGGTCAATCTGCCGATCGACCTGCTGAACCAGAACCTGGCGCGCATGAGCAAAGACCGTATCGAGTCGCCGGAGCTGGCCAGGTTGTTCCTCAAGGAGCACCCGGAAGTCTGGCACAGCTGGGTCAGCGAAGACGCAGCCAAGAAGGTCGATGCGGCACTCTGAAAGCGGGGGCGTCCGGCGGTTGCCGGATATACCCACGTCGGTCCGCTCCATGCACTTGCTCGAGACAATTCCATGTTTCCCAAAAACTTCACGTTCTCCATTGCCGACTGGGTCAATGGCTGGGTCGATGCGCTGGTAAGCAACTACGGCGATGTGTTCCGGCACGTCTCCGACACCCTGTTGTGGGCCATCGTCAACCTCGAAGGCCTGCTGCGCGCGACCCCTTGGTGGCTGGTGCTGGCCATCGTCGCGGGTATTGCCTGGCATGCCACCCGCAAGGTCGCGGCCACCGCCGTGATCGTCGGCTTGCTGTTCCTGGTCGGTGCGGTAGGCCTCTGGGACAAGCTGATGCAGACCCTGGCGCTGATGCTGGTGGCCACGCTGATCTCCGTGCTGGTCGGCATTCCGCTGGGGATCCTGTCGGCGCGCAACGACCGCCTGCGGGCGGTGTTGATGCCGCTGCTCGACATCATGCAGACCATGCCCAGCTTCGTGTACCTGATTCCGGTCTTGATGCTGTTCGGCCTGGGCAAGGTGCCGGCGATCTTTGCCACCGTCATCTATGCCGCTCCGCCACTGATCCGCCTGACCGATCTGGGGATTCGCCAGGTGGATGGCGAAGTGATGGAGGCAATCAATGCCTTCGGCGCCAATCGCCTGCAGCAACTGTTCGGCGTGCAACTGCCCCTGGCGTTGCCGAGCATCATGGCCGGTATCAACCAGACCACCATGATGGCCCTGTCGATGGTGGTCATCGCGTCGATGATCGGTGCCCGTGGCCTGGGTGAAGACGTGCTGGTCGGCATCCAGACCCTCAACGTCGGCCGCGGCCTCGAAGCGGGCCTGGCCATTGTGATTCTGGCGGTCGTGATCGACCGTATTACCCAGGCTTATGGCCGGCCACGGCATGGGGTGGGCAAATGAGCGCCAAGCAGATGATGAACAAGATCGAAGTGAAGAACGTCTTCAAGATTTTCGGGGCGCGCGCCGAAGAGGCCATGGCACTGATCCGCCAGAAAAAGGCCAAGGACCAGGTGCTGGCCGAAACCGGCTGCGTGGTCGGCGTCAACGACCTTTCGTTGTCCATCGGCAGCGGTGAGATCTTCGTGATCATGGGGCTGTCGGGCTCGGGCAAATCAACCCTGGTGCGCCACTTCAACCGCCTGATCGACCCCACCAGCGGCCAGATCCTGGTCGATAGCGAGGACATCCTGCAATACGACCTGCCGGCCCTGCGTGAATTCCGCCGACACAAGATCAGCATGGTGTTCCAGAGCTTCGGCCTGCTGCCGCACCGCAGCGTGCTGGACAACGTCGCCTATGGCCTGAAAGTCCGTGGCGAAAACAAGGCCACGTGCATTGAGCGAGCCCAGCACTGGATCAACACCGTGGGCTTGAAGGGGTATGAAAAATCGTACCCGCACCAGTTGTCGGGCGGGATGCGCCAGCGCGTCGGCCTGGCCCGTGCCTTGGCCGCCGACACTGACATCATCCTCATGGACGAAGCCTTCAGTGCGCTCGACCCGCTGATTCGCGCCGAAATGCAGGACCAGCTGCTGGAGCTGCAGAAGACCCTGCACAAGACCATCGTCTTCATCACCCACGACCTCGATGAAGCGGTGCGTATCGGCAACCGGATTGCCATTCTCAAAGACGGTCGCCTGATCCAGGTCGGCACGCCGAAGGAAATCCTCTATCAGCCTGCGGACGAATACGTCGATCGTTTCGTGCAGCGCCGCGTAGCTTCGCTTTAAGGAATCGCGTGTATGTCGTTTGCCGAAAAAATCATCATCGCCGATGCGCCTGTTCACTGGCAGGACGTGGTGGCCGTGGCGCGGCATGGCGCCAGGCTCGAGCTGGCGCCTTCGGCCTGGGCGCGGATCGACAACGCCCAGGCGATCGTCCAGCGCATCGTTGCCAGCGGTGAACGCGCCTATGGCGTCAACACCGGGCTTGGCGCCTTGTGCAATGTGTCATTGCAAGACGAACAGCTCAGCCAGTTGTCGCGCAATACCTTGCTCAGCCATGCCTGTGGCGTGGGGGCAGCGCTGTCGGATGAACAGACCCGGGCGATCATGTGCGCGGCGGTCGTCAATTTCAGCCAGGGCCGTTCCGGCCTGCAGCGCAAGGTGGTCGAAGCGCTGCTGACACTGCTCAACCAGCACATCACCCCACAGGTTCCGAAGCAGGGGTCGGTGGGGTATCTGACCCACATGGCCCATATCAGCATCAGCTTGCTGGGCGTCGGTCAGGTCAGTTATCGCGGCCAGATCGTACCCGCGCAGCAAGCCCTGGCCGAGGTCGGCCTGGCGCCGGTCAGGCTGGGCGCCAAGGATGGCCTGTGCCTGGTCAACGGCACCCCGTGCATGACCGGCCTGAGCTGCCTGTCTCTGGACGACGCCACGCGGTTGAGCCAATGGGCGGACGTGATCGGTGCAATGAGCTTCGAAGCCCTGCGTGGCCAACTCGATGCCTTCGACGCGGAAATCATCGCGCTCAAACCGCACCCCGGCATGCAGTGTGTGGGCAGCAACTTGCGCCGCCTGCTTGAAGGCAGCGAAGTCATTGCCAGCAGCCATGGCATCCGCACCCAGGACGCGTTGAGCATTCGTTCGATCCCGCAGGTTCATGGCGCCGCCCGCGATCAGTTGGCCCACGCTGCGCGGCAGATCGAAACCGAACTCAATTCCACGACCGACAACCCGATGTTGCTGGGTACGCCCGAGTCGTATCGAGTGGTTTCCCAGGCGAACCCGCACGGCCAGTCGGTGGCCATGGCGGCTGACCTGCTGGCCATTGCGGTGGCCGAGATCGGGGCGATTGCCGAGCGCCGTCTCGACCGCCTGATCAACCCCTTGGTCAGTGGCTTGCCGGCGTTCCTGGTCAGCCAGCCTGGGGTGAATTCGGGCATGATGATCGTCCAGTACGTGGCCGCTTCCCTGTGTGCGGAAAACCGCCAGTTGGCGCAACCGGCCGTCATCGACAACTACGTCACCTCCGGGCTGCAGGAGGATCACTTGAGCATGGGCACCAATGCCGGGTTGAAGCTGCACCGCGCCTTGGAGAACTGCACGCAGATCCTTGCCATCGAGTACCTGTTGGCGGCCCAGGCCTTCGAGTTCCTCAAGGAGCAGCGTTTTGGGGCAGGGACGGAGGTTGCCTGGCGCTTGCTGCGCGAGCGGGTGCCGGCGTATGCCCAGGACCGATGGCTGGCCCCGGATATCGTCAGCAGTGCAGCGATCCTGAAGGAAGCGGGGCTGCTGGATGCGGCCTTCCCGGGGTTGCTGTGAGGTGGACTGTCATGGGTGCCCGACAGCGTTGCTGAACAGCTTGACGGCCTCCACGACTTGGCGCGCGCCGCTCTGAATGTCCTCGATCACCTGTCCCGCCTGACCAACCATTTCGACGCCGAGGTCGGCTTTACCAAGACTTTTCTGCATGCCCTGGACAGCGACCTGGGAGAGATCATGGTTTCGCTTTACCACCTCCTTGATCTCCGTTGTCGCTTGAGCGGTTCGCACTGCCAACTTGCGAACCTCGTCTGCTACCACGGAAAAACCCCTGCCGTGCTCTCCCGCTCGGGCCGCTTCAATCGCAGCATTCAGGGCCAGGAGGTTTGTTTGCTCGGCAACCTCGCGAATCGTTTGAATGATGCGGGTGATGGCTTCGGATTGCGTGTTGACTGCCTGAATCTGCTCTGCGGCTTTGCAAAGCTCATCGGCAATTTCTCGCACCGTGGCGATGGTCTGGCGAACGATATGTGCGCCTTGGTGAGCGTTGCGGTCGGTATTGTGGGCGATTTCGTAAGCCAGCGCGGCAGCCGCTGATTCAGCCTGTTGATGGTTGACTTGAGGTGTTATGTCGCGAGCAAATTTGACAATTTTGTAGAGCCTGTTCTCGGTATCGAACACTGGGTTGTAAGTCGCGCTCAGCCAGACGGTATTGCTGTGCCGGTCAACCCGCTGGAAGCGGCCAGAGAAAAACTCACCTGCATTCAGCCGCGTCCAGAATTGTTGGTATTCAGCCGAGTCCGCTTCCTGCGGCGTGCAAAACAGTCGGTGATGCTTGCCCTGGATGTCTTTCAATTCATATTTGAATGTGCGCAAAAAGTTTTGATTGGCTTCAATGAGGTGTCCGTTCAGGTCGAACGAGACGATGGCCATGGCGCGATAAATGGCGTCTATGACACCGCTTTGCTCTTGTTCGATTTTTACCCGGTCTGTTACAACGGTCGCGAGCATCAGGATCTCTTCGACGTCGCCACTTGAGCGGAGAATCGGATTGTAGCTCGCTTCCATCCATACTTTCGTTCCCGCCTTGTTACAGAGCGCAAACCGATCGCGAACATACTCACCCCTGCGCAACTTTTGCCAGAGGTCGCCGTTTAGGCCTGCCGGAGAGTCATCCCCGGGGGCAAGTAGGGTGTGATGCTTTCCAATCAGTTCGTCTTGATGGTAATCGAGCGCGCGTAGAAAGTTCTGGTTGGCGCTGATGATGATACCGTTCGGCGTAAGCGTCATCATCAGGTTGGACAGGTCGATGGCGCGCGTTCTTGCCTGCGTGTACCTTAATGCCGATGAGGCATGTTCAAGTTCGAGCTTCAATCGTGTGTTGAACATAAGCTATCCTGGTGCTGCTTTGATTGTGGGCTCGGTGCTTCTGTGTCCTCGGTATCGCGGCTAAGGCCAAGTAATACGGGGGAGCGCCTCGATAGCGGGCTTTGCAAAAAAGTATCCTTGAAACAAGTTGACGCCAATGTCTTGCAGTGTCGTCAATTCTTCCAAGGTTTCTACGCCTTCGGCGATGACCTCGATGCCGAGCGCCTTGGATATCGTTACGATCCCATGAGTTATCACTCTTTTGGCTTTGCTGTGCTGAATCCCTCGGATGAGGTCCATGTCGATCTTTATGATGTCGGGCTGAAAATCGGCAAGTAAGTTGAGGCCTGAGTAGCCGGCGCCGAAATCATCGATAGCCGTTTTGAAACCCTGCTTCTTGTAAGCGCTCATGATGTTCTTGATATGAGATCTGTCACTGAGGCTCTCACCTTCTGTGACTTCGAATATGATTCGATCAATCGGGAATCCGAATGTCTCGGCGGCCTCCAGTGTGGTGCGTATGCAGGCTTCTGCTTGATAGACCGCGTTGGGTAAAAAATTGATGCTTAAAAAGTCTTGAACACTGGCTTTTGCTGCTAATTCAACGGCTTTGACACGGCATGCTTGATCGAAGCGGTATCGATTGGACTCACTGACCTTGTCCAAAATGGATTTGGCACCCGCTCCGTCTGTGCCACGAACCAGAGATTCATAAGCGAATACAGTGTTGTTGGCGGTATTTACAATCGGTTGAAAGGCCATGGTGAAATCGACATCAAAGCCTTGATTGTCCTTGCAGTTGCGGCAACCGTGGGGCCGCTGAGCCGTGACGGGTATGAGTTGTATAGACAAGCTGGCACCTCGTATGGGGCGGTGGTATGGCTCCGTGCCGGTGTCTTGGAGGTGCTTTACACCCTGAGGCGAAGTATTGCCCCAATACTTGTACAAGGAAAGCTATTTGTACAATTATTTTTGGCACGTCGGACGGTGTATAAGCCAAATTGGGCGACGAAATAGCCATCCATGGGTCTTTGTGGGCTTCTTAGTCCGTGTCTGTACAACTTTGGGGACGTGGGTCGACTGCACTTGCGAGTGCCTTGGCTTGCGGTGGTATTGATAAAACCGATAGGAGCTATATCGAAAGCATCTGTTCCATCAAAGAAAATGGGGCCACGACGTAACCACATGATGGAATCTGCCATGAATAGAGTCTCTTTCACCGAACGCATGGTCCATGCCGTCGGCTATGAAATCTTCGCCGTGCTGCTCTGTGCGCCCTTGCTCTCGTGGCTCATGGGCAAGTCGCTGGCAACGGCTGGCACCCTGGCGGTCACGCTGTCGCTGATCGCGATGGCCTGGAACATGGTCTACAACGCGCTGGTCGACCGCTTCGTGGCGACGCCGCGCATTCAGTGGAAAGCCCTGGCGCGCTTCGTCCATGGTCTGGGCTTCGAGGCGGGCCTGGTGGTCTGGTGCCTGCCGGTGGCGGCCTGGATGCTGGAGATCTCGCTGCTGCAGGCGTTCATGGTCGAGCTGGGCTTCTTCGTGATCATCTTGCCCTACACCGTGCTGTACAACTGGGTGTTCGACCGCGCCCGGCACCTCATCCAGCAGCGCCGGGCCGTGGCCTGAGGCCTCAGAAGTGCCTGCTGACACCTGCCACCACGGTGGCGCTGCAGACGTCGTCGAAGCCATAGCTACTGGCGCATTCGGCCTGCGACAGGTTGGTGTCCATGTAGCTGAGGCGCCAGGTCAGCCCGAGGTAATCGCGGCTGAGCCTGGCTTCCCATTCACGGTACGTGTCTCGCGACTGGCCACTTTGTGACCAATAGCTCGGGTCCTTGAAGTCGACGCGGCCGTAGCGCAGCTCCAGGCCGACCTCCAGCGGCAGCACCGTATGGTAGCCAACGAAGGTATAGAGGCTGTCCTGATCCTTGCCATAGCGGGTGTTGGAATCGTTGGAGTAATACGCCGCGAGCTTGAAGCCGTGCACATCGAGGATGGCGTAGAGCTCGGACAGGTTGTACTGGCTCTCCTTGGGGTAGGTGTACTTGAGATAGCCCAGGTCCAGGTTGATGCCTTCAGTGGCTTGCCATGCCCAGCCAGCGTAGTAGTCGACCTCCTGGCGGGTTTTGCTGTCGAAGCCGAAATCGACATTTGAGGTCCAGGCGCCCAGGTACAGGCCGCTGGCATGGCTGAGCATCACGTCGGCCTGCGCGGCCGGGTCGCCCTGAGTTTGCGATATGCCGCGGCTGCGGTAGTCACTGACCGCGGCAAGGTCGATGTCGACCGCGAAGTCATCGTTGATCGGCACGGCAAGGGCGGCGGGGGCGAGCGCGGCGCAGCCGAGTGCACACACGGCTGCCAGGGTAGCGTGTTTCATGAGTAGCCCTGTCTTGTCTTGTAGTTGTTGTGGCAGATAAAAACGCGGCATGCCCAAGGGCACGCCGAGGGGCTCGATTTACTTGGCGTAGACCTCGCGGCCACCGAAGTAGGTAGCCAACACCTGGGTTTCACCCAGTTGCTGATCGTTCACCGCGAGCACGTCACGGTCGAGGATGACGAAGTCGGCCTGCTTGCCCTGGCTCAGCGAGCCGATCTGCTGCTCCAGGCCCAGAGCCTTGGCAGCATGGGCGGTGTAGGCATACAGCATGGTCTGGCGGTCGAGGCGCTCATCGGCATTGAGCACGCCTTGCTCGCCTTTGCGCGTTGACGCCTGGGCGATGGCCTGCCAGGGGTTTGGCGAGGACACCGGCCAGTCGCTGGCGCCGGCGATGGTCGCGCCATTTTTCTGTAGCGAATGGGCCGGGTACTGGTAACGGAACGCCGCTGCGTCGACGTAGGGCTTGACCATATCGACGGTGTAATCGTCGCCAGCGGCCCACAGCAACTGCATCGAGGCAATCACGTCAAGGGCCTTGAAGCGGGCGAAATCCTGGGGGTTGACCAATTGCAGGTGGGTGATCGAATGGTGGATGCCGCTGTGGCCGGCCTTGCGCGCCTGCTCGACGCCATTGAGCGCTTCACGCACCGCCCGGTCGCCGATGGCGTGCACATGCACCAGCCAGCCGCGCTGGTCGGCGGCGCTGACCAGCTCGCCGAAATGTTGCGGGTCGATCAGCAGTTCGCCAGGCTTGTGGGTGTTGTGGTACGGCTTGAGCAAGGCGGCCGACTGCGCCGGGTATTCGAGCACGCCATCGGCGAATACCTTGATGCCTGGCAGGGTCAGGTTCGGCACGCCGGCGAACTGCTTGCGCACGTTGTCGATGGTCTGCAGGTCGGCGGGGGTACTTTTCGGATTGACCACCAGCAGCGCAGCAACATGCGCGTTCAGGCCGCCCTGTTCGGCAAGGGCCTTGTAGGCGGGCAGCACGCCCACGGTATGGTCGGTAGGCTTGATGGCGAAGATCGCCTCGCCGGGCATGCTGTTGGCGGCTGGGTCCATCCACGCGGTGATGCCCAGGCTGTTGTTGAACTGCACGGCTGCCTGTGCACCCTTGAGCAGGGTAGCGGCATCGGCCTTGGGCAATACGCTGGCGACCCGGTCCCAGCCGGCATCGACCAGGAAGCCGTTGGGCTGGCCATCGTCGAAGCTACCGATGGTGTCTTTTTCCTGCTTGCTCAGGCTACCCAGCAACGCCTTGTCGATACCGGCGCGCTTGAGCATGGCCTGGTTGGCCCAGGCGGTGTGGTAGTCCTCGCCAATGAATACGATGGGCGTGTCAGCCCATTCACCGTGGCTGAAATGCTCGTTCAGCGCCTTGGCCTGCGCCCAGTAGTTCGAGCTGACCCCCAGTACCTTCAGCACATCGCCACTCCGGGCACGGCCGTCGTCGCGCCAGGCGCGCAGGCGGGTTTCGAACTCATCCAGCGGCACCGCCTCGCCGCCCATGTCGGCGCCACTCAGTTGCAAGCCGCCGAAAATGGCGTGGGAGTGGGTATCGATCAGGCCCGGCGTGACCCGTTTGCCCTGCAGGTCGATCACCCGGGTTTTTCCGTCAGCGAATGCCCGCGCCTGGACGTCGGACCCCACGGCAACGATCCTGCCGCCTTCGATTGCAATGGCTTGCGCCTGCGGATTGGCGCGGTCGGCGGTGAAGATCTTGCCGTTGACCAGCACCAGGTCGGCAGCGGCCAGAACTTGCCCCGAGGAAAAAGCCACGGCCAGCGCCAGCAAGCCAGGGAGACATCTCGACATGTGTAGCCTCTTGTATTTATTGGTGTAACGCGAGCCTAACCAGCGCAGGCCTGGCATAGAATCGCCAGAACGCTAAAAAGCCTTTTGCCATTCAGGAAAAACCGCATGGATACCTTGGGTGCGATTTCGATGTTCGTCGCCACGGCCGAGCACGGCAGCTTCAGCCGCGCCGCCGAGGCGCTGGGCAAGACGCCTTCGGCGCTGACCAAGGCGGTCACGCACCTGGAGCGTGAACTGGGTAGCCAGCTGTTCGAGCGCAGCACCCGGCGCATCGTGCTGACCGAAGCCGGCCGGCTGTACCTGGACACCGCCCGGCAGGTGTTGAAGAGCCTGCACGAGGCCGGCGAAGAGATCAGCCAGCTGCAGGGGTTGTCCGGCACGCTGCGCCTGACCGCGCCGCTGGCATTTGGCCGGGCGTTCCTGGCTGATGCCTGTGCCGGCTTCATGGGCGAGTATCCGCAGATTCAGCTGCGGGTGGAATTGTCCGATGCCTTCATCGACCTGATCGAAGCCGGTTACGACCTGGCGCTGCGCGAAGGGCACAGCGACCTGCCGGGCCTGATTGCCCGGGTCATCGGCAAGAACCGCATCTTTCTTTGCGCAAGCCCCGGCTATCTCGAACGCAACCCGCTGCCGATAACGGCGCACAGCATCGGCCAGCACCAATGGCTCAAGTACCTTCACCCGGCGCTGGATGCGAAGTTCTGGTGGATGCAGTGCGACGGCGTACGCATGCGCCTGCCATACCCGCAGAAAGCGCGGCTGGAGAGCGACAATTACGACTTGTTGCTGCGCAATGCGCTGGCAGGCCACGGCATCCTGCACACCCCGGAGTGGAGCGTGCGCCGCTACCTGCAGGAGGGGCGGCTGGTGCGGGTGATGGAGCACTGCGTGATCGAGCCGGATGCGTTCGGTGAAGACATCCTGGCCGTTTACCCCAGCCACCGGCGTGCCAGCGGCAAGGTATTGGCGTTCATCGACTACCTGCAGGGCTACTTGCAGCGGCGGTGAGGCTTAGCCGATCGGGTCCTGGCCGAGCACCTTGCTCAACGCAACCCGGGCATCTTCCAGTTGCACCAGCGAAGCATGCCGGGCGCCGAGGGCGTCACCGTTCTGGATAGCCGTGAGGATCGCCTTGTGCCGCGGCAGGGCCAGTTCGTCGAAGTTGGGGCGCTGGTTGGAGTAGCGCACCGACTCGCGCAAGGCCAGCGAGAGCATGTTGCACAGGTAGGCGAGCAGGTCGTTGTGGGTGGCGTCGGCGATACGTGCGTGGAAGTCCAGGTCCGGTTGCAGGCGCTCTTCGTGGGTGCGTGCGGCTTCCATGCGCTGATAGGCCTCGCTGATCGAGGCGACATCCTCGGCACTGGCATTGGTCGCGGCCAGTGCGGCGGCGGCAGGTTCGATGACCCAACGCACGCTGGACAGGGTGTTGAAGAACTCTTGCTGCGGCGTAGCCTGCATCAGCCAGTGCAGCACGTCGGGGTCGAGCATGTGCCAGGCGTGGCGCGGGCGCACCAGGGTGCCGGCACGGGGGCGGGCTTCGATCAGGCCCTTGGCGGTGAGGGCGCGCATCGCTTCACGGAACACCGGCCGGCTGATCGCATAGGCCTCGCAGAGGCTGGCCTCGGCGGGCAGTTTCTGCCCCGGCTGGAGCTGGCCGGATACGATCTGCAGGCCGAGGTCCTGGACCAGGGTGGCGTGCATGCTCTTGCGCGTGGTGGGCTGGCGGTAGTTCATGTGGGGTGCTGGCGGTCCATCGGAGCGGGGTGGGCATCATAGCATCACCGATCGAGCGCGGGCCTTGCTCCCACAAAGGCCGCGCCTACAAGAGCAGTGCCAGTGCAGGTTCAGTGGGAGTGCCTGGGCACAGCGGAGCCTCGGCAGCCCACCAGAAAGTCGAAGTCACAACCTTCATCGGCCTGCATCACATGGTCGATGTACAACTTCGCATAGCCCCCGCTGATCAACGGCTGCGGCACCTGCAGATCTGCCAGGCGGCCAGCCAGTTCCGCCTCGGAAATATCCAGGTGCAGGCGGCCCTCATGGCAGTCCAGTTCGATCCAGTCACCTTCGCGTACCGCCGCCAACGGCCCACCCGCCGCAGCTTCAGGGGCCACATGCAGGACCACGGTGCCATACGCCGTGCCGCTCATGCGCGCGTCGGAGATGCGCACCATGTCGGTCACGCCCTGGGCCAGCAGCTTGGCTGGCAAGCCCATGTTGCCGACTTCGGCCATGCCCGGGTAACCCTTCGGGCCGCAATGCTTCATCACCAGCACCGAGCTGGCATCGACCTCCAGCGCCGGGTCGTTGATGCGCGCCTTGTAGTCTTCGAAGTTCTCGAACACCACCGCACGGCCACGGTGGCGCATCAGTTCCGGGGTTGCCGCCGAGGGCTTGAGCACCGCGCCCTTGGGCGCGAGGTTGCCGCGCAGGATGCAGATGCCGCCATCGGCCACCAGCGGCTTGTCGAGCGGGCGGATGACGTCTTCGTCATACAGCGGTGCGTTCTGGCAGTTGTCCCACAGGCTTTTGCCGTTGGCGGTCAGCGCGGTGGGGTTGGGCAGCCGGTTGTGTTCGCCCAGGCGGCGGATCACCGCAGGCAGGCCGCCGGCGTAGTAGAACTCTTCCATCAGGAAGCGCCCGGACGGCTGCAGGTCGACCAGGGTTGGCGTGCCACGGCCGACGCGAGTCCAGTCTTCCAGTTGCAGGTCGACGCCGATGCGCCCGGCGATGGCCTTGAGGTGGATCACCGCGTTGGTCGAGCCACCAATGGCGGCGTTGACGCGGATGGCATTCTCGAAGGCTTCGCGGGTGAGAATCTTCGACAGGCGCAGGTCTTCATTGACCATCTCGACGATGCGCATGCCCGACAGATGAGCGAGCACGTAACGGCGCGAGTCCACCGCCGGGATCGCTGCGTTGTGCGGCAGCGAAGTGCCCAGGGCTTCGGCCATGCAGGCCATGGTCGAGGCGGTGCCCATGGTGTTGCAGGTGCCCGCCGAGCGCGACATGCCGGCTTCGGCCGAAAGGAACTCGTTGAGGTCGATCTGCCCGGCCTTGTAGGCCTCATGCATCTGCCAGACGATGGTGCCGGCGCCGATGTCGCGGCCCTTGTGCTTGCCGTTGAGCATCGGCCCGCCGGTGACCACGATCGCCGGCACGTCGCAGCTGGCGGCGCCCATCAGCAGGGCCGGGGTGGTCTTGTCGCAGCCAGTCAGCAGCACCACGGCGTCCACCGGGTTGCCACGAATGGCTTCTTCCACGTCCATGCTCGCCAGGTTGCGGGTGAGCATCGCGGTGGGGCGCAGGTTGGACTCGCCGCTGGAGAACACCGGGAACTCCACCGGGAAGCCGCCGGCCTCCAGCACGCCTTTCTTCACATGCTCGGCAATCTTGCGAAAGTGCGCGTTGCACGGGGTCAGCTCGGACCAGGTGTTGCAGATGCCGATGATCGGCTTGCCCTGAAACTCATGGTCGGGAATGCCCTGGTTCTTCATCCAGCTGCGGTACATGAAGCCGTTCTTGTCGGCGCTGCCGAACCATTGGGCGGAGCGCAGGGGGCGTTTGCTATCAGACATGACGGACACCTTATTAGTATTACTATTTATCGTTGTCACTCGACTCTATCGCTAAAAATCATCAGTGTGAAGGCTTGTTGGTTTAAATAGTAATACTATATGCTCGTTTTACCGCGCCGGAGGCCTGCCCCTGAAACCCCGGCCATGTGCTGTCCCCATTACAAGAACAATCGGAGACCTCGCCATGATCCAGGAGCAGCGGCTCGTCCGCCTGATCACCCTGAAACTCATCCCTTTTCTGGTCCTGCTTTACCTGGTGGCCTACGTCGATCGCTCGGCGGTGGGCTTTGCCAAGCTGCACATGGGGGCCGACATCGGCCTCGGTGATGCGGCCTACGGCCTGGGTGCCGGGCTGTTCTTCATCGGCTATTTTCTGTTCGAAGTCCCCAGCAACCTGCTGCTCGATCGCTTTGGCGCACGGCGCTGGTTTGCCCGCATCCTGCTGACCTGGGGTGCGATCACCGTCGGCATGGCGTTCGTCACCGGGCCCAGCGGCTTCTACGTGATGCGCTTCCTGCTCGGCGCGGCGGAGGCGGGGTTCTTCCCTGGCGTGCTGTACTACATCACCCAGTGGTACCCGGTGCGCCATCGCGGCAAGATCCTCGGCTTCTTCATCCTGTCGCAACCGCTGGCGATGCTGATCACCGGGCCGCTGTCGGGCGCCTTGCTGGGCCTGGATGGCAACCTCGGCCTGCATGGCTGGCAGTGGCTGTTCGTCTGCATCGGCGCACCCGCCGTGTTGTTGGCCTGGCCGACCCTGCGCCTGCTGCCGGACGGCCCGGACAAGGTGCGCTGGCTGGATGATGCGCAGCGCAACTGGCTCAAGGAGCAGTTGGCCGAAGACCAGCGTGCGTTCGGCCAGATCCGCCACGGCAACCCGCTGCACGCCCTGAAGGATGGCCGGGTGCTGCTGCTGGCGCTGTTCTACCTGCCGGTGACCTTGAGCATCTATGGCTTGGGCCTGTGGCTGCCGACGCTGATCCACCAGTTCGGTGGCAGTGACCTGGTGACTGGCTTCGTTTCGGCAGTGCCGTACCTGTTCGGCATCATCGGCCTGTTGATCATCCCGCGCAGCTCCGACCGCCTCAACGACCGCTATGGCCACCTGGGCTTGCTGTATGCGTTGGGCGCGACGGGGCTGTTTTTCAGCGCCTGGCTGACCCTGCCGGCGATGCAGCTGGCCGCGTTGTGCCTGGTGGCTTTCGCGCTGTTCTCCTGCACGGCGATTTTCTGGACCTTGCCTGGGCGTTTCTTTTCCGGCGCCAGCGCGGCGGCCGGCATCGCCCTGATCAACTCGATCGGCAACCTCGGCGGCTACCTCGGCCCGTTCGGCATCGGCGCGCTCAAGGAACACACCGGCCAGCTGTCCTCGGGCCTGTACTTCCTGGCCGTGATGATGCTGTTCGGGCTGGTGCTGACCGGTGTCGTCTACAACCGCCTCGAGCGCCGCCAGCGCCAGGCATCCGTGAACATTGCAACCGACAAGCGAGCACAAGCATGCGACTGATCCAATTCGAAACTGCCGCCGGCCAGCGCCGGGTCGGCGTGGTGGAAGGCAAGTGCGCCCTGGAAATCCGCGGTGTGAGCAGCACCCGCGAACTGGCGCTGCAGGCGATTGCGGCAGGCCGCGACCTGGTCAGCCAGGTGCAGACCGCGGGCCTGGGCGAGGGCCATGACTACCTGGCGCTCCTGGCCGAAGGCCGAGTGCTGCCACCTCTGGACCACGAAGACCCGGCGCACTGCCTGGTCACCGGCACCGGCCTGACTCACCTGGGCAGCGCCGCCACCCGCGACAAGATGCACCAGCAGCAGGCCGAGGGTGCCGTCACCGACAGCATGCGCATGTTCCAGTGGGGCCTTGAAGGCGGGCGGCCGCCCGCAGGCGAGCAGGGCGCGCAACCGGAGTGGTTCTACAAGGGCGATGGCGCCATTGTCGTGCGCCCCGGTGCCGACTTGCCGCTGCCGGCCTTTGCCGAAGATGCCGGGGAGGAGCCGGAGCTGGTCGGGCTGTATGTGATTGGCGAGGCCGGCACGCCGTTCCGCCTGGGGTACGCGCTGGGCAACGAGTTCTCCGACCACGTGATGGAGCGGCGCAACTACCTGTACCTGGCGCATTCCAAGCTGCGCGCCTGCAGCTTCGGCCCGGAACTGCGCCTGGGCGCGCTGCCGGCGCACCTGGAAGGCCGCAGCCGCATCTTGCGCGACGGCCGGGAGCTGTGGAGCAAGCCGTTCCTGTCCGGTGAGCAGAACATGTGTCACAGCTTCGAAAACCTGGAGTTCCACCACTTCAAGTACCGCCAGTTCCTGCGCCCGGGCGATGTCCATGTGCATTATTTCGGCACCGCCACGCTGTCGTTCGCCGACGGCATCCAGGCCCGGCCGGGGGACACGTTCGAGGTCAGCCTGGACGCCTTCGGCGAGCCGCTGCGCAATGGCATCGTTGCCTCTGAACACGCGGTGCGCCCAGGCCTGGTGAAAAGCCTTTGAGCCTTCAATCGTTGTCACAGGAGTCAAGCATGTCGGGAAGCAACTTCATCGGCGGTGCCCGCAGCGCCGCAGGCAGCGTGCGCCTGCAGAGTTTCGATGCACGCACGGGCGAGGCCCTGCCGGTCGTCTTCACCCAGGCCACGCCTGACGAGGTGGATGCCGCCGCCTGCGCCGCCGAGCAGGCTTTTGCCGAATACAACGGCTTGGCGCCAGAGCGCCGTGCGCAGTTTCTGGATGCCATTGCCGGGCAGCTGGATGCGCTTGGCGAGGCCTTCATCGACACGGTCTGCCGCGAAACCGCCTTGCCCGCCGCACGCATCCAGGGCGAACGCAGCCGCACCAGCAACCAGTTGCGCCTGTTCGCCCAGGTGCTGCGCCGTGGCGACTACCTGGGCGCCCGCATCGACCGCGCCCAGCCCCAGCGCCAGCCGCTGCCGCGCCCTGACCTGCGCCAGTACCGCACCGGCGTCGGCCCGGTGGCGGTATTCGGCGCCAGCAACTTTCCGCTGGCGTTCTCCACGGCAGGCGGTGATACCGCTGCTGCGCTGGCTGCCGGTTGCCCGGTGGTGGTCAAGGCCCACAGTGGCCACATGGCCACCGCCGAGTATGTCGCCGAGGCGATCCAGCGCGCCGCCGAAGCCACTGGCATGCCAGCCGGGGTGTTCAACATGATCTACGGCGCCGGCGTGGGCGAAGCGCTGGTGCGCCACCCGGCGATCCAGGCGGTCGGCTTCACCGGCTCGCTCGAGGGTGGCCGGGCTTTGTGCGACCTGGCGGCAGCGCGTCCGCAGCCGATCCCGGTGTTTGCCGAGATGAGCAGCATCAACCCGGTGCTGGTACTGCCGGCGGCGTTGCAGGCCAGGGGCGAGCAGGTGGCGGCGGAGCTGGCGGCTTCGGTGGTACTGGGTTGCGGGCAGTTCTGCACCAACCCGGGGCTGGTTATCGGCATGGCCGGGCCCGCTTTCTCGGCGTTCGTGGCCGCACTGGCTGCACGCATGGCCGACCAGCCGGGGCAGACCATGCTCAATGCTGGCACTCTGCGCAGTTATGCCAGTGGTGTGGCGCGCCTGCACCAGCACCCGGGTGTACGCCACCTGGCAGGGGCCGAGCAGGGCGGTGATCAGGCCCATGCGCAGCTGTTCCAGGCCGATGTCAGCTTGCTGTTGGAGGGTGATGAACTGCTGCAGGAAGAAGTCTTTGGCCCCACCACGGTGGTGGTCGAAGTGGCTGACGAAGCTGAGCTGCGCCGTGCGTTGGGCGCCTTGCATGGGCAACTGACCGCAACGCTGATTGCCGAACCTCAGGATCTGGAACGGTACGCAGCGCTGGTGCCGTTGCTTGAACGCAAGGCTGGCCGGTTATTGGTCAACGGTTATCCGACCGGGGTCGAGGTAAGTGATGCGATGGTGCACGGAGGGCCGTATCCGGCCACGTCCGATGCGCGGGGGACCTCGGTGGGTACGTTGGCCATTGATCGCTTCTTGCGGCCGGTGTGTTACCAGAACTATCCGGATGGCTTGCTGCCGGAGGCGTTGAAGGACGGGAATCCGCTGGGGCTGTTGCGGTTGGTCGACGGTGATTACAGCCGAGAAGTATTGGGCTAGGGCTTCCGGCCCCTTCGCGGGTGAACCCGCTCCCACAGGGTTTTGCAGTGCCTGAAGTTTGAGTTTCACCTGTGGGAGCGGGTTTACCCGCGAAAGGGCCCGCGCAGACAAACGAGCAACTCTCGGCAGGCTGTGAGAGGATGTCCACCACCCCAGCCAGGACCCCCGAACGCAGCCTGATGAAGACACCAAAACGAATCGAACCACTGATCGAAGACGGCCTGGTCGACGAAGTACTGCGGCCCTTGATGAGCGGCAAGGAAGCGGCCGTTTACGTGGTGCGCTGCGGTGCCCAGGTCCGCTGCGCCAAGGTCTACAAAGAGGCCAACAAGCGCAGCTTCCGCCAGGCCGCCGAATACCAGGAGGGTCGCAAGGTCCGCAACAGCCGCCAGGCCCGGGCCATGGCCAAGGGCAGCAAGTACGGCCGCAAAGAAGCCGAAGACGCCTGGCAGAACGCCGAAGTCGCGGCGCTGTTCCGCCTGGCCAATGCCGGCGTACGGGTACCCAAGCCGTACGACTTCCAGGACGGCGTGCTGCTGATGGAACTGGTCACCGACGCCGACGGCGATGCCGCGCCCCGCTTGAACGACGTGCACCTGGAGGCCGAAGAGGCCCGTGAGCATCATGCCTTCGTCATCCGCCAGATCGTGCTGATGCTCTGCGCCGGGCTGGTGCATGGCGACCTGTCTGAATTCAACGTGCTGCTCGGCCCTGACGGCCCGGTGATCATCGACCTGCCACAGGCGGTGGACGCAGCGGGCAACAACCATGCGTTCAGCATGCTGCAGCGGGACGTGGCGAACATGGCGCATTACTTCGGGCGTTTTGCCCCGGAGCTCAAGGCCACCCGCTACGCCGATGAGATGTGGGCGTTGTACGAAGCTGGCGAACTGCGGCCAGACAGCCCGCTGAGCGGGCAATTCGAGGAAGACGACCATGCCGCCGACGTGGCCGGGGTAATGCGCGAAATCGACGCCACTCTGCGCGATGAAGCCCGCCGCCGTGCGGCGCGGGATGAGGCCGAGCATGGGCCGGCCAAGGCTGAAGAGCCGACGCCGCCTTGGATGCAGTAATGGTTTGACCGCACGTGCACTGCCGAGCATTTCGCTCTTTTCGGGGCTCCACCATTATCTGGGTAGGGTGGGGCTCTGAAGGAGCTGGCATGTAAATTGAGTAAGCGCCACTAATCCGCTTCAATTCTAATGTTCCTGCATATAATCCTACTTTGCAGGTAATAAATTCCTACGCATAAATTCGCTCTTCTCGGAATCTTCCTACAGGATAAGTCTGGCCTGCGTAGGGCTATTATCCTATTGCCAAGCGCTACTATCTGCCCCTGTTTCAAGTCGCACATGGGGTGGGCAGATGTCCGAACTATCTGAAATCGAACAGCTCAGTCATGAGTTCGCAACTGATGACTGGCCATTTTCAGTTGCTCAAATACTGACGGCGGTTCACCAATGCTGAAGGCTTATGCGGTTCGGTTATACGTTGTCGCATGGCAAACGCTGAGAGTCTGTGCAGGTTTGATCTTGGCGATGCGGGTCATTCTATATGCTTGGTTGATCTATCATGCGTATACAAAACCAGCGCAGTCTTATGTGTCTCCTCCAGTTTTCTGCGGAAAACTGGCGGGCGAGGTGTATGAGTTCTCCCGGCTCTATTTTCCGTTTTGGCCGGAATACGAGGAAAGGTCTACAAAGGGTGCATACTATGTAAAGAAAAACGACTGCGATATCAGTATCAAGTCAATTTTCATTGCGATGAATTGGCCGAAGTTGGAGCCGGCAGGCAACCATCGGATTTATGAACGGCTTTTGGATCGGGGAGGTTTGTTGGTTGCGGTTACTCCGATTGCGGTCAATGAAATCGACCTGCGGCAATGGCGAGACCAATTGCTGGAGATGCGCTCATTTGGGGATGCGCCGATTGTTGAATATGACAGTCAGCTAGGTCTCTATCGGAATGTGGGAAGCGATTACGCTTGGGGGAGGCGAAGCAGGAGAATCTTTTGGAGCGAAGCACTAGAGGAGGTTTCCTCTGTCATTATTTGCAATTGGCAGGCGCGGGAACCCGATTTTTATGCTTGTGAAATGACGTTTTTGATAAGCGGGATCTTGAAGGTGAAAGTTACCATGTCGCCAGAAAAACTTGTGCAATGGCACGAGGTCAGGCGTGCGATCGAAGCGTTTCTTGTCAGTAGCAAGAAGGCTGGGTGATGTGTGATTGATCAAGGAGGCTGCCGCCCCGCAAGCAGCCAGTACCAACCTGCTTGCCGAGGCGCCCATGCAGCGCTGGGACTCGACTATCGCCGTCGCGGCATGATTGAGCTCAAGCGCCAAGCGGCACAAAGTCGTTGCGCTGGCAGGAGCGCTCCAGCTCATGTGCCGCCGGTTCCACGCTCACATTGCGAGTCGAACAGTTCGCTGTTCAGCCAGCAGTCCAACACGTTGAGGATCGCCTCGGTGATCGATCCGTAGATGTTGAGCAATGCCGAGCTGGGCAAGGCGCTGGATGCGAACATCCAGGCATTGCATGGCAGTGGCGAGATTGCGCGGATGCTCGAGACCCATGGGCTGGACCGACAGGCGGCTGAGGTGGGGGCCTAGGTTAGTAGATTGATTTTCCTGTTCCGGCCTCTTCGCGGGCTTGCCCGCTCCCACAGGTACGACGCCAGCCCGAAGGCCTGAGCAATCCTTGTGGGAGCGGGCGAGCCCGCGAAGAGGCCGGCACAGGAAAAAGCTCATAACTTTTGACGCAAGACATAATCTCGTCATCCGGCCTTTTCACTGGCGCCCGACAGGCATAAGGTATACGCCGTTAAAAAATGCCCTGGAGCTGTCATGTCCAACCGTTTCCCGTCCGTTCGTCCCCGCCGCCTGCGCCAGAACGAATCCCTGCGCACGATCTTCCAGGAAACCGAATTCCGCCTGGAAGACCTGATCCTGCCGATCTTCGTCGAAGAAGGCATCGATGACTTCGTGCCAATCACCAGCATGCCGGGTGTCAACCGCATCCCGGAAAAACGCCTGGCACAGGAAATCGAGCGCTATGCCCGCGCCGGCATCAAGTCGGTGATGACCTTCGGTGTATCGCACAACCTGGATGCCACCGGCAGCGACACCTGGAACGAGAACGGCCTGGTCGCGCGCATGTCGCGCATCTGCAAGGACACCGTGCCGGAAATGGTGGTGATGTCCGACACCTGCTTCTGCGAATACACCAGCCACGGCCACTGCGGCGTGCTGCACGACCATGGCGTGGACAACGACGCCACCCTGGCCAACCTGGGCAAGCAGGCGGTCATCGCCGCCGCAGCCGGTGCCGACTTCATCGCTCCGTCGGCGGCGATGGACGGCCAGGTGCAGGCCATTCGTAGCGCCCTGGACGGTGCCGGTTTTCACGACACCGCGATCATGGCCTATTCCACCAAATTCGCTTCGTCGCTGTATGGGCCGTTCCGTGAAGCGGGTGGCACCGCGCTCAAGGGCGACCGCAAGAGCTACCAGATGAACCCGATGAACCGCCGCGAAGCGGTGCGTGAGTCGCTGCTTGACGAGCAGGAAGGGGCTGATGTGCTGATGGTCAAGCCGGCCGGTGCCTACCTCGACGTGATCGCCGACATCCGCGCCGCCTCGCGCCTGCCGTTGGCGGCGTATCAGGTGAGTGGCGAGTACGCGATGATCAAGTTCGGCGGCCTGGCCGGTGCCATCGACGAAGGCCGGGTGGTGCGTGAAAGCCTCGGCGCGATCAAGCGCGCGGGTGCCGACCTGATCCTGACCTATTTCGCCATGGACCTGGCCCGTGATGGGATCTGATCGCCTCTAGAGGTTTGTCGCCGGCGAGATCGAGCGCCGCCCGCGCGGCGCTCGGTTCCCGCATCACCACATCACTCAACACAGACAAAAAAGCACTAAGCGCTGAATTATTTAGTGTCCCGTTGTATCAGATCCCATAGAGCTATCAGCAACAGGGAAACGGGCATGAAATCTCGCAAGAAAAGTGTCAAGCCGATCGGTTTGAAGGACATCACCATCGTCGACGACGCCAAGATGCGCAAGGCGATCACCGCCGCCGCTCTGGGCAACGCCATGGAATGGTTCGATTTTGGTGTCTACGGCTTCGTCGCCTATGCACTGGGCAAAGTGTTTTTCCCCAATGCCGACCCCAGCGTGCAGATGATCGCGGCACTGGCCACGTTCTCGGTGCCATTTCTGATTCGCCCGCTGGGCGGGCTGTTCTTCGGCGCCCTGGGCGACCGCTTCGGGCGCCAGAAGATCCTCGCCGCAACCATCGTGATCATGTCGCTGAGCACCTTTGCCATCGGCTTGATTCCGTCCTACGCCTCGATCGGCATCTGGGCGCCGATCTTGTTGTTGCTGGCGAAGATGGCCCAAGGCTTCTCGGTGGGCGGGGAGTACACCGGGGCATCGATTTTCGTTGCCGAGTACGCCCCGGACCGCAAGCGCGGCTTCCTCGGCAGCTGGCTGGACTTTGGCTCGATTGCCGGCTTTGTCCTGGGGGCGGGGGTGGTCGTGCTGATCTCCACCGTGCTCGGCGAAGAGAAGTTCCTCGAATGGGGCTGGCGCCTGCCGTTCTTCCTGGCCTTGCCGCTGGGCATCATCGGCCTCTACCTGCGCCACGCCCTGGAAGAAACCCCCGCGTTCCAGCAACACGTGGACAAACTCGAGCAGGGTGACCGCGAAGGCCTGGCCTCGGGGCCGAAGGTGTCGTTCAAGGAGGTTGCCACCCAGCACTGGCGCAGCCTGATCACCTGCATCGGCGTGGTGATCGCCACCAACGTCACCTATTACATGCTGCTCACCTACATGCCCAGCTACCTGTCGCACAACTTGCACTACAGCGAAGACCACGGCGTGCTGATCATCATCGCGATCATGGTCGGCATGCTGTTCGTGCAGCCGATCATCGGCCTGCTGAGCGACAAGTATGGCCGCCGCCCGTTCATCGTGGTCGGCAGCGTCGGGCTGTTCGCCCTGGCCATCCCGGCGTTCATGCTGATCAACAGCGGCGCGCTGGGGCTGATCTTCGCCGGCCTGCTGATCATCGCCGTGCTGCTGAACTTCTTCATTGGTGTGATGGCCTCGACCTTGCCGGCGATGTTCCCCACGCACATCCGCTACAGCGCCCTGGCCAGTGCCTTCAACATCTCGGTGCTGATCGCCGGCTTGACCCCGACGCTCGCCGCCTGGTTGGTGGAAAGCAGCGGCAACCTGTACATGCCGGCCTACTACCTGATGGTGATCGCCGTGGTCGGCCTGGTCACCGGCGTGACCATGAAGGAAACCGCCAACAAGCCGCTGCGTGGCGCAGCGCCTGCGGCGTCGGACATCGAAGAAGCGCGCGAACTGTTGCAGGAGCATCACGACAACATCGAGCAGAAGATCGAAGATATCGACGCGCAGATCGCCGAGCTTGAGGCCAAGCGCCAGGTGCTGGCGCAGCAGCACCCGCGTATCGACTGAGGCTCAGCGCGGCATGTAGCCGCGCTGCCAGGCGCGCGGAATGAAGCGCGACACCAGCGCCAGCAGGCAGGCCAGCGCGGCGCTGCCGGCCATTGCCTGCAGGCCCAGGCGCTGCTGTAACCAGGCACCCAGGGCAGCGCCGAGCAGCATGCCGGCCCAGGGCACCAGTTGCACCCGCCAGCCGTTACGCCGCTCGCCCAGCAGCCAGCGGCCCAGGCCGCGGCCGAAGCGCGACAGGGCGCCGGTGACGTAGGTCAGGCCGATGGGCAGGCCATTCACCTGCTCCACTACCGCATTGATCATGCCCATGGCCAAGGTGGCCGCCAGCAGCGCCGGGAACGTCGCCGCAAACGGCCATCCCGCGGCGCAGGCAAGCAGTGTGGCGACCACCAGCAACACGGGCCAGGCTCGGCGTCTGAAGCCACGTGCCAGCATGACACCCAGCGCGTTGCCGGCCACGAAGCCCAGCACGGCGCCGCTCAGACGCAGCACCATGGCCAGGTCCGCGTCACTGATGGCCACGGCCAGGCGCGTGGTGTTGCCGCTCATGAACGAGACGAAGTCGCCCAATGCCAGCAGGCCGATGGCATCCGTCATGCCCGCCAGCACCGACAAGCCGGCCACCAGGCCAAGGCCGACGCGGCCCCGTAGCACGTGCAGGCGCAGGCGCCTGGCCGTGCGCGCGGGGTGGGCGTTGGGCAGCATGTGCGGGCTTCAGTGCGGCAATTCGCGGGCGAGGGTGCTCTTGATGGTGCGCTCCACCACATCCACCAGCACCATGGTCTGGTGGTCCACCTCGATGTTCAGCAGCTCGCCGGCCTGGTAGCGGGCGAAGGTGGTCTGGCGCAGGGTCTCGGGGATCAGGTTGATGGTCACCACGTTGTCCTCGACATCGGCGACGGTCAGGCTGCAACCGTTGACACCGATGAAGCCACGCGGGAACACGTACTTGCCCCACTGCGGTGGCATGCGGAAGGTGATGAAAGCGCCGGTTTCCTTGATCGACAGCTCGACGACCTCGGCGGTGGTGGCAATGTGGCCGGCCATCAGGTGGCCACCCACTTCGGCGTTCATTTTCGCCGAGCGCTCGATATTGACACCCTGGCCAGCCTTGAAGCAGCGCAGGTTGGTGCGTTCGAGCGTGGCGGTCATGGCGTCGAACTTGACCTGGGTGCCGTCGATTTCAGTGACCGACAGGCAGGTTCCTTCGACACTGACGCTGGCGCCGATCTTCAGCTCGTCGAGCAGCTCCGGGGTGAGGTCGATGGTGAACTGGTTGTGGCCCGGGTAGGTGGTCACATCAAGCAGAGGGCGGACGGCCTGGACGATGCCGGTGTACATGGAGTTGCTCCTGGGCACAGAGTGGGAAAACATCAGGAAGCTATGCCCATGGAGCGGCAAATGCAAGTTGCCTGTGCCGGCCTCAGAGGTGCCCGCTGCTGTTCACGATCCGCAGGCACAGGGCCTCGTAAGGGTCCAGGTTGATCATCAGGCGGCCGTCTTCGCTGAGGTCGCCTTCGACCGTTTCGTTGATCATGTCCACCACCGTCCCGGGAGTGAAACCGGTCAATTGCAGCTCCTCGGCAATCACCGCCTGGCCGAAGTTCAACGCACTGATCTGGATGCCACGCCCGGCCGGCAGCTCATGCACCATCACCAGCAGCCCCGGGCTGCTGACCTCGGGCACCAGCACCTGGCGGCTGGTGGCGATGCCGTAGGCCTGGCGCACGGCCAGCAGTTTCTTCACCTGGCTGGCGAACGACGCGGGGTTGTCCAGCTGGCTGTCGAGGCTGCCATACAGCGAGCGCGCGCGCGGCATGCCGCGCACCGATGTCTCTGCCTGCGGGGCGAGCCCGGCCAGGTCGTAGCCGCCGCGGTGGATCCAGCGGGTATCGCCGTCGGCCATGCGCTCGGCCACCGCCTCGGCCGGCAGTGGCAGGGCGCCGACCATGTCCCAGCCGGACAGTGCGAGCACGCCCGGTTGCATGGCGTTGTACATCACCAGCAGCAGGTGCACCTTCTGGATCAGTGCAATGTCCGCCGGGCTGATCTGTTCGAGGTCGCGCATGCCCAATGCTGCAGTGATCAGGCTGGCGGTGGTGCAGGCGATGCCGTTGGTGACGAATCGCAGGTTGTACGGTGCATGCTCACCGGACAGGCGTTCGTAGATTTCCTCGCGGATGTGCTCGCGCAGGATGCTGCCAGGCAGCGTCTGGCCCTTGTACAGGTACATGTCGTGGGCGTGCAGGGTCCAGAAGTGCACCAGCTCGACGGTCAGTTCGTCGTGGTTCTGCAAGGCGTGGATCAGCGACGCCGGATCGATGCCGAAGGCGTGCATTTCCTTGAGCATCAGGCGCAGGAATTCGGTGTCGCCGGTCAGCAAGGCGTGCTGGTAGGCGGGGCGGGTGATGAAGTCGTAGGACAGGTCGGCTCCGCCCTTGGACATCTGCGCGATGTCGTCCAGGGTCAGGTTGAGCTCCTGGAAGCTGAAGCCGCCGGCCTTGCGGATCATGCCGCCGATCAGCTGGTTGCCGACGATCGACAACGGGTGGCTCTCGGACCAGGCACTGCCGCTGGCACGGGTTTCCACGCCGAGAAAGCCGTTGGCATCCAGGCGCAGGCCGCGGGCACCCAGGCAGTCCAGCGCGTGCAAGGCGTCGCCGATGATCATCTGCTGGGCGGCAAAACTGGGGTCGAGCCAGTTCAGGGATGGCTGGCCTTCCTTGAAGTAGTGCAGGTACACCCAGCGCCGGGTCTTGCCGTCGACCCCGGTGATGGGCGCGGTGGCGCTCCAGTCGGTTTCCTTGACCCCAGGCTCGAAAAAGATCACCCGCTGCAGCTGACCGACGATGTAGTGGCGCGACTTGAGCTCGTCGCACTCGGCCGGCGACAGGTTCACGGCATCGCGGCCCTCAGGCACCTCGGGCAGCAGCGGCCAGTCCTCCTCGCGGATCTCGACCATGTGGTAGAGCCCGGGGTAGGCACCGTGGGCCAGTTCGGCCAGGCGAAAGTCTGCGCCCTTGCCGGTGTGCGAGGGGATCAGGTCGTCGATGGTCACGGCATTGTGCGCGGCGGCCAGGCGGCTCATCTGCACCAGCTCCTGTTCATTGCCGTAGAGCGGGTCGATGTCAAAGCTGATGCGGTCGAAGTTGCCGTCGATACTGGGTGTGAAATCACGCCCGCGAACCCCGCCAGACTGCTTGATGGGGCCGGTGTGGATGCCCTGCACACCAATCTCCGACAGGCGTTTCCACAGCGCTTCATGGCCGAGGGCGGCGAGCACCGAGCAGCCTTCGGGGGCGATGATCGCGTCGGGGTAGACCGTCAGCCATACCGAGGCGATTGCGGTGGCACGGCGTGGCTGGGCTTCGGCGTAGGGGTTCTGCCACAGGCGTGACTGGCCGGAGTACAGGCGGGCTCGCTCCTGTGAGGCCTTGAGCATCGAACGGTCTTCGAGCCATTGCAGGTATGACGGGTCGGGCTGGGTCATTTCGCGTCCTCTTTGCGTGGCGGCACCGGCCAAGGTTATGACGGCACCGCGGGCGGATCGTTCGGCTTGAGGCCGGTCATTGCTGCGCCACGGCCCACAGTTGTTGACGAAACCATTGTCGCAGCGGGTCGGCATGGGTCCGCTCATGCCAGATCTGCATGAGTTCGATCTTCGGCACGTTCAGGGGCACAGGGTGCAGGCACAGCCCCGGTTCCCTCTCGGCGGCCTCTTCGGCGACCGAGCGCAGGCAGGTGAGCAGCAGGTCGGTGCCCGGTATCAGTCGCGTCGGGGCGATGAAACTGGACAAGCCAGCCACGATTCGCCGGCTGCGCCCGGCCGCTCGCAGGGCACGGTCCACCAGGCCGTCAAGGTCGCCGGTGAGGGTCGTCAGCAGGTGGTCGCAGGCCAGAAACGCCTCAAGATCGAGCCCCGCATGCAGGCGCGGGTTGCTACGCGACGCCAGCACCACGAAGTCCTCGCTGAGCAGGCGTTGCTGATGGAAGGTGTCTGGCAGGTCGGTGAAGAAGCCCGCGATGGCCAGGTCGCAGGTGCCTTTTTCCAGCGCCTCGCGCGGCAACTGGCCAGCGGTGTTGTGGGTGATCAGCACCAGGTTCGGCGCCTGGCGGCGCAGGATCGGCAGCAGCCTTGGCAGCAGGGTCTGCTCCATGAAGTCGGTGCTGTACAGGTGCAGGCGCGCCGGGCGGGCGAGAAAATCCTGGCCGTCACAGCGTTCGTAGAATGCGGCCAGGCTTTCGACCAGCCGCTGTACCTCAGGGGCCAACTCATGCGCCCGCGGGGTGGCGGCGAGGCCACGGGGGGCACGCACGAACAGCGGGTCGCCAAACTGGTGCCGCAGTTTGTTCAGCTTATGGCTCAGCGCCGGTTGGCTCAGGGCCATGCGCGAGGCGGCGAGGGTGGCGTTGCGTTCCTGGTAGAGCACGTGGAACAGGTACAGCAGGTTGAGGTCCTTGCTGGCGATATTCATTTTATGGATCACAGGAATAAGAGCTTTCGAATTATCGAATTCTAGCGGCCTGATTACGATGGGCCCAGTTCCCCTCTCTACTCAGGTGAAACCGATGAACAAGCTCAATACCCTGGCGCTGGCAATGGCCGGTGCTCTGCTCGCCACTACGGGCCATGCCGCACCCAAGGGCGAGATCGTGGTGCTGTTATCCAGTGAACACCAGCTGCCGCTGCAAGACGGCAAGCAATACCCTACCGGTTATTACCTGAACGAGTTCGGCGTACCTGCCGATCAATTGCTCAAGGCCGGTTACAAACTGGTACTGGTGACCCCCAAAGGCAATGCGCCAAGCGTCGATGTGCGCTCGGTCGACCCGCAGTACTTTGCTGGCGATGCAACGGAAATGCGGCGCATCGAGCAAGTCGTCAAGGGCCTGCCAGGCATCGACGACACCTTGTCAGTGAAGGAACTGCTGGCAGGCGGGCTGGAACGCTATGCCGGTCTGTTCATCCCCGGTGGCCATGCGCCGTTGATCGACCTGGCCAACGACCCCGACGTAGGCACCTTGCTGCGCCATTTCCACGCCGCCGGCAAACCGACCGCCGCCATCTGCCACGGGCCTATCGCCTTGTTGGCCGCGCAACAGGACCCGGCCCGTTACCAGGCTGCCCTGGCACGTGGCGAACAGCCGGCGGCCCGTGACTGGGTGTACCAGGGGTATCGGATGACGATTTTCTCTGACCCCGAGGAGCAGGTTTTCGAGCGCTCGCTCGCGCCGCAGCGTTTGCAGTTCTACCCGGCCAAGGCCATGGCCGGGGCGGGCGGTGCCATGAGCTATGCCAAGGCCTGGCAGCCGCATGTCCAGGTTGACCGGGAACTGATCACGGGTCAGAACCCGTTCTCTGACAAGGCACTGGCCAAGGTGCTTCTGGAGAAGCTGGCCGAGCGCGAGCAGAAACAGTGACTGCCCACACGCCAGCGCCCCGCCGGTGAGTACTAGAACCTGTACTTGGCCGTCATCATCAGGTTACGCGGCGCGCCCCAGGTGTCGCCGCCGTAATCTACCGAACTGGCAACGGCCGAGTAGTACTTGCGGTCGAACACATTGTTGGCATTGAGCTGCAGGTCGAGGTGCTGGTTGACCCGGTAACCCGCCATCAGGTCGGTGACGGCATAGGCGCCCTGGACCAGCCGGTACTCGCTGCCGTCGGCCACGGTGAAGTCGTTGTAGATGCGGCTCTGCCAGGCGATGTTGCCGCCGATGCGCAGCTTCTCCAGCGGGCCCTGGAAGTGGTAGACGGTGTTCAGCTTGAACATGTGTTCCGGGGTGTCGGTGTCGAAACGCTGATTGACCTTGGCGGGGTTGGCGGCGTCCTTGATGGTGTGCGCGCGGGCGTAGGTGTAGCCGCCCCCGACCTGCCAGTTCTCCGTCAGTGCACCTTGCAGCTCCATGTCGATACCCTGGCTGCGGACCTCGCCCGAGGCTTCGTAGCAGGATGTTTGCGGGCAGTTCGCGACGAATACCTGGGTGGCGCGGTTTTCCTGGTCGATGCGGAACAGCGCGATGCTGGCATTGAGCGCGCCGTCGAAGTATTCGCCCTTGATGCCGACCTCGTAGTTCTTGCCCACGATCGGTTTCACCGGAGTACCGGAAGTATCCTTGGAACTTTGCGGGGTGAAAATGTCGCTGTAGCTCACGTACACCGAGTGATGGTCGTCGAGGTCGTAGATCAGGCCTGCATACTTGGTGACGTTGCGGGTGACCTTGTAGTCGCCGTCGCCATCGCGGTTGTCATAGTCGTACCAGTCCAGGCGCCCGCCGAGGATCAGCTTGAGCGGGTCGGCGAGGTTCAGCCGGGTGGTGAGGTACACGCCGTCCTGGGTGGTGACTTCACGCTGGTTGCCGGTGTGCACGAAGTTCGGCTTGCTGCCGTTGAGCGGCCAGTGCATGTCGTAGGGGCTGTAGTTGCGCGTGTCCATGTCGTAGATGCGCTTGCTGGCGCCGACCACCAGTTCGTGGCTACGGCCAAGCAAGTCGAACGGCCCGCTGACGAAGGCATCCAGGCCGGCCTGGTTTTCCTGGTGCCTGGACTGGTACACCGTGCGTTCAAGCGGCGCCTGCAGCCCGGCCCAGCGCGACTGGTAGGACCCGGTGAAGGTGCCTTGCTGCTGCGCGTAGTTGGCATTGACCTGCAGCTTCCAGTCATTGGCCAGGCGCTGGCGCAGCTCGGCGAACACCGTATCGATCTGCTGGTCCTTGTTCTCCCAGTCGCTGCCTGGGTTGTAGGAACGTGAGAAGCCCAGGTGGTGACCATCCACCGCAGTGGGCATGGCCCCCCAGAAATTATTGGTCTTGTCCGTCTGGTGCGAGAAGCCGAGCATCAGGCTGGTGTCGTCGGACAAATCCGCCTCGCTCACCGCATAGAACAGGCCATGGTTTTCCTCGACATCATCGATATAGCTGTTGGCGTCACGGTAGGACGCCACCACCCGCCCGCGCAGGGTGCCGCTGTCGTTGAGCGGGCTGGAGGCATCGACCTCGCCGCGGTAGTCGTCCCAGCTGCCGGCGGCGCCGGTCAGGGTGACCTTCTGCTCGGCCAGCGGCCGCTTGCGCACCAGGTTGATCGCCGCCGACGGGTTGCCGGCACCGGTGACCAGGCCGGTGGCGCCGCGCACCACCTCGACCCGGTCGAACATCGCCAGGTTCGGTTGGGCACCGACCACGTAGCCGGTGTAGCCGCTGGGGATACCGTCGTACATCAGGTTGTCGATGTCGAAGCCGCGAGCCGTGTAGGTCTGCCGGCCTGGCCCGCTGGAGTAGTCGAGGAACAGGCCAGGCGTGGCCTTGACCACATCGTTGATGCTGGTCATGGCCTGGTCGTCCATGCGCTGGCGGGTGATCACGGTCACCGCCTGGGGCGTTTCGCGCATGCTCAGCGGCAGCTTGGTGGCGGTGGACATGGAGCCGGTGGTGTAGGAGCCCGAGCCTTCGGTGGTGCTGCCCAGCCTGTCCGAGCTGATTTCAGTCGCGCCCAGCTCCAGCGTGGTTGGAGCGTCTTCGGCCAGTGTGGGCGCGGCCATGGCCATGCAGACGGCCATGGCGAGCGCATGATGGGCGGTGAAGGGGCGCGTGTGCGCAAGGGGCGACAACATGATAAGCAGGCTCCTGACTTTCGCTAACGTAACTAATTATGAGAATGATTAGCAGTTAGTTTGTCAGGATGTGTCGCACCTTGGGAAGGTGGTGTGCCAGATCCATTACAAAATTTTCACAAATCACCCGGTGCGGGTGATCTTCTTGCCACGCTGGCTGGCCACTTCGATTGCCTGCCCGTCGCGCTGCTTGCCTTGTCGTGCCAGGCCTTCCAGTTGTGGAATCAGCATGCCTTCCGGCAGGTGCCGCCAGAACCGTCCCGGCATGTGCAGGCGCAGCGCGTCAGGGTTGAGCCGGGCCGGATTGAAAGTGTGCCGGTAATAGGTACGCCACAGTTCAGCGCCGGGGTCGTTGGCATTGTGCGCCCATTGCCGCCAATCGTCGGGGCAAAGGCGTCGATAATCGAATGCTTGACCATCGAAGCGAATGCCATCCTGCGCGGTTGCGATCAGCCAGCGCTGGCGCCCGAGGCGGTCGGCGAAGTGCGCGCTGGCGCTTTCCAGGATGTCGTGAGCGGGTTCGTGGTAGGCCACCAGGTCCAGCTGCAACCGCTCGGCCAGCGTCTGGGGCAGCGGCACGAAACGCACGAATGCGTGGAGGTGGTGCGCCTCGCGGCTGACCTGCTTGATGCGCCGCTGCAACTCACTGCCCAGGCGGTCACCCGCCAGCATTGCGGTACGGTCGCCATGGGCCACGCGCCAGAGCACTTCGTACAACAGGTTCCAGCGTTGTTCGCCGCGGTAGCGGGCCGCCTGCTCGAGTTGCGTCAGCAACGCGGCCGGCACCTTGGCACGGAATGGGCCGGGGCCTTCGGGCAGGGGAGTGGGCTGCGCCAGCAGGTCCTGGATCGGGCCTTGTGCCCACGTCACGTCGGCAGGGTCGATGCCATGCCCGAGCAGGGTACGCGCCTGGTTGCGCCACGTGGCGAACAGGTCATCGCAATCGAGCGCAATCACCCCCACAACCCCATCTGCTGCGGCGCCTGGGGTTCACGCAGGCGTGCCCTGAGCAAGCCACTGCGTAGCTCGCCATCGGCAGGGCGGTAATCGCTGGTGACGATGAACGGCCGCGCCTTGTCCAGCACACAGCGCAGCTGGATCAGGTCGTCGTAGCGCACGCGCCGCTCGCGACGCAGCGCCACCAGCCGTTGCACGCTGCGCAGGCCGATGCCGGGAATGCGCGCCAGCAGCGCAGGCTCGGCACGGTTCACATCCAGCGGGAACACCTCGCGGTTGGCCAGCGCCCAGGCCAGCTTGGGGTCGATGTCCAGCGCCAGGTTGCCAGCCTGGCCGAGCAGCTCACCGGCTTTGTAACCGTAGCCGCGCAGCAGGAAGTCGGCCTGGTACAGGCGGTGTTCGCGCAGCAGTGGCGGGGCGGCCAGCGGTACACTGCCAGGGCTGTCGGGGATCGGGCTGAAGGCCGAGTAGTACACGCGCTTGAGGCCGTAGCCCTGATACAGCGATTCGGCGTTGCGCAGCAGGGTGCTGTCGTCGGTGGCGTCGGCGCCGACGATGACCTGGGTGCTCTGCCCGGCCGGGGTGAAGCGTGGTGCCTTCGGTTCACCGGCCACGGCCTGCTGCCCCTGATGGATCACGCCCATGGCCTGGCGAATGGTATGTGCCTGCTTTTCCGGGGCCAGGCGCTTGAGGCTGGCGTCGGTGGGCAGTTCAATGTTGACACTGAGGCGGTCGGCCAGGCGCCCGGCTTCTTCGATCAGCAGCGGGTCGGCGTCGGGGATGGTCTTCAGGTGAATGTAGCCACGGAAGTGGTGTTCCTCGCGCAGCAGGCGCGCCACACGGATCAGCTGTTCCATGGTGTAGTCGGCCGAGCGGATGATGCCCGAGCTGAGGAACAGGCCGCTGATGCAGTTGCGCCGGTAAAAATCAAGGGTCAGGCGCACCACCTCCTCGGGGCTGAAGCGCGCCCGCGGGACGTTGCTGGAGCGGCGGTTGACGCAGTACTGGCAGTCATACAGGCAGAAGTTGGTCAGCAGCACCTTGAGCAGCGATACGCAGCGGCCATCGGGGGTATAGCTGTGGCAGATACCCATGCCATCGGTCGCGCCCATGCCCTCGCTGCCCCGCGAGCTGCGTTTCGGCGCGCCGCTGCTGGCGCATGAGGCATCGTACTTGGCGGCATCGGCGAGAATGCCGAGTTTGGCAATGAGTTGCATGGGGATGTCTCGAAATACTGAATATTCATACAGTATTTCGAGACTTGTACATTTGCAAGGGCCAGCGCCGGCTTCAGGGCTTGCCGAACACGTAGAACAGGTTGGGCTCGCTGACGACGTAGAGGTTGCCGGCGCTGTCCATGGTCATGCCTTCGGGCTGCGGCGCGTCACGGTGCAGCCCGCCAAGCCAGGCACGCAGCGAACGAATACTGACGAAGCGGCCATCACCGTCGAGCTCGGTGATGTTCTTGGACTGGTCGCTGAGCACCAGCAGGTGGCCGGTGCGCGGGTCGTAGTAGCCGTCGGCCAGGTCGGTGGCGAACACGCTGCGCTTGACCCAGTCGCGGCGGTCGCTGACGGTAATCTGCAGGGGACCGCCGCTGAGTGCCGTGAGCATGCCGGTCACGGTGAACAACTGGCGTGGGTCGCGCTCCTTGATGGCGAACAGGCGGTCATGCTGGCGGTCGTAGGTCACCCCCTCGAAGCCCTTGTTGCGCAAGGTCGGGTTGATGTCGAGGGTGATCCACTGGGCCGCGCTGGCGTGGATCGGCTGCGGGTGGTCGGGCAGGGTGATCACGTCCAGCCGTTGCATCTGTTCGTCGCTGATGGCCAGGTGGCCATTGCCCAGGTAGGCCAGGCCTTCAGTGTCTTCGAAATCCACCAGCGGGTAGCGCGCCACGATGTCGCCGCGCTTGCTCAACTCCAGCAGCTCCATGGGCACACCATTGGTGATCGCCAGCAACCGGTCGCGGTCGTAGTCGTAGGTGATGCCGGATAGGTTGGTCAGGCTCGGGTCCACCACTTTGGCGTCGATCGTGACCTTGAAGGCCGGCAACCAGACGTTCTTGCCGGGTGCGGTGTCGCCCGTCAAGCGGTTGCTCAGGTGCGCGTAGAGTTGCTGAGGCCAGAACGAGCGGGCGGCCTCGATGCCCACCAGTGCCATGGCCACCAGCACGCCGACCGCGCCGATCTGGCCCCAGCGGTTCAGACGTCGCCACACATGCCGGCGCGGTGCTGGCAGGGTTTGAGTCGTCATTGTCCGGTCCCCTGTGCTGCTGTTTGCAGGTGTGCGGGCGTGTTGGCCCAGGCGAAGTGGTAGACCTCGGCAGGTACGGCTGGCTGGCATTGGCCGTTGTCGGCATCGGCACCGACCACGTACCACTCGGCGCGCGAGGTGTCGCCCAATCGGTGAGCCTTGTCGGCGTTGAAGCAGCGGCCCAGTTCGGTTTCCGGAACCAGGGCGAAGGCCGCGGGGTTCTGGCGTAACCAATACACCGCCGTTTCCGGCTTGGACTGGTTGGCGAAACCGAAATGAACGAGGGGTTGCCGGGCGAACAGCCAGTGCCCTTCACGCCAGTTGACCAGCACCAGTTCGGCGCCACCGGTGGCGCGTGCGGCGTCGCTCATCAAGGTTTCGTGGGGGTTGCGGCCTTCCTTGAGCGGCTCGACGAAGCCGCGGGCAAACCACAGGCAGAACCAGGCCACGGCAATCGCGGTGAACGCCTTGCGCCAGCCGGGGCGGCGCTGCAGCCAGCGCTTGAGCATCCACGGCACCAGCGGGGCGATGGCCAGTACCAGGCCTGGCAGGGCGGGGAAGATGTAGAGCTTGCGCTTGCCGCTGCTAAGGCTGAAGAACAGCAATACCAGGGCCACCCAGCCGAGCAGCAGCAGGAAGCGCCCATCACGTTGTTGCAGCTGCCTGCGCCAGGCCGGGACCAGCCACGGCAAGGCGAGGATCAGGGGCAGCCAGTATTGCGGGATGACCTTGACGAAGAAGTACCAGAACGGCTCGCGATGGTCCCAGGCATTGGCGTAGCGGTTAGCGGTCTGGCGCAGGAGAATTTCCTTCAGGTAGGCCAGCTCCGCGGCACCGCCGCCGTGGGCGATCGATAGCAGCAGCGGTAGTAGCCACACCGCGCAGCCTGCCAGCAGCCAGACGAAACCCAGGCTCCAGCGCCAACCCTGGCCGGGATACGCCACCACGCCGCGCCAGCCTTTGCGCACGGCCCAGGCATAAGGCAGCAGCATCAGTGCGGGTACGAACCCCACGCCCTTGCTGATGATGCCCAGCCCCATGGCCGCGCAGGCCATGTAGAACCAACCCCAGGCAGGCCCGAGCAACAGATGGCGGACCATGCCGTACAGGCCCAGCGCCACCCACAGGCACAGGTAGCTGTCGATCTGCCCGGTGCGCAGGATGCTGTAGCTCTGGTAGGTCGCCAGGAACAGCAGCGCGGCGATCACGCCGATGCGCCGGGTCCAGAGGCGTCGCCCCAGGTCATGCAGCACCAGGGTGATGGTCGCCGCAGACATCAGCCCCGGCAGGTACAGGGCGACCTTGGGCAAGCCGGTCAGGTAACTGAACAGGGCGACCGTCCACATGAACAACGGGGGTTTGTCGCCATAGATTTCCGCAGCACGGTGAGGGATGAACCAGTTGCCGCTCTGCAGCATTTCCAGGGCAACGCCGAGGAAGCGCTCTTCATCGACGTTCATCGGCTGGCGCCAGCCAATACCGGCACCGACCAGCAGCACGGCGAGTACAACCAGGGCCAGGCGTTCGGCCCCCAGTGTCTTGAACCTTGGCAAGGGCTATTCCTTCTGCTCTTTGTGGCGGGCAATCAACTGCAGGTTGCGCAGGTAGACCACCAGGCCGAACGACTGGCCGATGATGAATACCGGGTCCTCGCGGTAGATGGCATAGACCAGCAGCAGGGCGCTGCCGAGCATGCTCAGGTACCAGAAGCCCACCGGGATCACGCTGCGTTTCTTGAATTCGCTGTACAGCCACTGCAGCACGAAGCGGCCGGTGAACACGACCTGGCCGGCGAAGCCGACGATCAGCCAGAGGGTTTCGCGGGTCATCCTTCGAGCTCCTGAGGGTGGGTGTCGAGGCGTGTGCGGCGGATCAGCCACCAGACCCCGACCAGGTCGAGAATGCCGACCAGGGCGCGGTCCAGGTTGCCGTACTTGGACACGCCGGCATGGCGCGGGCGATGGTTCACCGGGTGCACCAGCATGCGGCCGTTGTGGCGCAGGATCAGCGCCGGGATGTAGCGGTGCATGTGGTCGAAATAGGGCAGGCGCAGGAAGGCTTCGCGGTCGATCAGTTTCAGGCCGCAGCCGGTATCCGGCGTGGCGTCCTTGAGCAGGCGGCTGCGCAGGCCGTTGGCAAAGCGCGAGGCCCAGCGCTTGCTGGCGGTATCGCGGCGGTTGACGCGGTGCCCGGCGACCAGCTGGATGTCGCCGCCGAGGTCCTGGTTGCCGCGCACCAGGGCGAGCATGCCGGGGATGTCGGCCGGGTCGTTCTGCCCGTCGCCGTCAAGGGTGGCCAGCCAGCGGCCACGGGCAGCCTGGGCGGCGTGCCAGATCGAGGTGCTCTGGCCCAGCGAGCGGTCGTGGCGCAGGATGCGCAACTGGGGGAAGCCTTGCTGCCTGAGCTGCTTCAGCCTGTTGAGCGTCTGGTCAGTGCTGCCGTCGTCGACTACCAGCACCTCATAGTTTTCAGCGGCCAGCGCCGTGCGGATTTCCGCCAGCAGCGCCGGCAGGTTGTCGACCTCGTTCTTGGCGGGGATCAGTACCGAGAGGTCAAGGGGATCAGTCATCGAGGCTACCTGTGTTCTTGTATGGATTGCGTGGTCAAACCCGGTAGAAGTCCCGGTACCAACCAACGAAAGCGGCAACGCCGTGCTCCAGTGGGGTGCCCGGCGAAAAATCGATCCAGCGCGTCAGTGAGTCCACATCCGCCCAGGTTTCCAGCACGTCACCGGCCTGCAACGGCAGGTATTCGCGCCGGGCCTTGATGCCCAGTGCGTTCTCCAGGCACTCGACGAACGCCAGCAGGCGCACCGGCTGGCCACGGCCGATGTTGAACAGCTGGCAGGGCGGTTGCCCGGCATCAGGCCGAGGCGGCTTCTGGCGCAGGCGCAGGATGCTCTCGACGATGTCGTCGATGTAGGTGAAGTCGCGCGCCATCTGGCCATGGTTGTAAAGCTCGATCGGCTGGCCTTCGAGCATCGCCCGGGTGAACTTGAACAGCGCCATGTCGGGGCGGCCCCACGGGCCATAGACGGTGAAAAAGCGCAGGCCGGTGATCGGCAGCTGGTACAGGTGCGCATAACTGTGGGCCATCAGCTCATTGGCGCGCTTGCTCGCGGCATACAGCGAAATCGGCTGCTCGACCGGGTCTTCGACGCTGAACGGCTGTTTGGTGTTGGCCCCATACACCGAGCTGCTGGAGGCGTAGATCAGGTGGCGCGGCGGGTGCTGGCGGCAGGCTTCGAGCAGGTTGAGAAAACCGGTCAGGTTGGATTGCCCATACACCGCCGGGTTGTCCAGTGAGTAGCGCACGCCCGCCTGCGCCGCCAGGTGGATCACTTCGCTGAACGGCTGCCCGGCGAACAGTTGCTGCATGTCGGCGGCGTTGGCGATGTCGACCGTCTGGAAGCGGAAATTGGAATAGGCGAGCAGCTGTTGCAGGCGCGCCAGCTTGAGTTCGACGCTGTAGTAGGCGTTGAGGTTATCGATGCCCACCACATCGACGCCGGCTTCGCACAGACGGCGCGCCAGGTGGAAACCAATGAATCCAGCGGCGCCGGTGATCAGTACGGGCATGCTTGTTTCACCTGGCCACGGCCAATACCGTAATACGTGAGGCCGGCGGCGGCCATGTGCTCGGGTTCGAACAGGTTGCGGCCGTCGAATACCACGCGGTCAGCCAGTTGCTGCGGGACCTTGTCCAGGTTCAGTACCCGGTAATCCTGCCACTCGGTGACGATCACCAGGGCATCGGCACCCTGCAGGGCGTCGTCCTTGCACGGCACCAGTTTCAGGTCGGGGCGGGCGCCGTAGAGCCGCTGGATCTCTTCCATGGCTTGCGGGTCGTGGGCCTGCACGCGGGCGCCGGCGCCCCACAGGGCTTCGAGCAGCACCAGGCTGGAGGCTTCGCGGATGTCATCGGTGTTGGGTTTGAACGATAGCCCCCAGACGGCGAAGACCTTGCCGTGCAGGCCATCGGGGTAGTGGCGCTGGATCTTGCTGAACAGCCGGCTCTTCTGCCGCTGGTTGACGGCTTCCACTGCGCCGAGCAACAGCGGGTCGAAGCCTTCGGCCTCGGCTGTCCTGCGCAGCGCCTGCAGGTCCTTGGGGAAGCACGAGCCGCCGAAGCCGCAGCCGGGGTAGATGAAATCGTAGCCGATGCGCGGGTCCGAGCCGATGCCGCGGCGGACCATTTCGATGTCGGCACCCAGGTGCTCGGCCAGGTTGGCCATTTCATTGATGAAGGAAATCTTGGTCGCCAACAGGCAGTTGGCGGCGTACTTGGTCAGCTCGGCGCTGCGCGCGTCCATGAGTATGATTTTCTCGCGGTTGCGGCTGAATGGCTGGTACAGCTCGCGCAGCAACTCGACCTCGGCCGGTTCGGCACCGCCGATGATGATGCGGTCCGGGCGCATGCAATCCTCCACCGCCGAGCCCTCCTTGAGGAACTCGGGGTTGCTGATCACCCGGTAGCGCTCAGCGTCGGCCACCGCCTGGCTGATCCGCGCCTTGATACGGTCTACCGTGCCGACTGGCGAGGTGGACTTGTTGACGATCACCTTGGGGCCGTCGGCATGCTCGAGAATGCTGTCGATGACGCTGAACACGTGGCGCATGTCGGCGCTGCCATCGGCCTGGGGCGGGGTGCCGACGGCGATGAACTGCAACCTGGCGTACTGCGCCGCTTCAGCGGCATCGGTGGTGAAGCGCAGTCGGCCGCATGCCAGGTTGTTCTCCAGAAGGGCCGCAAGGCCGGGCTCGAAGATCGGGCAATGCCCCTCGCTGAGCGCCGCTACCCTCGCGGCGTTGATATCCATGCATAGCACCGAGTGCCCCACCTGGGACAGGCACACCGCCTGGGTTAGGCCGACATAGCCGGTACCGAAAACCGTAACCTTCATTCAAAGCTCCATGGTGTGAACCTGTACGGGCAGTACCCCTGCTTGCGCAGGTGCCGGGATGCGGCCGCAGAGATCCTTGGCGAAAAAGCTGAAAAAAAATGTCACATTCTTGTTTAAATTTTGTTACCTGAGTGCGGCGCTCAGGGCCCATGGGTGATGCACACGTTTGCTTTGTAAATGGAAGGCAAACTCATTTTCCTGGCGCACGGAAAAGCGCCCGGCGCAGGCCGGAAAGTTGAGCGATGGACGACTTGATAGTTATGACTTGAACAACAACCGAAAAAAGGATCGGCACAGTGCAAGAGCATAGACAGTGGATTGCGAAGTGCCAGAATATGCCGTGGGTTTCTTAGGATAAGTTGCACTAACAAACGTCAGTTGTAGGCCCGGTAAGTTAGTGTTGCCCATGAGCGGCATCGAGGGGCTAAACTCATAACGGATGTGCATCCATTCATACCCTGACCACCGCTCCCCTCGAACCGGACTTCCTCGTCGACGGTGGCCTTCTTGCAGAGGAGGGCAGGTCATGGACGAGACAAGGCTTCACGAATTCATGGGCAAGCTGGTCGGTGACATGGGCGCTGCGGCGACCCTGGCCAATGTCATCCTTGGCGATGAACTTGGCCTGTACCGGGCCATGGCCGACAGCCAGCCGACCAGCCCCGAGGCACTGGCGGCCAAGACCGGCTGCCACCCCCGGTTGCTGCGCGAGTGGCTTAGCGCCCAGGCAGCCTCCGGCTACATGGTGCATGACAAAGGCACGTTCGTTCTGCCTGAAGAGCAGGCCATGGCCCTGGCCCTGGAAGACTCGCCGGCCTACATGGCCGGTGGTGCGGCGGTCATCGCGGCCTTGTTCCATGACAAGGACAAGTTGGTGGCGGCCATGCGCGGTGACGGCGGGCTGGCCTGGGGTGACCACCACCCGTGCATGTTCAGTGGCACCGAGCGGTTCTTCAGGCCCGGTTACCGCACGTTTCTCGTGGCGGACTGGTTGCCGGCGCTCGAAGGCGTGGTGGCCAAGCTGCAGGCCGGAGCCAAGGTGGCAGACGTCGGCTGTGGCCATGGCGCTTCGACCCTGGTCCTGGCGCAGGCGTTTCCGGCTTCTAGCTTTACCGGCTACGACTACCACGCACCGTCCATTGCCACGGCCAGTGAACGTGCGCGCGAAGCCGGGCTGGCGGCGCGTGTGAGCTTCCAGCAGGCATCGGCCAAGGACTATCCGGGGCATGATCACGATCTGGTGTGCTTCTTCGATTGCCTGCATGACATGGGCGACCCCGTGGGCGCAGCAAAGCATGCCTACCGGGCGCTGAAGGCGGATGGCACGGTGATGCTGGTGGAGCCTTATGCCGAGGATTCGCTGGAGGGCAACCTGACGCCGGTCGGGCGGTTGTTCTATGCGGCGTCGACGTTCATCTGCACGCCCAATTCGTTGTCCCAGGAAGTGGGGCTGGGGTTGGGCGCTCAGGCGGGGGAGGCGCGCCTGCGGGCGGTGTTCGAGGAGGCGAGGTTCACACGGTTCCGGCGGGCGACGCAGACGCCGTTCAATTTGATCCTGGAGGCCAGGAAGTAGGGGGTATTTCTGTGCCGGCCTCTTCGCGGGTTCACCCAGACCGGGCCCGCAAAAGCAGAAGGGGCGCCATGTTGGCGCCCCTTCTGTTTTACGGCTTAGGCTTCAGCGTCCCACGGACGGTCGCCATTTTCATCTTTCACGCGGGTCGGCAGGCCCATCACGTCCAGCGCCTTGAGGAACGGCTCGGCCGGCAGCTCCTCGACGTTGACCATGCGCTTGGCGTCCCACTCACCACGGGCGACCAGCAGGGCCGCAGCCACCGGCGGTACACCGGCGGTGTAGGAGATGCCCTGGCTGTCGGTCTCGGCGTAGGCTTCCTCGTGGTCGGCCACGTTGTAGATGAACACTTCACGCGGCTTGCCGTCCTTGGTGCCCTTCACCAGATCACCGATGCAGGTCTTGCCGGTGTAGCCTGGGGCCAGCGAGGCCGGGTCAGGCAGTACGGCCTTGACCACCTTCAGCGGGACCACTTCCAGGCCCTCGGCCGTCTTCACCGGTTGCTCGGAGAGCAGGCCAAGGTTCTTCAGCACGGTGAACACATTGATGTAGTGCTCGCCGAAGCTCATCCAGAAACGCACGTTCGGTACGTTGAGGTTCTTCGAGATCGAATGAACTTCGTCGTGACCGGTCAGGTACAGGTTCTGCGAACCGACCACCGGCAGGTCGTCGGTACGCTTGACTTCGAACATGGTGTTGCTGGTCCACTGGCTGTTCTGCCAGCTCCATACTTGCCCGGTAAACTCGCGGAAGTTGATTTCCGGGTCGAAGTTGGTGGCAAAGTACTTGCCGTGCGAACCGGCATTGACGTCGAGAATGTCGATCGAATCAATGCTGTCGAAGTATTGCTGTTGCGCAAGTTTTGCGTAGCTGTTCACCACACCCGGGTCGAAACCGACGCCGAGAATGGCGGTAATGTTCTTTTGTTGGCACTCTTCGAGGTGTTTCCACTCGTAGTTGCCGTACCACGGCGGGGTCTCGCAGATCTTGCCCGGCTCTTCGTGGATGGCGGTGTCCAGGTAGGCGACACCGGTATCGATGCAGGCACGCAGCACCGACATGTTGAGGAAGGCGGAACCGACGTTGATCACGATCTGCGATTCGGTCTCGCGGATCAGTGCCTTGGTCGCCTCGACATCGAGGGCGTTGAGCGAGAAGGCCTGGATGTCGGCGGGCACCTTGAGGCTACCCTTGGCCTTGACGCTGTCGATGATGGCCTGGCATTTGGAGATGTTCCGTGACGCGATAGCGATACGACCCAGTTCGTCGTTATGCTGCGCGCACTTGTGGGCCACCACCTTGGCGACACCTCCTGCACCAATGATAAGAACGTTCTTCTTCAATTTACCTGTTGCTCCTTACTTGGGTAGCCGGTCTTACGACAGGCTGGAAACGTAGTCTTCGAAACCGAAATCGCGCACCACCTCGACGCTGCCGTCGAGCTGCTTGACCACGATCGATGGCATCTTCAGGCCGTTGAACCAGTTTTTCTTGACCATGGTGTAGCCGGCGGTGTCGATGAACGACAGACGGTCGCCGATGG
Organism: Pseudomonas urethralis; assembly: GCF_021602465.1. NCBI lineage: Bacteria > Pseudomonadati > Pseudomonadota > Gammaproteobacteria > Pseudomonadales > Pseudomonadaceae > Pseudomonas > Pseudomonas urethralis. The sequence goes on from NZ_BQIJ01000020.1 coordinate 74,531, forward strand.
CCAGCGGACGATCGAATTGGTACTCGCCGAAGATGTCGCCGGCCAGGCACGACTTGCCGCAGACCATGTAGGTGTGCTCGCCGTCGTTAGGGGCCATCTTGGCGTTGAGGCGGTAGATCAGCAGGTCGAGCAGGTGCGCTTCGATCGAGCTGTCGACCACGGCGAGGTGCTTGCCGTTGTACAGGGTGTCGAGCACGGTCACTTCCAGCGAGGCACTGTTGGTGATGGCCGCTTCGCCTGGCTCCAGGTAGACCTGCACGCCGTATCGCTCGGAGAAGGCTTTCAGGCGTGCACAGAAGGCGTCCAGGGCATAACCCTCGCCGGTGAAATGGATGCCGCCACCCAGGCTGACCCACTCGACCTTGTGCAGCAGGTGGCCGAAGCGCTCTTCGATGTGTGTCAGCATCTTGTCGAACAGGCCGAAGTCACCGTTCTCGCAGTTGTTGTGGAACATGAAGCCGGAGATCTGTTCGATCACCTGTTCGATCTTCACCGGGTCCCACTCGCCGAGGCGGCTGAACGGGCGGGCCGGGTCGGCCAGCAGGTAGTCGGAGCTGCTCACCTGCGGGTTGACGCGCAGGCCGCGGACCTTGCCTTCGGACTGTTCGGCGAAACGCTGCAGCTGGCCGATCGAGTTGAAGATGATCTTGTCGCAGTTCTCGAGCATTTCCTCGATTTCGTCATCGGCCCAGGCCACGCTGTAGGCGTGGGTTTCGCCGGCGAACTTCTGGCGGCCGAGCTTGAGCTCGAACAGCGAAGACGACGTGGTGCCGTCCATGTACTGCTGCATCAGGTCGAACACCGACCAGGTGGCGAAGCACTTGAGGGCGAGCAGCGCCTTGGCACCGGAGTTTTCACGCACGTAGGCGATCTTCTCCATGTTGCGCAGGAGCTTGGTTTTGTCGATGAGGTAGTACGGCGTCTTGATCATTTAAAGGCCCCCGGCCAGGCCGGCCAAAAAAAAGATCCGCATTGTGCCTTCACTTGCCGCAGATCGAAAGGGCGGATGGTGTATTTCGTCTGCGTGGCGGTTGTGGCAGGTGAAATGATTCGCCAGCGGCGGGTTCAGTGGTACAGGAGGAAATGAATATTCTGATGACAGGGTGACCGGTGGTATGTGTTCGCCGTGGCAGTTTTTTGCGCCTGTGAGACCGAGCGCCGCCCGCGCGGCGCATCGCGGATAAATCCGCTCCTACAGCTTTGTTGCAACGTGCCGAACCTGTTACGCCATGGTAGCCAGCCCTGGCGCATGACTTGAGCCGTGCAAACCGGCTGACAACCATGCCCTCACAGGCATGGCCACGTTGCAGCAAACTGTAGGAGCGGATTTATCCGCGATGCGCCGCGCGGGCGGCGCTCGATCTCCCAGGCGCCGAAAATGCCTCGGCGAGCACCCGGAGGCCATACCGCCGTTCATCCTACCTGCTTCAACCACGCCTGAATCTGCTGCAGAGTTGCAGTAGCGCCCCACAAACCACCATTCTGGTAGCCAGCCAAAGCTGCTGACTCATAAGCCAGCGCCAACGCCGCCCCACACGCCGGCTGGATTGCGCAATACAAAGGAAGCCTGTCATACCAGCTGGCCCCAGCGTCGGCAAGTCGACGCTGGGGCCAGGATGATCAGCCCAGCGGCGGGGTACGCGGCGGTACCATCCGGCGCGAACCGGTCGATTCAAAGGCCGCAGCAAAGCTCAGCAGCGCATTGTCGCTATACGCCTTGCCGGCAAAGGTCAGCCCCACCGGCATGCCGATATCGGCCATCACACCCATCGGCACGGTCACGGTCGGCACGCCCAGGTGGCGGATCGCCAGGTTGCCGTTGGCCACCCAGATGCCGTTGCTCCAGGCGATGTCGGCCGAGGCCGGGTTGACGTCGGCATCGGCCGGGCCGACATCGGCCACGGTCGGGAACAGCACGGCGTCCAGGCCCTGCGCGTCCATCCAGTCTTCGAGGTCGATCTTGCGGGTTTTTTCCAGCCCGCGCAGGCCATCGGGCAGGGTCTCGATCTGGTCCCAGGTCTTCAGGCCGCGCTTGGCCATGTTGACGTATTCGTCCATGCCAGCGGCCAGGTCGTCCTCACGGTTGGGCAGGGTGCCCGGGTCGTGCGGGAAGATCTGCGGGCCGTCGACATCGGCCAGGCGGTTGAGTTTGGGGTCATCGTTGGCCCGCAGGAAGTCGTCGAACGCCCAGCCCGACAGCTCCCACAGCTCGTCGTGGAGGAATTCCTTGCTGACGATGCCACGGTTGTAGACGGTCGGCGCGCCCGGGCGGTCGCCTTCGCAGTTGGACACCAGCGGGAAGTCCACTTCCAGCACTTCGGCGCCGGCCGCTTCCAGGGCCTGGCGAGCCTGCTGCCACAGGGCGATGACGCTGTCGCGGGTGATGATGCGCTGGCCGGTCGGGCCGCCGATGCCTGGCTTCTCAGAGGTGCCGGCTTCAGCGTCGGCATTGATGTACATGCGCGGTACGCCAAAGCGCTTGCCCTTGAGCGAGCTGGCGTCAACGGCCAGGTCCAGGTAAGACGCCGGGCGCACCGAGGAGGCGGCCGGGATCGGTACCCATGGCTGCAGGCGCCACAGGTCGCCGCGCTTGTCGGCATCGTCGGCAACCACCACGTCGAGGATTTCCAGCAGGTCGGCCATGGTTCGGGCATACGGCACCACCACGTCCATGGTCGGGGTCAGCGGCCAGTTGCCACGTACCGAGATCACCCCGCGCGAGGGGGTGTAGGCGCACAGGCCGTTGTTCGAGGCAGGGCCGCGGCCGCTCGACCAGGTTTCCTCGGCCAGGCCGAAGGCGCTGAAGCTGGCGGCGGTGGCGGTACCGGCGCCGTTCGACGAGCCGGAGGCGAATGGTGCGGTCAGGTAGTTGGCGTTGTACGGGCTTTCTGCGCGGCCGTAGACGCCACGCTGCATGCCGCCATTGGCCATCGGTGGCATGTTGGTCTTGCCCAGGCACACGGCACCGGCGGCGCGCAGGCGCTCGATGGTGAAAGCGTCGCGCTGGGCGACCAGGTCCTTGAACGCCGGGCTGCCGGAGGCGGCGGTCAGGCCCTTGACCAGGTAGCTGTCCTTGGCGGTGTAGGGGATACCGTCCAGCGGGCTCAGGGTCTGGCCCTTGGCGCGGCGGGCGTCGGAGGCCTCGGCTTCCTTGAGCGCGTCAGGGTTGCGTACGACCACGGCGTTCAACGCGGTGGCGGTGTCGGCTCCATCGTAGGCGTCGATGCGCGCCAGGTAGGCCTTGACCAGCTCGACGGCCGTCGTGCGGCCCGTTTCGAGTGCGTCGCGCAGCTCGGCAATGGAAACCTCGGTTACCTCGATCATGCTTTCACCAAAATTTGTGCAGGTTGGGGCTAGTGCGAGGAGTGTACAAGAAGGGATCAGGGCTGGGAGGTTTGCGCGGCAGAAATGGTTTTTTGCAACGGGGCATTGTCGGGGCCGCCAGCGGCCCCGACAGCTTCAGCCCAGGTCGGCCGCCGAGTGCCGCTCGGGTACCTGGCTGGCTTCATCGCCCCAGATACGGTTGACCCGGGTGCCACGCTGCACGGCCGGGCGCTGGGCGATTTCCTCGGCCCAGCGCTTGACCTGTGGGTATTCATCCACCGCCAGGAATTCGGCCGCGCCATACAGGTTGCCGCGCACCAGCTGGCCGTACCACGGCCACACGGCGATGTCGGCGATGCTGTATTCGTCGCCGCCGAGGTAGCGGCTGACCGCCAGGCGGCGCTCCAGCACGTCGAGCTGGCGCTTGGCTTCCATGGTGAAGCGGTTGATCGCGTACTCGATCTTTTCCGGCGCGTACACATAGAAGTGGCCGAAGCCGCCGCCCAGGTAAGGCGCCGCACCCATCTGCCAGAACAGCCAGTTGAGGCTCTCGGTGCGTGCAGCCGGCGCCTTGGGCAGGAAGGCACCGAACTTCTCGGCCAGGTGCAGCAGGATCGAACCAGACTCGAACACCCGCACCGGCGGTTCAGCGCTGCGGTCGAGCAGGGCGGGGATCTTCGAGTTGGGGTTGACCTCGACGAAGCCGCTGGAGAACTGGTCACCGTCGCCGATGCGGATCAGCCAGGCATCGTATTCGGCGCCGCTGTGGCCCAGGGCGAGCAGTTCTTCGAGCAGGATGGTGACCTTGACACCGTTGGGGGTGGCCAGGGAGTACAGCTGCAACGGGTGCTTGCCGACCGGCAGGTCCTTGTCATGGGTCGGCCCGGCGATCGGCCGGTTGATGCTGGCGAACTGGCCACCGGATGCGGCATCGTTGCGCCAGACCTTGGGCGGGACATAGGGGGGCTTGCTCATGCAGAGGGTCTCCTTGGAAAGCGCGAAAGCGTCCACCTAAGGACGTCGACCTGCATCTATGCCATGGGTTCGGAGAAAAGCGCAAATGCAACGGGCGCGAGCGTCAATTGCAAGGTGCGCTGGCCGCGCGGCTCAGCAGGGCCACAGTTGAACCGGGCCTGCTGACAGCTCTTTTCAGAATGTGGGCGGGGTGATGACCCAGATCACCACGGCATCCACCTCGCCAGGGTTGCCGTAGCGGTGCGGCTCCTGGCTGGAAAAACTGAAACTGTCGCCTTCGCCCAGCAGGAAGTGGCGTTCACCCACCCACACTTCGAAACTGCCCGAGAGCACATAACCCGCTTCGTCACCCTCATGGCTGTAGCTCTGCTGGCTGTAGGTGCCAGGTGGAAAACGCGAATGCAGCATCTCCAGCTGGCGGTTGGGTTGCGGCGTGAGCAGCTGGTCGACGATGCCGTCCTCGTAATGCACGCTCAACCGGCTGTTGCGCCGCACCACGTAACCCTGGTCTTCCGGTGCGGTGGTGGCCTCGCTGGCGAAGAACCACTGGATGGTCACGCCGAGGCTGCGGGCAATGTTGAACAGCGCCGGGATCGACGGATATGACAGGTTACGCTCCAGCTGGCTGATGTAGCCGGCGGTCAGCTCGCTGTGCGCCGCCAGCTCCGCCAGGGTCATGCCGCGACGCTTGCGCAGGCCGCGGATGCGGCCACCGAGGAACTGTGGCGCACTGCCACCGTCTGCGGCAGCGGGCGGGAACTGGGGTTGCTGGCTCATGCGCTTCGGTCCATCGGGAAAGCCGCAGTATGGACAGCCTCAGAGTGCCCAGGCAACTGTCAGGCCCTCATGGATCGCCTCTTCGACCGTGCGCGGGGCCAGGCAGTCGCCAATGCGCCGTACCTCCACCAGGCCTGCCAGTTCCATGGCCAGGGTGTCCTGAGGTTGGTGACCGAGGCACAGTACCAGGGTGTCGATACCTTCGAAGATCATCGGTTGGCCGCTGGCGGTGTGCTGCAGGTAGACGGTGTTGTCATCGCAGCCGTACAGGCGGGCATAGGGTGTGATCGGGATGCCCAGGCGGTGCAGTTCGCCGGCCATCTGGTCGCGCACGTACAGCGGCAGGGTTTCGCCGCAGTGGGTGCCGTTCACCGCCAGCTGCACCTGGTGGCCATCCCGGGTCAGGCGCTCGGCGATGCCGGGGCCGATCCAGTCGCAGCGCCAGTCGATCACCAGCACCGAGCTGCCAAGGGCGACTTCATTGCGCAGGACTTGCCAGGCATCCACCACCTGCAGCTCGCCGCTGCGTTCGAACGATGGCCAGTAGGGCGTGGCACCAGTGGCGGCAATCACCAGGTCGGGGCGTTCGCGTTCGACCAGTGCGCGATCAACACGCGTATTACGTACTACGCGCACGCCGGCCAGTTCCATTTCGCGCTGCAGGTTGGTGCTGGCGCCGCCGAACTCGCTGCGCCGGGGCAGCAGCTGGGCAAGCTGTATCTGGCCGCCGAGTTGTGTACTGGCTTCGTACAGCGTGACGTCATGCCCCCGGGCGGCAGCCACGGCTGCGGCTTTCATGCCGGCGGGACCGCCGCCCGCCACCAGGATGCGCTTGCGCGCAGTAGCGGGGGCTGGGTGTTGGTACTGCAATTCGCGCCCGGTCTCCGGGTGCTGGATACAGGAGATCGGCAGGCCGCGGTGGAAGTGGCCGATGCAGGCCTGGTTGCAGGCAATGCAGGCGCGCACGTCTTCGACCTGGCCGCGCTCGGTCTTGGCCGGCATCTGCGGGTCGCAGATCAGTGCGCGGGTCATGCCACACACGTCGGCCTGGCCACGGGCCAGGATCAGTTCGGCTTCCTGCGGCTGATTGATGCGCCCGGTGACGAACAGCGGGATGTCCAGGTGCTGCTTGAAGGTGCCGGCCTCGCGCGCCAGGTAGGCCGGGGCGATGGCCATGGGTGGCACGATATGCACGGCGCCACCGAGCGAAGCCGAGGTCCCGGCGACGATGTGCAGGTAGTCGACCTGGCCTTGCACGGCCTGGGCGGCGGCAAGCGATTCGTCTTCGCTCAGGCCCTCGCTGTCGCGTTCGTCTGCGCTGATGCGCAGGCCGACAATGAACTGCTCGTCGGTGGCCGCCCTGACCGCTGCCAGCACTTCCCGCAGGAAGCGCAGGCGCTGTTCCAGTTCGCCGTTGTAGCTGTCATTGCGCTGGTTGACCCGCGGGTTGAGGAACTGCGCCGGCAGGTAGCCATGGCTGGCCACCACCTCGACACCGTCCAGCCCCGCCTGGTGCAGGCGCAGCGCAGCGCTGGCGTAGCCCTGGACGATCTCGTCGATCATCGCCTGGTCGAGGGCACGCGGCATCACCCGGAAGCGCTCGTTGGGCACCGACGAGGCCGAGTAGGCGACTGCCAGCAGGCCGTCCGCCGACTCCATGATCTCCCGTCCCGGATGGAACAATTGCGACAGCACCACCGTGCCGTGGGCATGGCAGGCCTCGGCCAGGCGGCGGTAGCCGTCGATGCAGGCGTCGTCAGTGGCCATCAGCACGTGCGAGGTGTAACGGGCACTCTCATGCACCCCCGCCACCTGCAGCACGATCAGGCCGACACCACCGGCGGCACGGGCGCGCTGGTAGGCGATGAGCTTGTCGTTGACCAGGTTGTCGGTGGGCAGGCAAGTGTCGTGGCCGGTCGACATGATGCGGTTCTTCAGGCGTTTGCCGCGGATCTGCAGGGGTTCGAACAAATGGGCGAAGGCGGTCGTCATGCGGGCGGCTCCGTTGCGGTGTCGTTCTTGTTTTCCTCATGAAAGTGTAGCGTAAGTAAAAAAGCAATTTGTTTTTTTACTGATGGCGGACTAGCTTTTCCCTCGCCACGGCCGTGGCGCGTGACCTCACTACAACAACAAACGGGCCTTCGAGCCAACGCTCGGCGGTACCGACAGGAGGCAACTCGATGCAGGCATTTCCTTGCACTACCGGCCTTTGCGCAGCGCTCTTGGCCTTGGGCCTGGGCAGTGCGCAAGCGGCGCCGCAGATGGTCGTGGTCGGCTATGGCGGCGCCGGTCAGAAAGCCCAGGATGTGGCGATCTTCCAGCCTTTCAGCGCCCAGGACGGCAGCCAGTTGATCCAGAGCGAATACAACGGTGAGATGGCGCGCATCCAGGTGATGGCCGATACCGGCAATGTCGACTGGGACGTGGTGCAGATCGAGGGGCCAGACCTGATGCGCGGCTGCGAGGAGGGCATCTACGAGCACCTCGACTGGCAGCGCCTGGGGCATGCCGCCGAACTGATCCCCGCTGCGGCCCAGGACTGCGGCTCGGCGGCGCTGGTATGGAGCGTGGCGATTGCCTACGACCGCGACAAGCTGGCCCAGGCACCGGCCTCGTGGGCCGACTTCTGGAACGTGCAGAAGTACCCGGGCAAACGCGGCCTGCGCAAACGCGCGGTGTACAACCTGGAGTTCGCCTTGCTGGCCGACGGGGTCAAGGTCGCTGACGTGTACAAGGTGTTGTCGACCCCGGCAGGCGTCGAGCGCGCCTTTGCCAAGCTCACCGAGCTCAAGCCGTATATCCAGTGGTGGGATGCCGGCGCGCAACCGGCGCAGTGGCTGACGGCGGGTGATGTGGTGATGACCTCGACCTACAGTGGCCGCATCGCCGTGGCCGCGCAGCAAGGCAGCCCGCTGGCGGTGGTCTGGCCTGGCAGTCTGTATGGCATGGACTACTGGGCGATCATCAAGGGCTCGAAGCATGTCGATCAGGCGAAACGCTTGATCAGCTACGCCAACCAGGCGGATACCCAGGTGCGTTACGTCCAGCAGATTCCCTACGGGCCGACCAATACTCAGGCGGCGGCCAGGCTTGACCCGGCGCTGGCCAGCTGGGTGCCGACCTCGCCTGAGAACCTGCAAGGTGCGTTGGCGATGGATGTGGAGTTCTGGGTCGATCACGGCGAGGAGCTGGAGCAACGCTTCAATGCCTGGGCCAGCAAATGATGTCGCTTATCGGGGCTGCCCGGCAGCCCCGAACTGCCAACAGGGAGAACAACGATGGACACCACGGAACAGACCCTGCGCCAGCAACTGGCCGCCTGCTATCGCCTGATTGCCCACTTCCGCATGTCGGACCTGATCTTTACCCATATCTCCTTGCGCCTGCCGGGCCCCGAGCATCATTTCCTGATCAACCCCTACGGCTTGCTGTTCGAAGAAATCACCGCCTCGAGCCTGGTGAAGATCGACCTGCAAGGCCGGCCGGTGGCGCCCACTGAATATTCGGTCAACCCGGCCGGTTTCGTCATCCACAGTGCGATCCATGCCGCCCGCGAGGACGCCCAGTGCGTGCTGCACACGCACACCCGCGCCGGTTGCGCGGTGGCGGCGCTGGAGTGCGGGTTGCTGCCGGTCAACCAGATGTCGATGGAGTTCCATGGCAAGGTCGCCTACCACGCCTACGAAGGCATCGCGCTGGACCTGGACGAACAGCAGCGGCTGGTGGCGGACCTGGGCGACAAGCCGGTGATGATCCTGCGCAACCACGGCTTGCTGACCACCGGGCGCTCGGTGGCCGAGGCGTTCCTGCGGATGTATTACCTGGAAAAGGCTTGCGAGATCCAGTTGGCGGCGCAGAGCGCCGGGCAGCTGGTGTTGCCGTCGGAAGCGGTGTGCGCGCATACCGAGCGGCAGTTCAATGCGCCGATGCGCGGGTTGAAGCAGGGTGAGCTGGATGACCCGGATGCGCTTCAGCTGGCCTGGGGGGCTTTGCTGCGGATGTTGGAGCGGATCGCCCCGGACTACCGCGACTGACTCTCGGGCCTCTTCGCGGTTTTACCCGCGAAGAGGCCGGTGCAAGGAGAACTCGGCACACAGCATCAGCGCGCCTGCGGCACGATCAGGCTGGCCGGCGCCTCGGCGGCCCGGCGGCGCGCCACGCAGTAGTACAGCACGCTCGGCACCACCAGCCCGATCAGCCACGACACATCCACGCCACCCAGGTGCGCGACCATGGGGCCGGTGTACAGCTTGGTGTCGATGAACGGCATCTGCACCAGCACGCCGAGGGTGTAGACGCTGATGCCAGGCCAGTTCCAGCGGCCGTAGCGGCCTTCCGGGTCGGCCAGGGCAGGGATGTCGTAGCGCTCCTTGGTGATGAAGTAGTAATCCACCAGGTTGACCGCGCTCCAGGGCACGAAGAACGTCAGCAGGAACAGGATGAACGACTTGAACGCACTGAGGAAGGTGTGCTGGCCGAGCAGGGCCACCAGGGTGGCGGCGCCGACGATGGCCAGCACGAACACCAGGCGTTGCACGCGGCTGATTGCCAGGTGGCCTCGGAAACCGCTGATGATGGTGGCAATGCACATGAAGCTGCCATAGGAGTTCAGCGTCGAGATCGTCACCTTGCCGAACGCAATGCTGAAGTACAGCAGCGCGGCAGTGGTGCCGGCACCGCCGAGGCCGACGATGTAGGCCACTTCACGCCCGCTGAATTGCCCGCCGGCGATGGCTGCGGCGAACACGCCGAGGATCATCGACGCTTGTGCTCCAATGACAGAGCCCAGGCCGGCGGCGAGAAAGGTCTTCACCGGCGAGGTGCTGCTCGGCAGGTAGCGCGAGTAATCCGCCACGTAGGGGCCGAAGGCGATCTGCCAGGAGGCGGCCAGCGACACCGCGAGCAAGAAGGTGGCCCAGCTGAAGTGGCGGTTTTCCAGCAACTGGCCGATGTCGGCGAGCATCAGGATGCGGCTGAACAGGTAGACGAAGGCAATGATGCCCAGCACGCTGGCGACCCGGCCGATCCAGTGGATCACCCGGTAGCCGGCGAGGGTAGCGAGCACGATCACCGAGGCGAAGACAAGAATGCCGGTGCTATCGCTGACACTCAGCAACTGGCCGATGGCCTGCCCGGACAGCACCGTGCCGGTGGCGGTGAAGCCCAGGTACATCAGGCACACCAGCACCATCGGGATGGCCGCGCCATACACGCCGAACTGCACGCGGCTGGAAATCATCTGCGGCAGGCCCAGGCGCGGGCCCTGGGCTGCATGCAAGGCCATGACCGCGCCGCCGATCAGCTGGCCCAGCAGCAGGCCGATCAGCGACCAGAACACGTCGCCGCCCAGCACCACGGCCAGGGCGCCGGTGACGATGGCGGTGATCTGCAGGTTGGCGCCGAGCCAGAGGGTGAACTGGCTGTACAGCTTGCCATGGCGCTCGGCTTCCGGGATGTAGTCGATAGAGCGCCGTTCGAGCACAGATTTGCGGGACATTGAGGGCTCCACTTCATTGTTTTTGTGTCAGGGAGGGCCATCGCCGGTGCACTGCGCGGATGGCGTCTGCCTGATATCAGCATGTCTATACAAGTAGGGTCAAGTGAAGACTGCGGGGCATAACAGCCAATCTGTAGCGCAAGGGTTGACCATAACTGTGCTGGTCCGTGGGCGGAAAATGGCCTTATGCTGTTACGAAATATGTCTAGAACGCCGGAAGAAGGAAGCTGCAATGCCGCTCAAGGACCTGCTGATCGCCCTGGTGGTGATTGTCGCCTGGGGAGTCAATTTCGTGGTCATCAAGGTCGGCCTCGATGGCTTGCCGCCGATGCTGCTCGGGGCATTGCGTTTTCTGCTGGTGGCGTTTCCGGCTGTGCTGCTGGTCAAGCGGCCGAAGCTGCCGTGGGGCTGGCTGGTCGCCTATGGCGCGACCATCTCCCTGGGCCAGTTCGCCTTCCTGTTCCAGGCCATGTACAGCGGCATGCCACCGGGCCTGGCGTCGCTGGTGCTGCAGTCGCAGGCGTTCTTCACGCTTGGCTTCGCCGCGCTGTTCCTCGGTGAGCGGTTGCGTCTGGCCAGTGTGCTCGGCCTGATAGTGGCGGCCAGCGGCCTGGCACTGATCGGTAGCGAGGACAGCGGCCATGTACCGCTGGTGGCGCTGCTGCTGACCTTGTGTGGCGGGGCCATGTGGGGCATGGGCAACATCATTACCCGCCGCTTTGGCTCGGTGGACCTGGTGGCGCTGGTGATCTGGGGCGGGCTGATTCCACCGCTGCCGTTCCTGGCGTTGTCGTGGTGGCTGGAAGGGCCGGAGCGGATTGGTCATGCACTGGCCAATATCGGCTGGAGCTCGGTACTGGCGCTGGCGTACCTGGCCTTCGTCGCCACCATGATCGGTTACAGCCTGTGGGGCAAGCTGCTGTCGCGCCACCCTGCGGGCAAGGTGGCACCGTTTTCGCTGCTGGTGCCGGTAATCGGCCTGAGTTCGTCAGCCTGGTTGCTGGGTGAGCGGCTGACGGCCACCCAGGGCTGGGGCGCATTGCTGGTGATGCTTGGTTTGCTGGTCAACGTGTTCGGAGCCAGGCTGGGGCAGCGTTTGCGGGCAGCCAGTGTGCAATAGCGGGAACCACCGGCGCTTTTGTTAGACTTGGCCTTTTTTGCAAGGCCAAGGAGCGCAAACATGATCATCTCCACCACCAGCCAGCTCGAGGGCCGCCCGATCGCCGAGTACCTTGGCGTGGTCAGCTCCGAATCGGTGCAGGGCATCAACTTCGTGCGCGATTTCTTCACACGTTTGCGCGACGTCTTCGGCGGCCGTTCGCAAACCCTGGAGAGCGCCCTGCGTGAGGCCCGCGAGCAGGCCACCGAAGAGCTCATGGCGCGGGCACGGCAGTTGCAAGCCGATGCGGTGGTAGGCGTGGACTTCGAGATCAGCATGCCGTCGGTGCAAGGCGGCATGGTCGTGGTGTTCGCCACCGGTACTGCCGTGCGGCTGAAGTAGCTAAATGCCACTGGTCGGGTCTGCCGGCTTCGTCCGAGCGGTCCGCTTGTGACCGGCTAGTCTCATTGGCACAGGTCGCGTTTTTCAGGTCAGCCCATTGCTGGCTGACGCGGTCGCCACTGAATGGAGATAGGGGCATGAGCGAGTCCTTTTTCGAAGACAGCAACGATGCATTTCCGATCAATAGCCAGGTGCGTTGCGGTCAGGCGGCGTTTCGCCTCGGCTTCGTCCACATGACCCTGGAGGAGTCGGAAGACCTCAAACCTGCCTACCTGCAGCGCATCAAGAAAGGCCGCTTCACACCCCGGGTGCCGGCCAGGAAATAGGCCAGTCAAAAGGTGAACCTGCTCACAGATCCCCGCCCAACGGCGGGGTTTTTGTTGATGTTGTTTGATCCCGCTCATGGTAACCGTGAGTTGCTCTCGCGGCGGCGGCGCAGTTGTGGTCTTCTGGCGCGGCATCCAGGAAAGGGAGGATTGATTTTCCATGCGAGTCAGGGACGAGACTTATTGGCAGTGGGCCGATGCGCAGCTGCATAGCCGCTGCCATGACGAAGTGCTCAGCGACGGCACTTCGCTGGATATCCAGGTGCGCCTGTCGCGGCTCGGCGCGACGCAGCTGTTCCTTGGGCTTTACGGGCAGGACGGCAGGGCACTGCTGGAGGAGTATTACCCGGCGCGACCCGGCGAAACCATGACCCGTGCGATGGTGTGGGGGGTAAACCGGGCCCGGGCGCTGGCGATCGGTGCGTTACCGATGCCGCAGCGCCGACAGCGGGCATGAAAAAGCCCGGCCTATGCAGGCCGGGCTCGCTAAGTGGTGGCCAACCCTCAGTTCAGCGGATCGATCACCTTGACTGCCTGCCGCTCACGGACGGCGGGCCATTCTTGTTGCAGGGTCTGTAGCACGCGGCCGACGAACTCGGTGTCGGCGGCGGCCTTTTTGCCGACGTAGCCCTGGCCACGGCGGTAGACCTTGAAGCGGGCGCGCATGCTGGGCAGGTGCGCTTCGAATTCATCTTCGACCGTGTTCGGCGGCAGGCGGTCGATGCGCACCTCGCCGGTCTGGCTGACCCACAGCAGGTGGTCATCGAGGCTGTCCTTGCGTACCGCGAACAGCTGGGCCAGTTGGTCGATAGTCGGATTGTCGTTCAAGTTCATCATAAAGCCCCCATCACCTATTTGTTGTTGATTGTCACAGTTGGCGCCACAGGTTGTAGCGCACTACCAAGGCTGCTACAGCAGCATCGCAACAGGGGCTTTCTCACGCTGCCTTTTGGACAGATTCCCTCTCCACGGACGGCCTGCGTTACCGCGCAAGCCGTCTGGAACACCCTTGCCACCGCTCCCGATCAGGGAGACGGCCTCATCATGCACAAGGCCGATGAACGTCGTCAATGGTTTTGTAGTGAATATTTTTACTCACTACATTCTTGTCATATTGTCTGGCAATCAGCTTGGCGGTGACTCAGCGGTCGAGCCCGGACAGGATCTGGAAGGCCGCCCGAACGCGGGCTTCGTTGGGGTAGTTGCGGTTGGCAAGCAGGACAATGGCCCTGCCTTCGGACGGGATGAAGGCAGCGTAGGCGCCGAACCCGTTGGTGGAGCCGGTCTTGTTGTACCAGGCGGCGGGCAGGGCCGGAAGCGCCGGCTGCAGGCGCTGGGTGGCCTGGGGTTCACGAATCAGGCGCGGGCTGTTGCCATCGACCAGCGTCTCCAGCGCGACCGGGTAAGGGTAGCGCTCCCAGCCCAGCCCCTGGGTCATGCTGCCAACCCTGAAGTAGCCCGCCTGGGTGATGCCGATGGCTTTGCGCAGTGCCGTCGGCAGTTGCGCAGGCTGCATGTGCAGGCGCACGTAGCGCAGCAGGTCACTGGCGCTGGTCTTGATGCCGTAGGCTTCGTCGGCATAGGGACCAGGGCTGACGCGCACCGGGTGGTTTTGCGCGTCGTAGCCCTGTGCATACAAGGCCTTTGCCGCTTCTGGCACCTGCAGGTAGGTGTGCCGCAGGCCCATCTGAGGTAGCAGGTGCTGGGTCATGACGGCTGCGAATGGCTGGTGTTGCGCGCGTGCCGCGAGGTCGCCGAACAGCCCCAGGCTCGGGTTGGAATAGCAGCGTTGAGTACCAGGTTCGCTGCGGGCTTTCCAGTTGCGCAGGAATGCCAGTGCCTGTTCTGCGGTCTGTACCTCATCGGGAAATTGCAGCGGCAGGCAGTCGGCGCTGTAGGCCCCCAGCTCCAGCACACTGGCCTCGCCCAATGGCGCACCGGCCAGGGCCGGCTCGTAGCGCCGGGCAGGGGCGTCCAGGTCGAGCTTGCCTTCGGCACTGGCCAGCGCCCCGAGAGTGGCGGTGTAGGTCTTGCTCAGTGAACCGATTTCGAACAGGGTGTCGGCGGTCACCGGCTTGCCATCGGCCTTGCTGGCCACACCATAGCTGAAGTAGTGGGCCTGGCCGTTGTCATAAACCGCCACGGCCATGCCGGCGATGTCCTGTTGTTTCATCAGCGGCCGGATGACCTCGTCCACCTGGGCCTGCAGCGGCTCGGCCGCGTGCGCCGAGGCAAGGCCGAACAGCATCAGCAGTGGAGATAGACGTACGCGTGGCATGCAAAGGGTCCTTTTCGTGGATGTGTCCGTTGAGCGACACCAATGGGGGTTCCGGCGTTAGCGGGAAAAAAGCCAAGACCTTATCGTCAGGCCCTGCACAACGACAAGATGGAAACTGTTATGAAGTATTTGCGCATGTTGTTCGACAACTTCACCCTGTGCCTGCTCGGGGTGGTACTGATCGCCACCGTGCTGCCTTGCTCGGGCGACGGCGCGGTGTATTTCGGCTGGCTGACCAACCTGGCGATCGGCCTGCTGTTCTTCCTGCACGGTGCGAAGTTGTCGCGCGAGGCAATCATCGCGGGTGCTGGCCATTGGCGCCTGCACCTGCTGGTCTTCTCCTGCACCTTCGTGATGTTCCCGCTGCTGGGCCTGGCGTTCAAGCCGCTGTTCGTGCCGCTGGTAGGCAACGAACTGTACCTTGGCGTGCTCTACCTGTGCGCGCTGCCAGCCACCGTGCAGTCGGCGATCGCCTTCACCTCGCTGGCCCGCGGCAACGTGCCGGCTGCCATCTGCAGTGCGGCGGCGTCCAGCCTGATCGGCATCTTCCTGACCCCGCTGCTGGTGATGATGCTGTTGGGCGCCAGTGGCGATACGGGTTCGGGGCTGGACGCCGTGTTGAAGATCACGCTGCAGTTGCTGGTGCCGTTCGTGGCCGGGCAGATTGCACGCCGCTGGATCGGTGCGTGGGTCAAGAAAAATGCCCGCTGGCTGAAGAGCGTCGACCAGGGGTCGATCCTGCTGGTGGTGTACACCGCGTTCAGCGAGGCAGTGGTCACCGGCCTGTGGCACACCGTGTCACCGCAGCACCTGGCCGGGCTGTTCGCCGTCTGCGGCGTCCTGCTGGCGGTGGTGCTGTTCGGTACGCGCCTGCTGGGCAAGCTGCTGGGCTTCAACCTGGAAGACCGCATCACCATCCTGTTTGCCGGGTCCAAGAAGAGCCTGGCCACCGGCGTGCCAATGGCCCAGGTGCTGTTCGTGGGGAGCGGCATCGGCGCGATGATTCTGCCGCTGATGCTGTTCCACCAGATCCAGCTGATGGTGTGTGCGGTGCTGGCGCAGCGCTATGCCAGTCGGGAGCCGGTGGGTGAGGGGGCGACTGCTTCGTCCTGATCGCTGCAGGTTGCTTGCACCGGCCTGTTCGCGGCGTCGCGACGCGCACGCTCCCGCAGGGGCCGGTGCAGGTCATCGAGCCTGCCCCGAACTGCGCTCGTGCAATGCCTTCCCCACTTCGGCCTCGATCTTGTAGGCCGGGCCTTCCAGCTCTTCATAGTTGCGTGTGTAGCGCCGGGCAAACTCATTCACGCCCAGCTGCTGGTACTGCTGCACATGCTTCAGCTCGTGTGCCCACAATGCCACGTTGTCCTCGGCATCGCTGGCGTGACGGAAGATGATGGTATCGATCAGGGTTACCGCGTTCACGTCCGGGTTCTGCAGCATGGCGTTGGCCGCCGTGACTTGCTGCTCGTCACCGACCCGGTAGCGCGCTGCATCGAGCACGGCAAAGTCATACCAGGGCTCCAGTTGTGCGCGGATGTGCAAAGGGATCGGTTGACTGCCGCTGGCGGTGGCCTCGTCGCGTGCCTGTTGCAAGGCAAACGCCAGGCTGCTCGACGCTACGGTTTCGACATCCTGCAGTATCTGCCCGGCCTGGCCGGGGTCGATCGGCGCGCAGAAACAGCCCATCAGGCACACCTGGTACTGCCCGGCCGGGCAGGCCTGTTCGGCCAGGGCGGGCGCTGCCAGCAGCAGCCCCAACAGCAGGTTAATGGCTTTCATTCAATGCCCTGTCGACAAAGCCTTTGCTGGCATCGAGCAATTGCTGTTGCACCTCCTCGCTGGCCAGCATGCGCCCAACCACCAGGGCGCCGACACACTGGCTGATCAGCACCCAGGCCAGCGCCGGGTCTTCCAGGGTTTCGCTCCACGCCCCATGCAAGCCTACCAGCCAGTGCTCGGCCTCTTCGCGCACAGGCCGTTCGGCGCGGGCGATTTCCACCCCCAGCGGTGGCAGCGGGCAGCCGCCCTCGGCATTGTGCAGGTGGGCCAGGCTCAGGTACTGCTGCAGGCAACGGGCCAGGCGGTCGCGGCTGGCCCCCTGATTGGCCAGGCGGGCCAGCGGGCTGTTGCACAGCTCTTGGCGGACCACCTCGGTGAACAGGTCGTCCTTGGACGGGAAATGGTTGTAGAAGGCACCGCCGGTCAGGCCGATGGCCTTCATCAACCCGGCCACGCCGGTGCTGGAAAAGCCGCCACGCTTGGCCAGCGCGCCGCTGCTGGCCAGCAGCTTGTCGCGGGTCTGCTGCTTGTGTTCGGTGGAGTAGCGCATGCACGACCTCTTCGCGCTGCTTGACGATGGGGGCGATCATAACATAGCGTTCGTTTACTAAACGATCATTCACCAATGGAGTCAGGCATGGCAGAACAACAAAAAGTGGTGCTGGTGATCGGGGCCGGAGACGCCACCGGTGGCGCAATCGCCAAGCGCTTTGCCCGTGAGGGTTATGTCGCCTGTGTCACGCGCCGCCAGGCCGATAAGCTGCAGCCGTTGATCGACGAGATTCGTGCTGAAGGGGGTCAGGCCCATGGTTTCGGCTCGGATGCGCGCAAAGAGCAGGAAGTTGCCGAGCTGGTCGAAACCATCGAACGTGATATTGGCCCGATTGAAGCCTTTGTCTTCAATATCGGCGCCAACGTGCCGTGCAGCATCCTTGATGAGACCCCGCGCAAATACTTCAAGATCTGGGAAATGGCCTGCTTCGCCGGCTTCCTCACCGCCCAGGCCGTGGCCCGGTGCATGGTCACCCGTGAGCGCGGCACGATCCTCTTCACCGGCGCCACCGCAGGCACGCGTGGGGCTGCCGGTTTCGCCGCCTTCGCAGGGGCCAAGCATGGCCTGCGCGCCTTGGCCCAGAGCATGGCGCGCGAGCTTGGCCCGCGCAACATCCACGTGGCCCATGTGGTGGTGGATGGGGCCATCGACACCGCGTTCATTCGTGACACGTTCCCCGAACGCTACGCGCTGAAGGATCAGGACGGTATCCTCGACCCGGCGCACATCGCCGACAGCTACTGGTTCCTGCATGCCCAGCCCCGGGATGCCTGGACCTTCGAACTGGACCTGCGCCCGTGGATGGAACGCTGGTAAGCCTGCATTAGCAAGGAGCGTGACGTATGAACAAGACCGTGGAGTTCTACTTCGACCTGGGCAGCCCGGCCAGTTATCTGGCCTGGACCCAGCTGCCTGCACTGTGCGCCCGGCATGGCGCGGCCCTGTTCTACCGGCCCATGCTGCTGGGTGGGGTGTTCCAGGCCACCGGTAACGCATCACCGGCGATGATCCCTGCCAAGGGCCGCTACATGTCCATCGATCTCGGCCGTTACGCCCGCCGTTATGACGTGCCGTTCGGGCTGCCGCCGGGGTTTCCGGTGAACACCCTGACCCTGATGCGCGGCACCCTCGGCATGCAGCTTCGTGCGCCCGCGCAGTTCGACGCGTTGTTGGCCGTGCTGTTCAAGGGGCTGTGGGAACACCGGAGCAACTTGAGCGATGCCGCGGTACTGGATGAAACGCTGCGCCAGGCCGGCTTCGACCCTGCGGCGTTTCATGCGCTGGCGGCCGATGGCGAGGTCAAGGCCGAACTCAAGCGAGTGACCGAGGAAGCGGTTGCGCGGGGTGTGTTCGGTGCGCCGACCTGCTTTGTCGACGGGGAAATGTTCTTCGGCCAGGATCGCCTGGATTTCGTCGAAGAAGCGCTGAGCCGTTGAGGCTGGATGGCCTCCCCATGGGTGAGGCCATCGCGGGCTCAGAAATTCGCCGGAGTGTTGGCGCTGATGATTTCCGCCTCGTCCGGGCCGATGTTCTTGAAGCTGTGCGGCAGGGTAGTAGGGATGTAATAGCCATCGCCCGAGTTGAGGATGCTCACCTGGCCATCGACCCACAGCTCCACGGTGCCCCGGGTAACCAGGCCACATTCTTCGCCTTCGGCATGCACGATCGGCTCGCCGGAGTCGGCGCCGGGGGCATACAGTTCACGCAGCATGCGCATCTGGCGGGCCTCGACGCTGGCACCGACCAGCAGCATGCGCAGGCCATTGCGGCCCAGGTCCGGCTGCTCGCTGGCACGGAACACGAAGCGTTCTTCGCGCACCGGCTCGTCGAAGCTGAAGAACTCGGCCAGGGTCATGGGGATCCCTTCGAGGAGTTTTTTCAGGGAGCTGACCGACGGGCTGACACGGTTCTGTTCGATCTGCGAGATCGTCGAATTGGTCAACCCGCTGCGGCGGGCCAGTTCCCGTTGGGAGAGGTTGTTGCGTTCACGCACCAGTTTGAGTCGCGTCCCCGTGTCCATAGCCGCCTTGTAATCAGAGGTGTTTAAAATAATTAGCGACGCATTAAAACATACTCTGCACGCTTGCGCGCTGTGCTTTCAGGCGCGTTGGTCACGCGGCAGCGGCCACAGCCCGACCAGCAGCAACAGCAGTGCCACCGCCAGGAACGGCAGGCGTGGGTCCAAGGCATAGACCAGCGTTCCGGCCAACGGGCCGATCACCGCCCCCATGCCTTGGGCTGCGCCGATCGAGCCGGCGGTGGCACCTTGTTCGGAGGCCTGCATGGCATTGGCTGCCAGCGCGGAAAACGCCGGGAATACAAAGCCCATGCCGGCCGCAGCGACAAAATAGCAGCTCCACAGCCAAGGCGCCGTGGTGGCCAGCGCGCCAGCGGCGAAACCCAGCGCCGACACGCTGGCACCGACCCGGATCATCTTCAACGGTGGCCACTCCAGCTGGCGCAGCAGCACTTGCGACAGGATCAGCGCCACCCCGACGGTGGTCAGGGCGACACCGGCAGCTTGCGCGGCATCGGTCGGCGCCAGTTGCAGGCGGTCGAGGGCGAAGAAGCCGACGACGATCTGCGAAACCGTTACGCTGAGCATGGCGCTGAACGCCACCAGCAGTGGCCGGCGCAGGCGGGCGTCGCTGAGCCGAACCGGGCTGGGCGCATAGTTCTGGGCGAGGGGCTGTGGTTTGAGCTTGAACAACAACACCAGGAAGGCGCTGGCCGGCAGCAACGACATGATGTGAAACGGCAGGCTGAGGCTGTGCTGGGCCAGCACGGCTGCGAGCGCCGGCCCCACCACCAGGCCGACGGCATTCGCCGCACCCAGTGAAGCCATGGCCCGCGCCCGGCGCTGCGGTTCGACATGGTCGGCGATCAGCGCATTGCAGCCCACCGGTATGGCAGCGTAGAACGCGCCGATGCAACCGCGCGCCAGCATCAGCCCGACGAATGCCAGGCCTGCCCCTGGCAGCCAGCGCAGCGCACCTTCGACGAACAGGCACAGTAGCCAGTAGGCCAGGGTGAAGCCAGCGCTGCCCATCAGCAGGATGCGGCGACGCCCCAAGCGGTCGGACAATCGCCCCCAAGGGCGCGCGAGCAGCACCCAGACCACGCCGGCCACCGTCACCGCCGCGCCGGCCTGCCAGGTGGCCATGCCCAGCAAGCGCGAGATCGGCCCGATCAGCGCGACGAAGGCCATCATCGACATGGTGCAGGCCATGTTGGCCAGCAGCAGCGGGCGCATGTCCAGGGTGTTGGCAGGGGCAAGCACGGCAGGGTCCTTTGCGGCATTCATCGGGCAGTCCAGAGCAGGTCGACAAGCTAGCTGTCGAGATGAGTAAGAGTAGTTATCGTCGAGCCCGCCTGGCGTCAGCCTGTCACTCGCTGCGCCGCACGTGGCCTGGCCACATGCTACGCAACACGCCGTCCCGACGCACCAACGCATGCATCAGCGCCGCGCCCAGATGCACCAGTACGGTGGCGAACAGCAGGTAGCCGGCCCAGCCATGGGCCTGGCGCAGCACGGCATACAGGTGCAGGTCGTGCGGGGCGATCGCCGGCAGTTGCAGGGGGCGTGGGTAGCCGCCCGCCGACAGCATCGCCCAGCCCAGCAGCGGCATGGCCAGCATCAGGGCGTAGAGCAGCAAGTGCGAGGCGCCTGCGGCAACACGTTGCAAGGCAGGCAGGTCGCTGGGCAAGGGCGGATGTGGCAAGGTCAGGCGCAGGCCGATGCGCACGATCACCAGTACCAGCAGTGCCAGGCCTGTGGCCTTGTGCAATTCGACCAGCAGCGGGTGGCGCGGTGACAGGTCGCCGACCATGCTCACGCCAATGAACAGCATGCTGATGATCAGGATCGCCATCAGCCAGTGCACCAGGCGCGCCATCGGGTGGAAGACTTCAGGTTTCATCGCTGTGCTCCTGCGCCGAGAGACTCGCGGCTGCGGCGGTTGAATGATTCCGAATAGGCCGCAGAACGGGCGGCGAGGATCGGGTCGGCGGACGGTTCGATGCCACCGGGCAGGATCAATGGGTCGAAGTTCAGGTCACGGCAAGCGCCTTGTTCGGGAGCGTCGACCTGTTCGATCACCAGGGTGCCGGCATCGACGCGACGGCGTTCGGCCGGCCAGGGACGAGCCGGGTCGTCCACCGCATCGCCCTGGTCGGCCAGCACCAGGCGCAGGGTCCAGCGCAACGGCCCTTGGGCCAGGCGCTGTTGCAGGTCGTGCTGGAGGAACTGTTTGTCGTCGACCTGGCCGGGCAGGGCGGTGAATGGCGTTTGCGGTTCCAGCTGCCAGCGTACCGGGTGCGCGGTGCCGTGAGCGTCGATCAGGCGGAAGGCATTGATGCTGTAGTACTGGGTGCTGGCGAAGCTGTCGCTGGGTTTGTAGCTTGCCGCCCACTGGCGAAATGCCGCGCTCTCCGGGTGGGCGGCGAAGAATGCCTGCAGCTTTGCCGGGTCTGGCTTGCCAGTGGTCGGGTCTGGCGCGCCGGCCAGCACCTGGTCGTAGAAGCCTTGCGGTGTGCTGACCGCCAGCACGGGCGGGTTGTTCATGCCGGTACGCCAGACTTGGCCGTCATCGGTACTCAACTGGATTGCCAGGCTGCGCACCGGTATGCCGGTGTCCGGGGCGAACGGGTTGGCACCGCCGATGGCGAAGCGGCCGATCACCGGCACTCGCGCCTGGCTGAAAGCCCGTGCAGTCGACAAAGTTGCGGCCTGGCCGCTGGGCTCGAAGTAGCCGCTGACGCACAGGCCCTTGGCGTGGTTCTTGCGATAGCCCGGGTAGTGCCCGGCCTGGGCCTCGAAGGTGTCGATGATGCGTTGTGGCGTCAGCTGCGGCCCGCCTATCCAGCCTGCGGCATAGGCGAAGCCGGCGCCCAGCGCCAGCATCACGGCGCCGATGCCGGCCAGGCGCAGCGCCTTGGCAGGGCCTTGCAAGGGTAAGTTCATGGTGGTCATCCGGTTCAGTGAAGGTGGCGGTACGACGGCCTGGGGAAAAACTTATTCCCTCGGCGGGAATAAATTTTCTTGCCGGGCGTCTGCCCCTACACTGACAACCCCCGCGCCCGGTACCTGACCATGCACGATCTGGACGAACAGCAATGGCGTGAGCTGTTGCAGCGCTTGCGCCGCTTTGCCCTGTGGCTGACCCGTGAGCCCGGCAGTGCCGATGACCTGGTCCAGGCCACGGTCGAACGCGCCTTGAGCCGCCGAGACCAGCAACGCGAGGCCGAGGCGCTGCGCGCCTGGCTGTTTACCATTCTTTATCGGCTGTTTCTCGATGCCAAGCGCCGCGAGCGCTTGCATGCCCGCTGGCTGTCATGGTTCGGCCGCAGCGCGGTGGAGCATGAAGCACTCGGCGATAACACCGAGGACATCGTCCTGGCCCAGGCCGACTTGCAGGCCTTCGCCCAGCTCTCGACCGAACAGCGGGCCTTGCTGTTGCTGGTCAGCATCGAGGGGTTCAGTTACAAGGAAGCGGCGGCAGCCCTGGAAATCCCTATTGGCACGGTGATGTCGCGGCTGTCGCGTGCCCGTGCTGCCTTGCGTGAACTGACCGAAGGCAACCCCCAGCCGCCGGCCTTGCGGAGACTCAAATGACACGCCTGATTCCTGGTGAAGACGAACTGCACGCCTATATCGATGACCGCCTGGAACCCACCCGCCGTGCCGAGGTGCAGGCCTGGCTGGCGGCCAACCCGCAGGAAGCGGCGCGGGTCGAGGCCTGGCGCAACGATGCCCGGCGCCTGCGTGCGGCTTTGGCAGGGTTTGCCGAGCAGCCTGGGGCGGCCACGCTCGACCTGCGTCAGGTGCAGCAGCGGGTGCGCCAGCGCCGGCAGCGGCGGCTGGCTTCGGCGGCGATGCTGTTGCTGGCCATGGGGGTCGGCGGGTTGGGTGGCTGGCAGGCACGCCAGGTGACCTTGGCCAGCAATGAATTGCCGATGGCCGATGCGGTGCAGGCCCATCGGTTGTTCGCCGGCAGTGAGGCACTGGATATCCAGGCCAGTGACCCGGCGCAACTGCGCGACTGGCTGGGCCGGCATTTCAACCGCGTGGGCCAGCTCCCTGACCTGGCGGGTTATGGCTTCGAGCCGGTCGGCGCGCGCTTGCTCAGCAACGAGCAGGGGCCGGCAGCGCTGTTGGTATTCCAGGATCGTAACGGCCAGCGCATCAGCCTGTTCCTGCGCTCGCCGGGCGACCGCTATGAACGCATGCCCCAGGGGCAGCGGGTCGATGGGCAGTTGGAGGCGCGGTACTGGTCGCACGGAGCATACAACTTTGCGCTGGTCAGCGCGGCGGATGATGGGCGTGGGGC
>NZ_BQIJ01000021.1:0-90141 GCF_021602465.1 Pseudomonas urethralis
TGCCTTTAGGTTTGCAGCGCCTGTGAGATCGAGCGCCGCCCGCGCGGCGCATCGCGGGCAAGCCCGCTCCCACATCTGTTTCGGGCCAATCTCTCCTGTGAAGCCAACAGGGACCGCCTTGGTGCATGACTGGAGACAGGTGGAGCAGCATCTGTGCCCGCCGAGATGCATCGTCGGACCCTGTCGGCTTCCACCGAGATGCATCGTCGGACCCTGTCGGCTTCCACCGAGATGCATCGCCATACAAACAAGGCGGTCCCTGTTGGCGGCACAGGAATAACTGGCCCGAAACAGATGTGGGAGCGGGCTTGCCCGCGATGCGCCGCGCGGGCGGCGCTCGATCTCACAGGCGCTGCAAACCTAAAGGCATGCACCTTAAGGACCACAATGCCTCTATTGAGCCGAACACCAACTTCTATTGGCTCAGTTCCAGCCAGATCGGCGCATGGTCCGAAGGCTTTTCCATCGCGCGCAGCTCATAGTCCACACCGGCCGCCTTGATCCGCGGCACCAGGCCCAGGGAGGCCATGATCAGGTCGATGCGCAGCCCGCGCTTGGGTTCGTCCTCGAAGCCGCGGCTGCGGTAGTCGAACCAGCTGAAGCGGTCGGCCACGTCCGGGTGCAGGTGGCGGAAGCTGTCTACCAGGCCCCAGCCCTTGAGGCGTTCCATCCACTCGCGCTCTTCCGGCAGGAAACTGCACTTGCCCGTCTTCAGCCAACGCTTGGCGTTGTCCGGGCCGATGCCGATGTCACAGTCCTGGGGCGAGATGTTCATGTCGCCCATCACCAGGACCGGCTGGTCGTTGTTGAACTGCCCTTCGAGCAACGCTTGCAGGTCGCTGTAGAAGCGCTGCTTGGCCGGGAATTTGGTAGGGTGGTCACGGCTTTCCCCTTGTGGGAAGTAGCCATTCATGATCGTGATCGGGTTGCCGTCGGCATCGGCGAAGGTGCCCCAGATGAATCGGCGCTGGGCGTCTTCTTCATCCGTGGCAAAGCCCTTGAACAGGGTCAACGGTGCCTGGCGCGAGAGCAGGGCGACCCCATAGTGGCCTTTCTGGCCGTGGTAGTGCACGTGGTAGCCCAGCGCCTGGACATCGGCCAGAGGGAACTGATCGTCGCTGACCTTGGTTTCCTGCAGGCCGATCACGTCCGGCTGGTGCTTTTCGATCAGCGCCGCCAGCTGGTGCGGACGGGCCCGCAGGCCGTTGATGTTGAAACAGACGATCTTCATTGGAAAGACAATCCTGGTAAAAGGCCGGATGCTAGCCGACATCGGCGATGATCACCAGCATGGCGGCCAGGCCCCGGCACTGCTAACGTGCTGGGTGAGGTGAACGATGCGCAGTGGAGCACCTCCAAGGCACTGACATGCCCTTTCCAGGAGGACGACCCGCCATGCTCGAAACCGCTGCCGCCCAGGCGCGTATCTGCACCCTCGATGACGGCTACAGCCGTGAGGCACGCTCGCTGTTGTACCACGCCTACCGCCACGAACCGACTTTTGCCTATATCTTCGAAGCCCAGCGCCCAGGCTACGAGCGCCGGCTGCGGGTGATGGTGCGCGAGTGGGTACGTCAACATTTTTACCTGCAGCTGCCGGCCATCGGCCTGCTGCTGGAAGACCGCCTGATCGCCATGGCCCTGATCGTGCCGCCGCAACGCCGCCTGGGTGTGGCCGACAGCTGGGCCTGGCGCTTGCGCATGCTGCTGGGCACCGGCCAGCGCTGTACCCGACGCTACATGGATTACCAGGCAGCGCTGGCCAGCTGCCTGCCGAGCGGGCAGGTGCACATGCTGCCGCTGCTGGGGGTGCATCCGCAATTTAGAGGCTGTCACTATGGCGAGCAATTGTTACAAGCTGTTCACGATTGGTGCGCGGAAGACCCCAACACCCAGGGCGTGGTGCTGGACTCTGGCAACGAGCATTACCTGGCCTTTTACGCGCGCCAGGGCTATGAAGAGATAGGGGAGGTGGCTGTAGGGCCAATCCGGGAAAGGGTGTTCTTTCATCCCAATCCAGTGTCATCCATGTCATCAATTGCTTGAACTGTGCCGCCAGGCGCCTCCCTTGAGCGCCTGGCTCTGGTAGCATGCGCCGCATGACGTATTCAGGAAGACTTACCTGGGGCCTGGTTTTCTGGGCTGCCAGTGTTGCAGCATGGGGCCAGAGCGAGTTGCTGGTGAAGGTAAAGCCCGCCAACAAGGCACTCAAGGCCAATGTCGAAGGCTATATCGGTACCCTCGGAGACCGCGATGAACAAGCGCTGCTGCGTTTCAGTCGCGGTGCCCAGGAGCAGGCGCGCAAGGCCGCGCAGGCCCTTAGCTACTATCAGGCGCAGATCGACACCGAGGTCAAGCCGCCAGCCAAGGCCGACCAGCCCCCACAACTGATCATCGAGATCGCCCCCGGCGAGCCGGTGCGCCTGCGCAACGTGACGGTGCGCATCGAAGGGCCGGCCAGCGAGATGAAAGCTTTTCGCATACCCGACAGCAGGGCCCTGCGGGCAGGTGAACAGCTCAACCATGGCACGTACGAAGATGCCAAGCGGTTGATCCAGAACCAGGCTTCGCGTTATGGCTTCTTCAGTGGCCACTTCACGCGCCAGCGCCTGGCGATCGACCCTCAGGCCGGCGTGGCCGATATCGAACTGGTTTACCAGAGTGGTCCGCGTTATCGCCTCGGCGCGGTGAAATTCACGGGTGACACGCCGCTCGATGAAGACCTGCTGCAGCGCATGGTCTCGTTCAAGCCCGGCACGCCTTACGACTCCGAACTGATTGCCCAACTCAACAACGACCTGCAATCGAGTGGCTATTTCGAAGGCGTGCGGGTTGATGCCGCGCCCACTGCGGCAGTGGGCGAGGACATCCCGGTAGACGTGCGCCTCGACACCCGCAAACCGCGCACCATGGGCCTGGGCCTGGGCTTCTCGACTGACGTGGGACCGCGTGGCAAGGCCAACTGGACACGGCACTGGGTCAATCCGCAAGGCCATAGTTATGGCTGGGAAACCGAGCTTTCGGCGCCGCGGCAGAACGTGGGCTTGTGGTACGACGTGCCGCTCGATCCACCCTTGACCGACAAGCTGCGCTTCGCCGGTGGTTACCAGAACGAGGAAATTGCCGGCACCGACACCCTCAGCAAGTTGCTGACCGTCGGCCCGGAGTGGCACAGCAAACTGGCCAGCGGCTGGCAGCGGGTGGTCTCGCTCAAGTACCAGCGCGAAGAGTATCGCCTGGGCGATGACTCGGGTCTTAGCAACCTGCTGATGCCGGGCGTGAGTTTTTCCTACCTGCGCAGTGACAACCGCATCGACCCGCACAACGGCTACCGCTTGCAGTTCGACACCCAGGTGGCCAAGGAGGGGCTGGTGTCCGATACCAACCTGTTGCACGGCAATGTCCTGCTCAAGGGCCTGACTACGCTCGGCCACAATCATCGTTTCCTCGGCCGGGTGCAGTTCGGTGGCAGTGCCACCAACGGCTACAAGAACAACATCCCGCCGTCGCTACGCTTTTTCGCCGGTGGTGACCAGAGCGTGCGCGGCTACGACTACCAGACGCTCTCGCCGAAGAATAGCGACGGTGACCGCATTGGCGGGCGCTACCTGGTCGCGGGGAGTGTCGAGTACCAGTATTCGCTGGCCGAAAAATGGCGGGTGGCAACCTTCATCGACCAGGGCAACGCGTTCAACACGCTGGAACTGCCCAGCCTCAAGACCGGGGTCGGTTTTGGTGTGCGCTGGGTTTCGCCGGTAGGGCCGCTGCGCCTGGACCTGGCCAAGGCGCTCGATGACGACGGCGGTATTCGCCTGCACTTCTCCATGGGGCCCGAGCTGTGATGCGTGTGTTGAAATTCGTTCTGCCGGGCGTGCTCGGCAGTGTGCTGCTGGTGGCCCTGGCCCTGGGGCTGTTACTGGGTACCGAAGGCGGCAGCCGCTGGGTGCTCGGCCGGGTGCCAGGGCTGACGGTCGAAGCATTCCAGGGCCGCTTGGCAGGCACCTGGCAGGCCAGCCAGCTGCGCTGGGTCGACGGCGGCAACACGGTGCAGATGCAGGCGCCGCTACTGAGCTGGTCTCCCGCTTGCCTCATGCGCGCCACGCTGTGTATCGACCAGCTACAGGCTCAGCGGGTCGACATGGCCTTCGCGCCAGGCGATCAACCGGCCGAAAGTGCTCCGCTGCAGTTACCCGCCCTGCGCTTGCCGGTGGCGATCGAGGTCGGTGAGGTGAAGGTGGGGCAGTTGCGCCTGGATGGCAGTGATCTGCTCGGCGATCTGCACCTGGCGGCGCACTGGACCGCGAGCGGCCTGCGCATCGACAACCTGCAGTTGCAACGTGACGATTTGCGTGTGCAGGTGCAGGGCGATGTGCAGCCTGAGGGCGATTGGCCGGTACAACTTCAAGGCCAGGTGCAGTTGCCAGCGGTGGAGGGCAAAGCCTGGCAACTGGCCCTGACCGCCAAAGGTGAATTGCAGAAAACCCTTACCCTCGACGCCACCAGCAGCGGCTACCTGGATGCCCGCCTGAACGGGACGCTACAGGCCCTGGCCGAACACTTGCCGGCAACGCTGCAGATACGCGCCGACGCCTTCAAACCAACGGGCTCGTTGCCCGACACGTTGCAATTCAACCAGCTTGTGCTGGAGGCCCAGGGCGATCTCCTCAAGGGCTATCAACTGACGGGTAGCGCCAGCCTGCCGGCCGAACAGGCACCGATCGCACTGGCGCTGGCCGGCAAGGTCGACGCCAAGGGCGCCAAGCTGGATGCCCTGGACCTGACAGCCAGCGACACCCAGCGCGTCAAGCTGCAGGCCAGCGCTGACTGGCAGCAGGCGCTGAAGGCCGACGCTCAACTGGATTGGCAGGACTTTCCGTGGTTGCGTCTATACCCGCTGGAAACGCCGCCGCAGGTTACCCTCAAGCGTTTCATCGCCCAGGTTCACTACCAGGATGGCAACTACCAGGGCACCCTCAACGGTGACCTCGACGGCCCGGCAGGGGCATTCACCCTGGCCAGCCCGTTCCAGGGTGACCTGGGCCAGGTGCGCCTGCCGCAGCTGGCGCTGACCGCCGGGCAGGGCAAGGCGGCGGGCAGTGTCGCCGTGCGCTTTGCCGATACGCTGGCCTGGGACGTCGACCTGCAGTTGTCAGCGCTGGACCCCGCGTACTGGCTCGCCGAGTTGCCGGGCACCCTGGCCGGGCCTTTGCGCAGCAAGGGTGAGATGAAGGGCGAACAACTCAGCCTGGATGCCCAGCTCGACCTCAAGGGGCGCCTGCGCGGGCAGCCGGCGGTGCTCAAGGTCGAGGCCCAAGGGGCCGGGCAGAGCTGGACGCTCGGCGCGCTGGCTGTGCAACTGGGCGATAACCGTATCAACGGTAGCGGTAGCCTGCAGCAGCGCCTGGCCGGGCGTGTCGACCTCGATCTGCCACGGCTTGGCCAGTTGTGGCCGAGGCTGCAAGGGCAGGTTAAAGGGCGCCTGGACGTCAGCGGCACGCTGAACGCACCGCAAGGCAACCTGACCCTGCAGGGCCAGCAACTGGCGCAGGAAGAAAACCACCTCCAGCGGCTCGAGCTGCAGGGGCGTCTGGACAGCGCCCAACGGGGCGTGATCGACCTCAAGGCCAGCGGCATCCGCGTGGGGGACACGGTGCTGGGCACCTTGCAGGCCTACGGCAAGGGTGATATCCGCCAGCAGGCGCTGACCCTGGCCCTGGACGGTCCGCAACTCAAGCTCGACCTGGGCCTGGATGGCCAGCTGAGCAAGGGTGACTGGCGTGGTCGCCTGGCCAGCGGCAGGATCCAGGCCGGTGGCCAGGACTGGCAGCTGCAGTCACCGGCGCGCCTGCAGCGGCTGGCCAATGGCCAATTGGATTTCGGTGCCCATTGCTGGCGTTCAGGCCAGGCCAGCCTGTGCGGCGAGGACCAACGGCTGGCGCCCGAGCCGCGTCTGCGCTATCACCTCAAGCAGTTCCCGCTGGATAGCCTGGCGCAATGGCTGCCGAAGGACTTCGCCTGGCAAGGCATGCTCAATGCCGACGTGAACCTGGACATTCCGGCCAGCGGCCCGAAGGGCAACATCCGTGTCGATGCCAGTGGCGGTACGTTGCGTGTCCGCGACAACGGCCGCTGGATCGACTTCCCTTACCAGGCCCTGCGTCTGGACAGCACCCTGGCGCCACGCCGGGTCGATACGCGCCTGGATTTTCGCGGTGAGCGCCTGGGGGAGCTGAGCCTGAACACGCGCCTCGATCCGCTGGGCAAGAACAAGCCGCTGTCGGGCGAGTTCCGTCTCGCGGGGCTGGACGTATCGATTGCCCGTCCGTTCGTGCCGATGGTCGAACGCCTGGCCGGGCAGTTGAATGGCAGCGGCCGCTTGACCGGCACCTTGCTGGCGCCACAAGTCATCGGCAACCTGATGCTCACGGGGGGCGAGGTCAGTGGTGCCGAGCTGCCGGTCAGCCTGCAGGACCTGTCGCTGCAGGCCTTGATCGCTGGCGAGCAGGTGCAGATCAACGGCGGCTGGCGCAGCGGCGATGCCGGCCGCGGCCAGCTCGACGGCCAGCTGACCTGGGGCCAGGCCCTGGGCATGGACCTGCGTCTGCAGGGCCAGCAACTGCCCGTGACCGTCGAGCCCTACGCCACACTGGAAGTTGCCCCGAACCTGAACCTGCGGCTGATCGATGACAAGCTGGCGGTGACCGGCAAGGTGCTGGTACCCAAGGGCAAGATCATTGTGCGCGAATTGCCACCTTCTACCGTCAAGGTCTCGGACGACACGGTCATCGTCGGCCACCAGACCGAAGAGGGCAAGCCGCCCATGGCGATGGCCATGGATATCGACGTGGTCGTGGGGCAGGACACGCTGTCATTCAGCGGCTTCGGCCTGACCGCCAACCTGCTCGGCCATGTGCACATTGGCGACAACATGGACACCCGTGGCGAACTGAGCCTGGCCGATGGTCGTTACCGTGCCTACGGCCAGCGCCTGACCATTCGCCGCGCACGGTTGCTGTTTGCCGGGCCGATCGACCAGCCTTATCTGGATATCGAGGCCATCCGCAAGGTCGACGATGTGATTGCCGGTATCCGCCTGAGCGGCAGCGCCGAGCAACCGACCACCACGGTGTTCTCGGAACCGGCCATGAGCCAGGAGCAGGCGTTGTCGTACCTGGTGCTGGGGCGCCCGCTGGGGACTTCTGGTGAGGATAACAACATGCTTGCCGAAGCGGCATTGGGCCTGGGCCTGGCGGGCAGTGCGGGGATTACCGGCAGCCTGGCCTCGGGCCTGGGGATCGATGATTTCCAGCTGGATACCGAAGGCTCCGGTAACAGCACCAGCGTGGTGGCCAGTGGCAACCTGACCGAGAAGCTCAGCTTGCGCTACGGGGTCGGGGTGTTCGAGCCGGCCAATACCATTGCGCTGCGTTACAAGTTGAGCAAGAAGGTTTATCTGGAGGCTGCCAGCGGGCTGGCAAGCTCCCTGGATATCTTCTACAAGCGCGACTTCTGAGGGGCGCGTCAGCGTACGGTGGCGGCCTCGATGAATTCATTGCTGTCACTGGGTGGAGGGGGAGGGCCAGTGCGTACTGGAATGATCATGTTGGTGTACTGCTCAATCAGCCGGTTCAGCGCTTCAGGGGGGTCGCATGCCTGGAACTGCATGCGAATCTGCACTTCGTCAGGGTCGCGCGCTTCACCCTGACGCCCCTGCGAGCCTATGGATACCTTGAAGTTCGCAGCGGGGTTTTTCTCCGCTTCTGCTTCAGGTCCTGCACTCTATCGGTCCCTTTGACACGAACCGACAAGTCGACTTGCATGCGTTCAAGTGCCAGCCCTTTGGGGGATACCAGTGCAAAGAGGGGCACACGCATGATATGGAAGTCGTCCATGGCGACTTCTACCATCTTTGCCCTCATGGGGGCGCCCAGCGCCTGATCATCGAGATCGAAAAACTGGTCGAAGAGGTTTATATACTGTTGCGCGATCAGGCTGTTCGTCGCCGCCGCGGCCTCTTGCAGGCCGCGAGTGATATCGCGCAGGTCAAGCGAGGTCATGGGGGAGGGTGACGTGTCCACTCAAAGTTTCCTCTTTGTCGTAAGGTCCCCCGTCGCGGACGGCGGGGGTAATGACGCAGTGCTCAAGGTGCTGCCGTATTGGCATTAGCAGGTGCTGCTGAATTGGCAGCCGCGGCATTGTCGATCTTCAGAACGTCAGCGTCGGATATCTTTTCGAGACTGCGCGGTGCTTCGTCACCTTTGACCACGACAGGTTTGGTACTTGCGCTTACCAGGAAATCAATAACTTTCATCATGGCCTCAGGCGGTTCCTGGCGCGCGATTCGAGTATTGAACTTATAACGGGCAGTCGTGTCGGTTTTACGTGTTTGCTCGGAATGGTTACTGATACTGCCCTTGACGCTTACGCTGAAAGGCCCCCACCCCACTTTGCCTTCCAGACTGCCTTCTTTTTTGCTGGTGCTCTTGTCTTCGGCAAACTGGTTGATGGTCAGTTCGAACGCTACATTACCCTCCATGATCGAGATATTCGGGTGGGTGATGGCTGCCAGCAGGGGCACCTTCATGGTTTTGCTGACAACACCTTTGTATTCGCCTTGCTCATTGACGATCGTTTCGTCGTAGTCGAACTGGATAGCGACTGCCTTGCCATTCTGAATGCACACTTGCATGAGGAAGTCAGCGTAGGATTTGCTTGCACTCACTTGAGCCTTGATCATCGCCTGCAGCGGGGCAGCGATCATTTTATCCATTGGCAGCGAGTTGATCACGGAGCCGATGAGACTGTTATCTATCATGGGTATTCCCCTGTGTGGATATCAAGTTTTCGATAGGGCCGTTGTTTGGCGCCGCATTCATAATTAGCGAACGTCATGCTCCTGGCGCCGGATGTTGCCAATCTGTCGCAGGCTCAACCCATACTTGTTGGCGAGCAGACTGCGAGACAAACCTTCGGCGCTTTCTTTCTGGATTTGCAGATTGCGCAATTGCCTCAGGAAATGATCTGCCTTGGGTATTTCCAGGGCCACACCGGCAAATCGCTTGATCAGGGCGTCGAGTGCGTCTGCCGGAAGCACGTCGGCGAGTTTGGTGCGCGCTCGGTGCTTGGGGATGTACTTGGGCCTGCCGCCGTAGGCGCAGGTCAACTGGTAGGCGTTTTCAAGGCCGATGCATTCGATCAGGGCCTGCAACGAATGCGGTAACTGGCCGATGTCGATGGATGTGAGATCTGGCAGTTCCATAAGACTTCCTCGCGGTGGATGGAGCGCGATGCCTGTCGTTGGCATGGAGGAATTCTCGGTGAGCGCCGAATGTTGCGACTAGGCGCCAAGTGGGCTGGCAGTTGTAGTTTTGGTGAGCAGGGCTTGCAGGCAAGGATGTCGCGGGATGTAGGACGTTGCGTCAACACTGCTTTGCAGGCCCGATTGCTCGTTGGGTTGCATTTCCATCGCGCTAGTGAGTGCCCGAACCCTTATTCACACGGATAACTGTTCAGCAGGCTCGCACTTGAAAGATAGTCGTGGGCGTTATCCGGATGACCGTGTGGCAAGGTGCGCCAGTCGATCTCCAGGCAGAGGCTGTTCAATGGCTGGTCATCGAGCATGCCGATGACCCGGTCGGGAAAGGTCCGCCGGTAGCGGGCGACGGTTTTGCCCAGGGGTTCGACCTGATCCGCCTGTGCCAGCGCCTGGCGAGCCAGTGCGGGCAGCAATGGCTGCGGGATGGTGAAATAGGGGTGACCGGGCCTTGCTTGCAGGTGCCCGGCTGCGCGGCTTCTTTGCCATAGTTGTTGCCACTGGCTGCTCCCTGCATGGGCAGCCAATTGGTCACCTAGTGTGAGCAATTGTTCAGGCGGCGCCTGGCCGGTGTCGAGGGCCTGAATGGGAAGTGATGGCGCGAGCAGCATGATGAACAGCGCGAACCTGCGCATGGTGCCTCCAGCATGGATTGAGGAAGCCCAATGCTTTCAGGCATGCCTTGCCATGCTAAGCAGGAAATGCAGCGCTGCAAGGCGTTGACGTTGTATCATTGTCGCCGCTCGTTGTGAGCAAATACCCCCGATGTTGAAGGATTTTTCGATGACCCACGTGCAGCGCCTCAAATATTCGCTTCTGATCATCCTGGTGGTGCTGGGCCTCATGCTGGGCCTGTCGCATCTGCAGAAGCAAGGCACGATCAGTGAACAGACCTTCCAGATGCTGGCTATCGCGATTGCCGTGGTGGTGGTCGTGATCAACGGGATTCTGCGGCGCAAGGTCAAGCCCTGACGCCTGCCCGGCGGCAGCGTCAGGCGGCCTGCAGTCAGCGCGGCAAGGGCTGTTCGAGTACGGCGCGTGCTTCGGGCTTGAGGCTGTAGCACTTGTCGCTGCCAAGGCTGATCACACCCTCTGTGCACAGCCGTTTGAGCACCTCGCGCACGCTCAGGAACGACAACGGGATATCCAGTTGCTCCAGTTGCGCATGCACGCCGCGCACGCCGATGCTGCGCCCGGTGCGATCCGCGTGGTACAGCGCATCGATCACTTTCAGGCGAATGAGGCTGGTGCGCAGGCCGTAATTGCGCAGCAGTTCGCGAATCTGCTCGTTGCCGGTACGCTCGTCCACGCTGGTGGCCGCGCCGATGGCCGCCTTCCCCGGAATGCGCCCGGTCTGCAATGAGGGTTGCGGGTCGTACATGTGAATGCTCCTTTTCGTGGACTGTCCCGAAATATGGGTGGCTCACTGATTAAGGACGAATGAGAACGGCAAATCTGCAGCGTCTGCCTGCAAAATTTTCTGCCGGTGTCTGTTGAAGACGGTTCGCGGCGCCACTGCGCGTAAAATTTTCATCCAGCCGTTCGTTTGATCGGGAATGATCCCTGAATCCGAGGAATGCCCGTGTTGTCAATTTCGCGTCCCTTGACCTGTGCCAGCCTGGCGGCTGCCCTGGTCGCCTCCAGCGTAGCCGTGCAGGCGCGGGAAACCGGCGCTGATGCCAGTGCGCAGATCCGTCGCACCAGTTTTGGTGTGCCGCATATCGTCGCCAAGGATGAGCGCGGCCTGGGGTATGGCATTGGCTATGCCTATGCCCAGGACAACCTGTGCTTGCTGGCCAATGAAGTGCTGACGGTCAACGGTGAGCGCTCGCGCTATTTCGGCGCTCAGGCCAAGACCCTCGAACAACGCGACAACCTCGCCAGTGACCTGTTCTTCAGCTGGCTCAACACGCCGGCGGCAGTCACTGGCTTCATGCAGGCCCAGCCAGCGCAGCTGCGCGAATTGCTGGAGGGTTATGCCAGCGGCTTCAACCGCGCCTTGGCCGAGCGGCGCAAGCAAGGCCTGCCTGCCGAATGCGGCGACGGCCAGTGGGTACGCCCGATCACCAGCCAGGACCTGGTCAAACTGACCCGTCGCCTGCTGGCTGAAGGGGGCGTGGGCCAGTTCGCCGAAGCGCTGGCGGGCGCCCAGCCCCCCAGGCTGGCAGCCCAGCGAGCAACCCCGGCCTTTGACGTGGCGCTGGCCCAGCAGCAGCGCTTCGCCTCCGAGCGCGGCAGCAACGCGGTGGCTGTGGGGGCGCAACGCTCGGCCAATGGCCGCGGCCTGTTGCTGGCCAACCCGCACTTCCCGTGGATGGGTGGCATGCGTTTTTACCAGATGCAGCTGACCATTCCAGGCAAGCTGGATGTGATGGGGGCCGCTTTGCCTGGCCTGCCGGTGGTGAACATCGGCTTCAACCGCCACCTGGCCTGGACCCACACGGTGGATACCTCAAAGCACTTCACCCTGTATCGCTTGCAGCTGGACCCCAAGGATCCGACCCATTACCTGCAGGATGGCAAGTCCATCCCGATGGCACGGCAAACCGTGAGCGTCACGGTCAAGGCCGCCGATGGCACCCTCAGCCAGGTCGAGCGCCAGGTCTACAGCTCCCGTTTCGGGCCGGTGGTGCAGTGGCCTGGGCGACTGGACTGGGACACCCAGGCAGCCTATAGCCTGCGCGATGCCAACCTGGACAACACGCGCGTGCTGCAGCAGTGGTATCGCATCAACCTTGCCGACAGCCTGGAGGCCCTGAAGGGGTCCATCGAACAGTTGCAGGGCATCCCCTGGGTCAACACCCTGGCGGTCGATGCCGCAGGCACGGCGCTGTACCTGAACCAGTCCGTGGTGCCTTATGTCGATCAGCAACTGCTGAGCGAATGCAGCAACGCGGCGGTGCAAGGCCCTCTGGTGGTGCTGGACGGGTCGCGCAGCGCCTGCCAGTGGAAGGTCGATGCCCAGGCCGCGCAGCCTGGCATCTTCCCGGCGCGGATGCTGCCCAGCCTGGAGCGCAACGACTTCGTGCAGAACTCCAACGACCCAGCCTGGATGGCCAACCCGGCCCAGCCGTTGACCGGTTTCTCGCCGTTGATCAGCCGCAGCGACCAGCCACTGGGCATGCGCGGCCGCTTTGCCCTCGAGCGCCTGCAAGGCAACGCCAAGCTGGGTGTCGATGACTTGCAGCGCATGGTGCTGGACGACGACGTTTACCTGGCCAGCCTGGTGCTGCCCGACCTGCTGCAGTGGTGCAAAGGGGCTGAAGCCGACCTGCAGGCTGTGTGCGCCAGCCTCGCCGCCTGGAATGGCAAGGCCGATTTGACCAGTGGTGTCGGCCTGGTGCATTTCCAGAACATGGTCGAGGCCATGGCCAAGCAGCCGCAAAGCTGGCGCGTGGCCTTCGACCCGGCAGACCCGCAGCACACCCCGCGTGGCCTGGCGGTGGAGCAGGCGGCCGTGCGCCAGCTGTTGCGCGAAGCAGCCTTGGCATCGATGCAGCAAGTGGCCAAGGCCGGTGTGGAGGAGGGCAGCCGCTGGGGGCAGATCCAGCAGGCCGCCGATGGCACGCCTGTACCAGGGGGGCCGCAGCAGCTGGGGGTTTATAACGCGATGTTCAGCGTGCCGCACGGGCCGGGCAAGCGGCTGGTGGTCAGTGGTACCAGCTACCTGCAGGTGGTGAGTTTCACTGAAGATGGGCCACAGGCGCGTGGGCTATTGGCGTTCTCGCAGTCCAGCGAAGTCGGCTCGGCGCACTTCAGCGACCAGACCAAGGCGTTTTCGGCCAAGCAGCTGGCAGCGCTGCCGTTTACCGAGGCGCAGATCAAGGCGGACCCGGAGTATCGGCAGTATGTGATCAGTGAGCGGGACAAGGGGGCTGTGGCCAGCCGGCCTTGAAGCGATAGCCTGTCATGGCCTATTCGCGGGTAAACCCGCTCCCACAAGGGCTGCACCAAGGCTACAGGCGGTGCAATTGCTGTGGGAGCGGGTTTACCCGCGAAGAAGTCAACTCAATCCGTCAGGAGAACTCGAACGGCTCCAGGGCAAAGCCTTGCCCATCGACCTGCAAGGTCCAGCCCCGTCGGTCCCAATCCCCCAGCACGATGCGCCGGGCCGGTTCACCTTCGACCATCAGCTTGTGAATCGCCGGCCGGTGGGTGTGGCCATGCACCAGCGTGCGTACGCCGTGCGCCGCCATCACTTTCGGCACTTCATCCGGCGTGACGTCGACGATCTCGGTGGCCTTCATGCGCGTCTGCGCACGGCTTTCGCTGCGCAGCTTGCGCGCCAGTTTCTGCCGGGTGGCCAGCGGCAGGTGCCGGAGGATCCACAGGCTCACCGGGTTGCGCAGGTAACGGCGCATCTTCATGTAGGCCAGGTCGCGGGTGCACAGGGTGTCGCCATGCATCAGCAGCACCGGTTCACCGCCCAGCTCGATCACGCTTGGGTCGGCCAGCAGTGTGCAGCCAGCGGCCGTGCAGAAGTCCTGGCCAATCAGGAAGTCGCGGTTGCCATGCATCAGGTAGATCGCCGTGCCGCTGTCGCTGAGCTGGCGCAAGGCCTGGCAGATCGACTGCTGGAACGGTGTCATGGCGTCGTCGCCGATCCACGCTTCAAAAAAATCACCGAGGATGTACAACGCCTTGGCGTGACGGGCGCGGCCGTCGAGCAGATCAAGAAACGCCCGGGTGATGTCCGGGCGTTCTTCTTGCAAGTGCAGATCGGAGATCAGCAGGATCACTCAATGATCTCGGCTTTCTCGATGATCACGTCGTCTTTTGGCACATCCTGGTGGCCAGCCTTGGAACCGGTGGCGACCTTCTCGATGGCATCGACCACTTCACGGCCTTCGATCACTTCGCCGAAGACCGCGTAGCCCCAGCCCTGCACGTTCTTGCCGCTGTGGTTGAGGAAGTCGTTGTCGGAGGCGTTGATGAAAAACTGCGCCGAGGCGGAGTGCGGCTCCATGGTGCGGGCCATGGCAATGCTGTATTTGGTGTTCTTCAGGCCGTTGTCAGCTTCGTTCTGGATGCTGGCGCGGGTTTTCTTCTGGTTCATGCCGGCTTCGAAACCGCCGCCCTGGATCATGAAACCCTTGATCACGCGGTGGAATACGGTGCCGTCGTAGTGGCCGTCCTTGACGTACTGAACGAAGTTTTCGGTGGTCAGCGGCGCTTTTTCGGCGTTCAGTTGCAGAACGATGTCGCCGTGGTTGGTGCTCAGTTTGACTTTGGACATGCTGAAATTCGCTCTTTCAAGGCATTCGGAAATAGGGTGCGCGGGGCGCGTGCAATGACCTGACGCAGGATCGGGCAACCGCGACACATGTTCATGGTTCATGGTGCGCATCGGCCATTTTGCCCGGATCGCGATAAATCGCGCCAGTTTGTCGGTGCCCGGCTGTCAGCAGCTTGACTGCTTCGGCTATGATAGGCCCTTTGATTCAATCGGCCTACCCAGGCCGGACACGTGCATTCAAGGATCCTATGAGCAAGCCCACTGCCGACAACGCGCCCAACGCCGCTGCCAAAGGCGCCCCCGCTGTCCCTGCGAACTTCCTGCGGCCGATCATCCAGGCCGACCTGGACTCGGGCAAGCACAGCAGCATCGTCACCCGCTTCCCGCCGGAGCCCAATGGCTACCTGCACATCGGCCACGCCAAGTCGATCTGTGTCAACTTCGGCCTGGCCAAGGAGTTCGGCGGCGTCTGCCACCTGCGCTTCGATGACACCAACCCGGCCAAGGAAGACCAGGAATACATCGACGCCATCCAGCGCGACGTGAAATGGCTGGGCTTCGACTGGGCCGGCGAGGTGCGCTATGCCTCCGACTACTTCGACCAGCTGCACGACTGGGCCGTTGAGCTGATCAAGCGTGGCAAGGCCTATGTCTGCGACCTGACCCCTGATCAGGCCAAGGAATACCGTGGCAGCCTGACCGAGCCCGGCAAGAACAGCCCGTTCCGCGAGCGCGGCGTCGAGGAGAACCTCGACCTGTTCGCGCGCATGAAGGCCGGCGAGTTCAAGGATGGCGAGCGCGTGCTGCGTGCCAAGATCGACATGGCTTCGCCGAACATGAACCTGCGCGACCCGATCCTGTACCGCATCCGCCATGCCCACCACCACCAGACCGGTGACAAGTGGTGCATCTACCCGAACTATGACTTCACCCACGGGCAGTCGGACGCCATCGAAGGCATCACCCACTCGATCTGCACCCTCGAGTTCGAAGGCCACCGCCCGCTGTACGACTGGTTCCTCGACAACCTGCCGGTCCCGGCGCACCCGCGCCAGTACGAGTTCAGCCGCCTGAACCTGAACTACACCATCACCTCCAAGCGCAAGCTCAAGCAACTGGTCGACGAAAAGCACGTCAGTGCCTGGGACGACCCGCGCATGTCGACCCTGTCGGGCTTCCGCCGCCGCGGCTATACCCCGGCGTCGATCCGCAACTTCTGCGAAATGATCGGTACCAACCGTTCCGACGGCGTGGTCGACATGTCGATGCTCGAATTCAGCATCCGTGACGACCTCGACCGCACCGCGCCACGCGCCATGTGCGTGCTGCGCCCGCTGAAGGTGGTCATCACCAACTATCCGCAAGGCCAGGTCGAGCAGCTTGAACTGCCGCGCCACCCGAAGGAAGACATGGGCGTGCGCGTGCTGCCGTTCGCCCGCGAGCTGTACATCGACCGCGACGACTTCATGGAAGAGCCGCCAAAGGGCTACAAGCGCCTGGAGCCCGCCGGTGAAGTGCGCCTGCGCGGCAGCTACGTGATCCGCGCCGACGAGGCGATCAAGGATGCCGACGGCAACATCGTCGAGCTGCGCTGCTCGTACGACCCGGACACCCTGGGCAAGAACCCGGAAGGCCGCAAGGTCAAGGGCGTGATCCACTGGGTACCGGCCGAAGGCAGTGTCGAGTGCGAAGTGCGCCTGTACGACCGCCTGTTCCGCTCCGCCAACCCGGAAAAGACCGAGGACGGCGGCAGCTTCCTCGACAACATCAACCCGGATTCGCTGCAAGTGCTGACAGGCTGCCGCGCCGAGCCATCGCTGGGCCAGGCGCAGCCTGAGGACCGCTTCCAGTTCGAGCGCGAAGGCTACTTCTGCGCCGACCTCAAGGACAGCCAGCCGGGTCGCCCGGTGTTCAACCGCACCGTCACCCTGCGTGACTCCTGGGGCAGCTAAGGAACCGCCGTGCTTACCATCTACAACACGCTGAGCAAGACCAAGGAAGCCTTCAAGCCGCTCGATGGCAACAAGGTGCGCATGTACGTGTGCGGCATGACCGTGTACGACTACTGCCACCTTGGCCATGGCCGCAGCATGGTGGCGTTCGACCTGGTGACCCGCTGGCTGCGTAAAAGCGGCTACGACCTGACCTACGTGCGCAACATCACCGACATCGACGACAAGATCATCAACCGCGCCAACGAAAACGGCGAGGCGTTCGATGCCCTGACCGCGCGCATGATCGACGCGATGCACGAAGACGAGCGCCGCCTGAACATCCTCAAGCCGGACCTGGAGCCGCGTGCCACCGACCATATCGCCGGCATGCACGCGATGATCCAGACCTTGATCGACAAGGGCTACGCCTACGCGCCCGGCAACGGCGACGTGTACTACCGGGTCGGCAAGTTCGCCGGTTACGGCAAGCTGTCGCGCAAGAAGATCGAAGACCTGCGCATCGGTGCCCGCATCGAGGTCGACGAGGCCAAGCAGGACCCACTGGATTTCGTTCTGTGGAAAGGCGTCAAGCCGGGCGAGCCGTACTGGGATTCGCCGTGGGGCCCGGGCCGTCCGGGCTGGCACATCGAGTGCTCGGTGATGTCCACCTGCTGCCTGGGTGAGAGCTTCGACATCCACGGCGGTGGCAGCGACCTGGAGTTCCCGCACCACGAGAACGAGATCGCGCAGAGCGAGGCGGCCACTGGCAAGCAGTACGCCAACAGCTGGATGCACTGCGGCATGATCCGTATCAACGGCGAGAAGATGTCCAAGTCGCTGAACAACTTCTTCACCATTCGCGACGTGCTCGACAAGTATCACCCAGAGGTGGTGCGCTACCTGCTGGTGGCCAGCCACTACCGCAGCGCCATCAACTACTCCGAAGACAGCCTGCGCGATGCCAAGGGCGCCCTGGAGCGCTTCTACCACGCGCTGCGTGGCCTGCCGCGGGTTGCCGCCAAGGGTGGCGAGGCGTTCGTCGAGCGCTTCAGCGTGGCGATGAACGACGACTTCGGTACCCCGGAAGCGTGCGCCGTGCTGTTTGACCTGGTGCGCGAGATCAACCGCCTGCGTGACAGCGATGTCGATGCGGCGGCGGGCCTGGCCGGTCGCCTGCGTGAGCTGGGCGATGTGCTGGGTGTGCTGCAGCTGGAGGCCGATGATTTCCTGCGTGCCGGCGCCGAAGGCAAGGTCGATGCGGCGGAGGTGGAAGCCTTGATCCAGGCGCGTTTGCAGGCGCGTGCGGACAAGAACTGGGCTGAGTCCGACCGTATCCGTGACCAGATCACGGCCATGGGTGTGGTGCTGGAAGACAGCAAGGGCGCTACTACCTGGCGTCTGGCTGACTGATCGGCGTAACGGGGTCTGCTTTGCAGCCCATCGCGGCTAAAGCCGCTCCTACAGGGACCGCGCAGCATGCTAACGTTGTGCAGTCCCTGTAGGAGCGGCTTTAGCCGCGATGGGCCGCAAAGCGGCCCCAGCTTTACTTGGCCAAACCGGCCAAAGGGCAGTGCAACACCAGTTTCGCCCCACCCAGCTCGCTCTCGCCAATCTCCAGCCCGAACCCGTGCAGGTCGACGATCGCGGCAACGATCGACAACCCCAGCCCGAACCCGGAATGGCGGTGGCCTTCCTCGCTGCGATAGAACCGCTTCAGCACCGCAGCGCGCTCCTCCTCGGGAATCCCCGGCCCGCTGTCTTCGACGGCAATGTGCACCCCCAGCTCATCCTCAGTCGCCTTGATGGCAACCCGGCCGTCTTCGGGCGTGAACTTGATGGCATTGCCCACCAGGTTGGCCAGTGCTTCGAACAGCAACTCGCGATCACCGTGCAGCGCCGGTAACTGGGCCGGCTGTTCCAGGTTGAGGCGAATGCCGCCATCTTCGGCCAGCGGCAGATAGAAGTCGTGCAGTTCCACCAGCAAGTCGTGCGGATCAAGCTGAACGAAGCCGGCGCGGCGCTGGCGGTCTTCCAGCTCGCTGATGCGCAGCAAGCCACGAAAGCGTGCCATCAACGTATCGGTCTCACCAATCGCCTGGTCCAGCGCTTCGGCTTGTGGTGAATCGTGCGCGCTTTGCTGACGAATACGGTAAAGCTGGGCCCGCAAGCGGGTAAGGGGCGTGCGCAGGTCGTGGGCGATGTTGTCGCAGACGCCTTTGACTTCATGCATCAGCCGCTCGATGCGGTCGAGCATGGCGTTGACGATATCGGCCAGCATGTCCAGCTCATCGCGGCGCGCTGACAGTGGCAAGCGGTGGGTGAGGTCGCCGGCGACGATCAGCTCGGCCTGGGCCTGAATGGCACGAATGCGCTTGAGCGGGCGGCGGCGTAGCAGGTACCAGCCGGCAAACCCCGGAATCAGGGTCAGCGAGATGCCCCACAGCAAGGCATGCAGGATGATGCGCGTGACCACGAACAGCGAGCCATTGTCGCGGAACAGTACCAGCCAACGGCCATCCTGCACCTTGATCGCCACCGCATCGCAGCTGTCACGTGGCATGTGCGGGTCATCGGCATCCAGGCAGCGCTTGAGTTCGTGCACCTTGCCGTCCAGGCCCAGGTCCGGGGGGATCGCGCGAATCCGCCCGCCCACGGGGTTGAACTGAGCGTCGAACAGGCCATAGGCATCGAAACTGCGTTCTTCGAACGCCTGGCTGGCGACCAGGGCATCGTCGAGCTGCTTGCCGCTCATGTGCGCGAACAGGTGCTGGCGCTGCAGCATCGAGTGGCGGGTCAGCTTGTTCAGGTAGCTGGACACCTCGAAATACAGCACCCCCATGAGGATGCTGCTCCAGGCCACGAAGAGGAAACTGTACAGCGCCAGCAGGCGGCTGGTGGACGAGCTCCACCCCTTAGACGGGTTCAGCAATGGCATAGCCCGAGCCCCGTACCGTACGGATCAGCGGCGACTGGCCGGGGGAGTCGATTTTCTTGCGCAGGCGCCCGATGTGCACGTCGATCAGGTTGGTGCCCGGGTCGAAGTGGTAGCCCCAGACTTCCTCGAAGATCATCATCCGCGTGATCACCTGGCCGCTGTGGCGCATCAGGTATTCCAGCAGTTTGTACTCGGTGGGTAGCAGGTTGAGGGTCTGCTCGCCGCGGCGGGCTTCGTGGCTGATCAGGTCCAGCTGAAGGTCCGCGACCTGCAGGCGGGTCTGGGTCATCGGTACACTGTTGCGGCGCAACAGCACTTCGACCCGTGCCGCCATTTCGTCGGAGGCGAACGGCTTGGTCAGGTAGTCGTCGCCGCCGGCGCGCAGGCCGCGCACGCGCTCATCCACGTCGGACAGGGCGCTGATCATCAGGATCGGCGTGGTGATTTTCAGGTTGCGCAGGGTGGTGACGATCGTCAGGCCATCGACCTCGGGCAGCATCCGGTCTACGGTGATCAGGTCGTAACCGCCGGCGATGGCCTTGGCCAGGCCCTCGCGGCCGTTGTCGGCCCAATCCACTTCCAGGCCGTGGCTGGAGAGTTCGGCGACGATTTCCTGGCCGGTGACGGCGTCGTCTTCGATGGTCAGTACGCGTGGCATGCTCGTTCCTGGGCGTCTATTGGAGACTTGATTGTGCCAAAGAATAGCCAAACGGCGATTTAAGAAAAATTCATCTACGCCGGGTAAAACAAAACGGGGCATGCCAGTGTCTGGCATGCCCCGTCGATCAGCGTGGTGCAGCGTCTCAGGCGACCTTGACGATCCAGCCGGCTGGCGCTTCGACGTCGCCGCTCTGGATGCCGGTCAGCTCGTTGTAGAGCTTCTGGGTGACCGGGCCGACCTTTTCCAGATCGTGGAACACGTGCAGCTTGCCGTTGTATTCGATACCACCGATCGGGGTGATCACCGCAGCGGTACCGCAAGCGCCGGCTTCGACGAAGCGGTCGAGCTTGTTGATCTCGACGTCGCCTTCGATCACGGTCAGGCCCAGGCGCGCTTGTGCCAGTTCCATCAGCGACAGGCGGGTGATGCCTGGCAGTACCGAGGCCGATTTCGGGGTGACGAATTCGTTGTTGGCGGTGATGCCGAAGAAGTTGGCCGAACCGACTTCCTCGATCTTGGTATGGGTCAGCGGATCGAGGTAGATGGCGTCGGCGAAGTTGGCCTTCTTGGCCTCGGCGCCTGGCTGCAGGCTGGCCGCGTAGTTGCCACCGACCTTGGCTGCGCCAGTGCCCTGAGGGGCGGCACGGTCGAAGCTGGAGATCTGGAAGTTGTGCGGTTTCATGCCGCCCTT
This sequence comes from Pseudomonas urethralis, assembly GCF_021602465.1. Taxonomy (NCBI): domain Bacteria; kingdom Pseudomonadati; phylum Pseudomonadota; class Gammaproteobacteria; order Pseudomonadales; family Pseudomonadaceae; genus Pseudomonas; species Pseudomonas urethralis. The sequence goes on from NZ_BQIJ01000021.1 coordinate 20,771, forward strand.
GAAGTACGAGCCAACCGGGATGGCGAAGATCGAGAAGATGAACTCGGGGGCGGTGCGCACGCCAATGTTGTCGCCGGTGCCGATGACGAACGGGCGCAGGTACAGGGCGCCTTTGCCGTGCGGCGGGACGAACTTCTCGTTGGCCTTGACCACTTGCTTGCACGCTTCGATGAAGACATCGGTCGGCACCTGCGGCATCAGCAGGCGCGCGCAGCTGCGCTGCATGCGGGCGGCGTTCTGGTCTGGGCGGAACAGGTTGATCGAGCCGTCCTTGCAACGGTAGGCCTTGAGGCCTTCGAAGCACTGCTGGCCATAGTGCAGGGCGGTGGAGCCTTCACTGATGTGCAGCACGTTGTCTTCGGTCAGGGTGCCTTTGTCCCACTCACCATTGCGCCATACGGACAGGTAGCGCTTGTCGGTCTTGATGTAGTCGAAACCCAGCTTGTCCCAGTTAATGCTTTCGTTACTCATGACACCCTCGATTGTCTTGCAAGTGCCCGATCGCTCGGGCTGCTGTTATATGCGCACCTCGCCACGATAATACATCCATCGCGGATCGGGAACGGTCAGTCACGAATTGGGGGGCTGGCAGGTGTATGACGGTGGTTTTTCATGGCCTGTGAGATCGAGCGCCGCCCGCGCGGCGCTCGATCTCACAGGCGCTGAACCTCTATCGGCTGGCACCCGCAAGCCGTCGACTCCAATCGCCAGCATGGCTGCGATTACAGGCCTCTTCACTGTCGAATCGTACATGCCAGGCAACGTGGTCCAGCTTCACACCGGCCTCATCGAGCGCCTGTGTCGTCAGCGCCAGCATGCGTGCCATGGTTTCCCCAGCCAACGCTGCTGCTTTTTCGGCCTCACGCTCGAACACCCAGGTAATGCGCAAGCTAGCCGGAAAGTCATCCGGGGCCAGCCGATGGGTCAGCCAGCTGAACCCTACGATCTCTGCCTTGGCGGCTTCGCAAGCGTCAGTCAGGCAGGCGACCAGCTCACGCTCAAGGCGCGCCAGGTCGCGTTTTCTCAGGGCTTTCATTGAGCGCTCTCATCATCAATCTGCTGGCAGAAGCGCAACAGGTTGCCGAACGGGTCGCGAATCTGCATCTGCAACCCCCAGTCCACCCGCTCGGCCTGGGGGCGGGCGTAGCCGTACTTCTTGTCCAGCAGTTCCCGCTCCAGTGCGCGCAGGTCTTCAGTGCGGGCGAACACGGTCGAGCCTGGGCAGGCATCGCCGTGGTGCTCGCTCAGGTGCAGGATCAGGCCGTCCCGGTGGATCTGCGCGTAGAGCGGCAGGTCCGGGCTGAAGCGGTGCTCCCAGTCGAGCTGAAAGCCCATGAAGTCGAGATAAAACTCCTTGGCCTTGTCGACCGAGAAAATCCGCAGGACCGGAATGGCAGGGGCGAGGGGCATGGCGGTTCCTTGGCCGTAGGTAAAACAGAGACTGTAGCGCAGCACCGAAACAGGGCCAAGTGCCGCCCCGGCAATGTGCGATGTAACCCCATATGCCCCATGCCAGAGCCGTCGCCGTGAAGGTTTCATCTTCATTCACCTGCGTAGTTGGCCCGCAACCTGCTATATCCAGCCAGCGAAATTTGATCGAGTGGTCAGTCTGCGGTTGCCCGAAAAGGCCACGCATGACCCTCAAAACGGCCGTCAGGCCACGGATATCAAGGGGCCGCAGGATGTCGCTCGCGGAGCAGATCGAACCATCGGAGCAGGACGCCGGCTGGAGCGCGCACTTGCAGTTGCGCTTCGTCGAGCGCAATGGCGTGACCCGCATTGGTGCGCGCCGGCATTTCGGCCCGCTTTTGGTGCAGCGCCCGTTCTACCCAGAGGGTGGACCGTGCCACGTGTATGTGTTGCACCCGCCCGGCGGCATCGTTGCCGGTGACCGGCTGGAGCTGGATATCCACCTCGAGCCGGGCAGCCATGCGTTGCTGACCATGCCGGGTGCCAGCAAGTTCTACCGCAGCATCGGCCCCACCGCCCGGCTGGCCCAGCGCTTCCACCTGCAGGCCGGCAGCACGCTGGAATGGCTGCCGCAGGACAGCATCTTGTTCAACGGCGCCCGCGCCAGCCTCGACAGCCGCTTCACCCTGGAACCGGGGGCGAAGCTGTTGGCCTGGGAAACCCTGTGCCTGGGCCGGCCGGTGATGAACGAGCGTTTCGAGCAGGGTGCACTGGACAGCCGCCTGTGCATCGAGCTGCCCGGCGACCCCGGCCTGCACGAGCGGCTGCGCATTGCCGGCGGGCAACTGGCCAAGGTCGGCGGCCACCCGCTGGTCGCCACCTTCTGCGCAGCGCCTGCGACCCCGGCCGTGCTGGAGCAGGTGCGCGCGCTGCTCGATGAACTGGATACCCCCGCAGGCGCCACCTTGCTCGGTTCGCTGTTGGTGGTCCGCCTGCTCGATCACGACAACCAACACCTGCAACACACCCTGCAGCGCCTCTGGCATGCCCTGCGCCCGGCCGTTCTCGGCCTGGCTGCATGCCCGCCGCGCATCTGGGCCACTTGAGAGAGCGCCATGGAGCTGACCCCGAGAGAGAAAGACAAACTGCTGTTGTTCACCGCCGCGCTGCTGGCCGAACGGCGGCTGGCCCGTGGCCTGAAGCTCAACTACCCGGAGGCGGTGGCGCTGATCAGCGCTGCGGTGCTCGAAGGCGCCCGCGATGGCCGCACGGTGGCCGAGCTGATGAGCCTGGGCCGCGAAGTGATTGGCCGCGAGCAGGTCATGGAGGGCGTCGCCGAGATGCTGCATGACGTGCAGGTCGAGGCGACCTTCCCCGACGGCACCAAGCTGGTGACCGTGCACGACCCTATCGTCTGACCTGCAGCAGGAGCCCAGCATGATCCCAGGTGAAATTCAGGTCGCCGCTGGCGACATCGAACTCAACGTCGGCCGTGACACGGTCAGCGTCAGCGTGGCCAACCATGGTGACCGGCCGGTGCAGGTCGGTTCGCACTACCACTTCTACGAGGTCAACGATGCGCTGGTGTTCGAGCGTGAACCGACCCGTGGTTTTCGCCTCGATATACCGGCTGGCACCGCCGTACGCTTCGAGCCGGGCCAGGCGCGCACCGTGCAGCTGGTAGCCTACGCCGGCAAGCGTGAAGTGTACGGCTTCCAGGGCAAGGTCAATGGCGCACTGGAGGGTAAGGCATGAGCCGTATTTCCCGTCGGGCCTACGCCGACATGTTCGGCCCCACCGTCGGCGACCGCGTTCGCCTGGCCGATACCGCGTTGTGGGTTGAGGTCGAAAAGGACTTTACCGTCTATGGCGAAGAGGTCAAGTTCGGTGGCGGCAAGGTCATCCGCGACGGCATGGGCCAAGGCCAGATGCTCGCGGCCGAGGCCATGGACCTGGTGCTGACCAATGCGCTGATCATTGATCACTGGGGCATCGTCAAGGCCGATATCGGCGTCAAGCGCGGGCGCATCGCTGCCATCGGCAAGGCCGGCAATCCCGACGTGCAACCGGGCGTGACCGTGCCGGTCGGCCCAGGTACCGAGGTGATCGCCGCCGAGGGCAAGATCGTCACCGCCGGCGGCATCGATTCGCACATTCACTTCATCTGCCCGCAGCAGGTCGATGAGGCGCTGACCAGTGGCGTCACCACCTTCATTGGCGGCGGCACCGGCCCGGCCACCGGCACCAATGCCACCACCTGCACGCCCGGGCCCTGGTACCTGGCGCGGATGCTCCAGGCCGCCGATTGCCTGCCGATCAACATCGGCCTGCTGGGCAAGGGCAACGCCTCGCGCCCCGAAGCGCTGCGCGAGCAGATCGCCGCCGGTGCCGTGGGCCTGAAGCTGCACGAGGACTGGGGCTCGACCCCGGCCGCCATCGATTGCTGCCTGGGTGTGGCCGAAGAGATGGATATCCAGGTGGCGATCCACACCGACACCTTGAACGAGTCGGGCTGCATCGAAGACACCCTGGCTGCCATCGGTGACCGCACCATCCATACCTTCCATACCGAAGGTGCCGGTGGCGGCCACGCCCCGGACATCATCCGTGCAGCAGGGCAGGCCAACGTGCTGCCGTCCTCGACCAACCCGACCCTGCCGTACACGGTCAACACCGTCGACGAGCACCTCGACATGCTGATGGTCTGTCACCACCTGGACCCGAGCATTGCCGAGGACGTGGCCTTTGCCGAGTCGCGCATCCGCCGCGAGACCATTGCCGCCGAAGACATCCTCCACGACATGGGCGCCTTCGCCATGACCTCGTCCGACTCCCAGGCCATGGGCCGGGTCGGCGAAGTGGTGCTGCGCACCTGGCAAGTGGCGCACCAGATGAAGCTGCGTCGCGGCCCGCTGGCGCCGGACAGCGCATACAGTGACAACTTCCGGGTCAAGCGCTACATCGCCAAGTACACCCTCAACCCGGCATTGACCCACGGTATCGCCCATGAAGTCGGTTCGGTGGAAGTGGGCAAGTTGGCTGACCTGGTGCTCTGGTCGCCGGCGTTCTTCGCGGTCAAACCGGCCTTGGTGATCAAGGGCGGGATGATCGCCACCGCGCCGATGGGCGACATCAACGGTTCGATTCCAACGCCGCAGCCAGTGCACTACCGGCCGATGTTCGGTGGCCTGGGTGCGGCCCGTCACGCCACGCGCATGACCTTCCTGCCCCAGGCCGCCATGGACCGTGGCCTGCACCAGGAGTTGGGGCTGCAGAGCCTGATCGGCGTGGCCCACGGCTGCCGCCGGGTGCGCAAGGCCGACATGGTCCACAACACCTTGCAGCCAGTGATCGAAGTCGACTCGCAGACCTACCAGGTACGCGCCGACGGCGAGTTGCTGGTGTGCGAGCCGGCCAGCGAACTGCCGCTGGCCCAGCGTTATTTCCTGTTCTGAAGGAGTGAAGATGATTGTCCTGACCCGTCGGATCGAGGCATCCGAGAGCGTCACCGGTACTGTGACCCTGGACGTCGACAGCCGCATCAAGAGCCGCCTGCGCGTGGTCCTCGATGACGGCCGCGAAGCCGGCCTGATGCTCGAACGTGGCCACCTGCTGCGCGGTGGCGAGCTGCTTGCCGATGCCGCAGGCAACCAGGTGATCCGCATCCTCGCTGCACCTGAAGCGGTTTCGACGGTGCGCTGCGACGACCCGCATCTGCTGGCCCGTGCCGCCTATCACCTGGGTAACCGTCATGTGCCCTTGCAGATCGAGCCAGGCCTGCTGCGTTACCAGCACGATCATGTGCTCGACGAGATGCTGCGTGGCCTGGGCCTGACGGTGCTGGCCGAGCAGGCACCGTTCGAGCCTGAAGCCGGCGCCTACCAGAGCGCACCGCACAGCCACAGTCACAGCCATGGCAACGACCATCCGTTCGTGCGCCTGCCAGCCCATTCCTGAATCCCTCATCCAAGGAGCCCACCATGAAAAAGACTTTCGCCCTTGCCCTGCTGATGGTCGCACTGCCAGCTTTCGCCCACCCTGGTCACGACGGCAACCCGCTGCAGGATGGCTTGCTGCACCCGCTGACCGGTCTTGACCACCTGCTGATGCTGCTGGGTACCGGTGTGCTGGCTGCGCTGACCCGGCGCAACCTCGCCCTGCCACTGGCCACCCTGGCCTCGATGTTCGCAGGTGCCGTATGCGGCCACCTGTTCGGCGATGTGCTGGGCATGGAAAGCATGATTGCCGTGTCGGTGCTGGTGGCTGCCGTTGCCGTGCTGCTGCCGCGCCGTCAGTTGCTGCTGGCCCTGGCCATGCCGGTGTTTGCCTTGTTCCACGGCTGGGCGCACGGCGTGGAAGCCACGCCAAGCGCTTTCTGGATGTTCAGCGCTGGCTTCGTCACGGTCAGCGGCCTGCTGCTGGCCGTCGGCTTCGGCGTCGGATGCCTGCTGCGCCGTCATAGCGGCCTGCAGAAGGCCTTCGGTGGCGGCATGCTGGCTGGCGCCGCGCTGGTGCTGGCCGGTTGATGAACAGCGACCTGGCACTGCTGCGTCTGCTGCAGCTGGCCAGCCCTGGCCTGCCGGTGGGTGGCTTCACCTACTCGCAAGGGTTGGAGTGGGCCGTGGAGGCTGGCTGGGTGCGTGACACTGCCAGCTTCAGCGCCTGGCAACGGGAGCAGCTGCACGACACCCTGGCTTGTCTGGATTGGCCGGTGCTGGCGCGCCTGTATCGCGCCTGCGAGGCAGGCGATGCAGAGGCCTTTGCGCACTGGAGCAGGTTCCTGCTGGCCAACCGCGAAACCGCCGAACTGCGCCTGGAAGAACAGCAGCGTGGCTCGGCCCTGGCACGCCTGCTCGATGGCTGGCAGCTGGGCCAGGGCCCGGCCTGGCGCGCCAGCCTTGAACTCAGCCAGCTTGGCGGCATGGCCTGGCTGGCCGCCCACTGGCAGATCCCGCTGCGTCAGTTGGCCCTCGGCCATGCCTTCGCCTGGCTCGAAGGCGCGGTGATGGCCGGGGTCAAGCTGGTGCCGTTCGGCCAGCAGGCGGCGCAGACCCTGCTGCGCGACCTGGGGGGCGAACTGCCCGGCGTACTGGACCAGGCCCTGGCCTTGGCCGATGACCAGCTCGGCGGCGGCCTGCCGCTGCTGGCAATCGCATCTTCGCGTCACGAAACCCAATACACCCGTTTGTTCCGTTCCTGAGGACTGCCTACATGCAAAGCTATCAGCAACCCCTGCGCGTCGGTGTCGGCGGCCCGGTCGGCTCTGGCAAGACCGCGCTGCTCGAATGCCTGTGCAAGGCCATGCGCGATCACTATCAGATCGCCGTGGTCACCAATGACATCTACACCAAGGAAGACCAGCGCATCCTTACCGAAGCCGGTGCCCTGGAGCCTGAACGTATCGTCGGCGTCGAGACCGGTGGCTGCCCGCACACCGCCATCCGCGAAGATGCCTCGATGAACCTGGCTGCCGTCGAAGCGTTGGCGCGCAAGTTCGGCAACCTTGAAGTCATCTTCGTCGAGAGCGGTGGTGACAACCTCAGTGCCACCTTCAGCCCTGAACTGGCCGACCTGACCATCTATGTGATCGACGTGGCCGAAGGCGAGAAGATCCCGCGCAAGGGGGGGCCTGGCATCACCAAGTCGGATTTCCTGGTGATCAACAAGACCGACCTGGCGCCTTACGTGGGGGCTTCGCTGGAGGTGATGGAGCGTGACACCCAGCGTATGCGCCCGCAGCGCCCGTGGACGTTCAGTAACCTCAAGAAAGGCGAAGGCCTGCAAGCCGTGATCGACTTCATCGTGGAGCGGGGGATGCTGGGTGTGAGGGGCTGAAGTCCAGCACCTCGACGCGGTTGCGGCCATTCTGCTTGGCCTTGTACAGCATCTCGTCGGCCTGCTTGAGCAGGGTCTCGGCCAGTTCGGTGTCGGGCTGGCGGCAGGCCACACCGACCGACAGGGTGAGCTTGCCGCAGTGGGGCGTGTCGGCCTGCTCGACCGCCTCACGGATGCGCTCGGCGATACGCCGGGCATCGGCCAGGGTGGTATCGGGCAACAGCATGGTGAACTCCTCGCCGCCTACCCGGCAAGGCAGGTCATGCAGGCGGGAATTCTGCCGCAGCACTTCCCCCAGGTGCTTGAGCACGTCATCGCCGGCGTCATGCCCATAGGTGTCATTGACCCGTTTGAAGAAATCGATGTCCAGGGCCAGCACGGCATAGGCCCGTTCGCTTTCCATCAAGGCATCCAGTGCCAGTTGCAGCGCCCGGCGGTTGGCCAGGCCGGTAAGGGCATCGCTCTGGGCTTCCTGGCGCAGTTTGCCGAACTTTTCCTGCAACAGGCGTTCGGCGGTGATCAGCGCGCGGCGGATGGCGGCGGCTTCGGCATACCAGGCGTCGATGCCGTGCAGTTCATTGGCGGTTTCGCTGGCTGAAAGGTGCGTGGCGCCGTGTGCCAACTGGCGCAGCGGCTTGATCAGCCAGTAGGTCAGCCACAACAACAGGAGAAAGCCGATCAGGCTGGCCGGAATAATGTACAACAGTACTTTGCGCATCAATTCATGCAGCGGGGCCAGCGCCAGTTCGCGTGGCTGCTGGGCGACGACTGCCCAGTGCGTGTCAGGCACCGGGGCGAAGCCGGCGAGCATGGGAATGCCGATGTAGTTGGGTGCATCGAGGTTGCCGGTCTCGCCGCGCAGGGCTGCCTCGATGGTCGGGCTGCCGGTGGCCAGGGCGCCGATGCGTTCATGGTCAGGGTGGTACAGCAGGCGTTCGTTGGCGTCGGCGACGAAGGCAAACGTGCCGTCATGTTGGTAGTGCTGGCCGATCACCGTGTGCAGTTCGCTTTCTTTCTTGAGAAACACCGAGCCACCGACAAGGCCCAGATAGCGGCCATCCGCGGCGAAGATCGGCTCCGAGACGAACACCACCAGCTCGCCACCCCGCGAGGTATACGCAGGGCTGACCCGCGGCTTGCGGGCATCGATGGCCTGCTGGATTTCCGAGGCGCGCTGGCGGTGGCTGGCGATCTGGCGAATATCCGGGTAGGCCACCCGCACTTGCCCCTGCGCATCGACGATGACGATGGAATTGAAGTCATCATCCTGGGCTTGCAGGCGCTTGGCTTCGGCGTCCAGCAATGCCGGGTCTTCCAGGTTGCTGGCCAGTTGCTGGGCGCTGTAGGTCAGGTGGCTGCGGGCCGAGCGCAGGAACTCGGTGATGCTCGAGGCCACCTTGCTGGCGTAGGCCTGGTTGGCCCGCAGGGAGAATTGCACCAAGGTGTTGTGCTGCACCCGGTAGGCGACATACAGGGCATTGCCCAGCGTCGCCAGGCAGGCCAGCACGACGATGCCGAGTACCAGGGTTCGCAGGTCGATCATGGGCAAGCGCTTGGGCATGGTGGGCCTGTCCGGAAGGGTGACGGGCTCAAGTATGGCCGGTTTCTGCCCGGTTGCTGCCCCAAGTGCCGCCACCTTGCGGCAGGCGGCACTTGGGCGACGGGTCACTCATGGCAGCAATGGGGCTTGCCGGGCTGGCCCTCGTAGCGATCGTGGTGCCGTACCCAGTCCATGGTCCCGGCCTCGTTGCGCCCCAGCGGCGCGATGTCGAGGAAGTTGTAGGTGTTGACCAGGATGTCCAGGCCACGGGCGTAGGTGGAGTAGGTATGGTAGAGCGTGCCATCCGGGTCCTTGTAGAACGCGCTCAGGCCCGGCAGCTCGGCCTCATTGCCGGTGTACGGCGCGTAGTTGTACTGGCGTTGGCCCTCGGTGCCGACGCTGACGCCGAAGTCTTCGTTGAAACTGCTGCCGTGGGATGAATACCAGGGGAAGCGCCAGCCCATGCGCCGGCGGAAAGCCTGGAATTCGGGGTAGGGCGCACGGGATATGGCGACCAGCGAGACGTCGTGATGGGCCAGGTGCAGGTTGGCGCCATCGAAATGATCGGCAAGGAACGAGCAGCCAGGGCAGCCTTCGCTCCAGCCCTCGGCAAACATGAAGTGGTAGACCAGCAGCTGGCTGCGCCCGGCAAACAGGTCGGCCAGGCTCAGTTCGCCGTCCGGGCCGTGGAAGCGATAGGGCTGTTCGACCTTGACCCAGGGCAGGGCACGGCGGGCAGCGGCCAGTTCGTCGCGTTGGTGGGTGAAGGCTTTTTCGTGCAGCCACAGTTGGCGGCGGGCGGCCAGCCATTGCTCGCGTGAGGTGACCGGGTGTTTCTGATCGGGGGGGCTCATGGTGCTGACTCCGCTTGGGGGATTCAGCTTTTGGTCGATTTGAGGGGGCGGGGAATCGACAGGCAGGGCGGATGGGCGATGAGTGGTTAGGTGTGCTTGGCTTTAGATGTGTGGCGCCTGTGAGGTCGAGCGCCGCCCGCGCGGCGCTCGACCTCACAGGCGCTGAATGCCTCGCGGCGGGCGCCTGGTGGCCTTCAGCCGTGGATGGTCTCGATCAACTCCCACAGCGCTGGATCATTGAAATCCTTCACCACCAGCCTGGCCCCTGCAGCCAGCAATCGCTCCGGCGTCTGCGTCGTGGCAACCCCCACGGTAAAGATCCCGGCCCTACTCGCAGCCGTCACCCCCGGCAACGAATCCTCGAACGCCAGCGCCTCGCCAGCCACCGCTTCCAGGCGCTGCAGCCCGGTCAGATAAGGCAGCGGATCCGGCTTCGGCCGCTCCAGCTCCTCGGCCACCAACACATGTTCGAAACGATCGTCAAGCCCCATGGCCGCGAGCATATGCTCGGCATTCAGCCGCGGTGCATTGGTCACCACGCACATGCCGATGTTCCAGGCCCGCGCATGGTCCATCAGCCGCAGCAGGCCGGGCATGGGTTGCAACGCCGGTGACAGGTCGCGGAAAAGCGCTTCCTTGCGGTCGGCCAGCGCCTGGCGCTCGGACGCACCAGCAAGTGGAAACAGTTCGGCAAACAGTTCGCCATTGGCTCGGCCGCTGACCTGGGCATCGAATTGTTCCTGGGTCAGCTCGCGGCCGTCATGGTCGTGCAGCAGTTGACGGAAGGCTTGCAAGTGCAGGGTATCGGTGTCGGTCAAGGTGCCATCGAGATCGAACAGCAGGGCAGTCAGCATCAGGTATCCAGGGATTGAAGAACAAACGCCAGGGGATGATAACCAAACCTGACGACAAAGGGGGCTGTTCAGCGCACATCGAAAAGAGTACAAATGTGCTCCATGGACAATCTCACCCCAAAACGCCGTGCAATCCTCGATTTCATTCGCGAGCGCATTGCCGACCACGGCCAGCCACCGAGCCTGGCGGATATCGCCAGCCGCTTCGGTTTTGCCTCGCGTAGCGTCGCGCGCAAACACATCACCGCGTTGTGCCAGGCCGGCTACATCGAAGTCACCCCCAACCAGGCGCGGGGCATTCGCCTGGCCGAGCCCTTGCGCCGGCCGGAAATCCTCGAAATCCCCGTGCTCGGGCAAGTGGCTGCCGGCGCGCCGATCGGCCCGGACCTGGGCATTCACGAACAACTGCTGCTCGACCCCAGCCTGTTTCGCCGTACGCCAGATTACCTGCTCAGGGTGCGCGGCGATTCGATGATCGAGGACGGCATCTTCGACGGTGACCTGGTCGGCATCCTCCAGCAGGGCGAGGCACGTGATGGCCAGATCGTGGTTGCGCGGCTGGACGGCGAGGTGACCATCAAGCGCCTGCAGCGCCAGCCCGGCGGTTACCGGCTGTTGCCGCGCAACCCGGCTTATGCGCCAATCGATGTGGGGCCTGAGCGCGAGTTCTTCATCGAAGGCGTGTTCTGTGGCCTGTTGAGGCGCGACTGATGGGCGCGGTGGTCGATCTCGATCGGCTGCTCGACCAGCGCCAGGTCTGGCGTGGGCGGCAGGGCCAGGTGCGCCCGGCCGGTTTGCAGCCCACCGGCCATGCGCTGCTCGATCAGTGCCTGCCCGATGGCGGCTGGCCAGCCGCAGCCCTCAGCGAGCTGCTTCTGGCCAGCCCGGGCTGCGGCGAGTTGCAGCTGCTCTGGCCAGCCCTGTCACGCCTGACGGCTGAGGGCGGGCGGGTGGTGTTGGTGGCGCCGCCGTTCATTCCCTATGCACCGGCCTGGCAGGCAGCAGGTGTAGACCTGCGCTGGCTGGTGCAGGTCGATGCCGGTCAGGCCGATGCCTTGTGGGCGGCCGAACAGTGCTTGCGCTCCGGCAGCTGCGCGGCAGTGCTGTGCTGGCCGGAGCGCGCCGATGACCGCGCCTTGCGCCGCCTGCAGGTGGCCGCCGAGACAGGGCAGGCACTTGCCTTTGCCTGTCGGCCGCAACAAGCGGCGCACAACCCGTCGCCCGCTGCGCTGCGTATTGCCGTGGATACGCGCCCGGCACAATGGCGTGTACTCAAGTGCCGTGGCGGCATGCCCCCGGCCGTGCCCATCGCCTGCCCAGGGCGGGGCTGATGCAGCATGCTCTGGGCCTGCATCCTCCTGCCCCAGCTGGCGCTGGACTCGATCCTGCGCGAACGGGACGACGCCGATACGCCACTGGTGCTGATCGGCGGCCCTGTTCAGCGTCGCCTGCTGCAAGCCGTCACCCCGGCGGCGGCGGCGCTTGGCCTGCGGGCGGGGCAGACGCTGACGGCAGCGCGGGCCCTGGCCGATGGCTTCCACTGTGTCGAGGCCGACCCGGCCCGCATCGAGCGGTTGCAGCAATTGCTCGCGGCCTGGGCCTACCGGTTCAGTGCCCAGGTCAGTCTGCATTACCCGCGCGCCTTGCTGCTTGAAGTCGGCTCCAGCTTGCAGCTGTTCGGCCCATGGCCACTGTTCGAGGCCCGCTTGCGCGAAGAGCTGACTGCCCTGGGCTTGCGCCAGCGCATCGTGCTCGCGACCAACCCGGTCGCGGCTCGCATGCTTGCCAACGGCCATGATGGCTTGGCTTTGACCTGCGCCGAGCAAACCCGGTCGGCACTGGCGCGCATGCCTGTCGACCGGGTGGGGTTGCCAGCGGACGCTGCCCAGGCCTTTGCGCGCATGGGCCTGCGCCAGTTGGGCCAAGTGCTGGCCTTGCCGCGCGATGCGCTGGCCAGGCGGTTTTCCGCCGATGTGCAGTTGCACCTGGACCGATTGCTCGGGCTGCGCTCCATGGGGTTGGACTTCTATCAGCCGCCGGACCGCTTCGAATCGCGCCTGGAACTGAACTTCGACGTTGAATCACATCAGGCCTTGCTGTTCCCGTTGCGGCGCATGCTCAATGACCTGGCGGCCTTCCTGGCCGGGCGCGACTGCGGCGTGCAGCGCTTCAGCCTGCACCTAGAGCACGTCGAGGGGCCGGACACCCTGCTGCACGTTGGGCTGCTGTCTGCCGAGCGGGATGCCGGCCTGCTGTTCGAACTGGCCCGCGGGCGCCTTGAGCCGCTGCGCATCCCGGCACCGGTGCGCAACCTGCGGCTGGTCGCCGATGACCTGCCTGCCTTCGTGCCCCAGCATCAGGCACTGTTCGACCCCCGCGCCAAGCAGGCCCAGCCCTGGGAGCAACTGCGCGAACGCCTGCGCGCTCGCCTCGGTGATGAAGCCGTCAATGGGTTGCGTGCCGAGGCTGACCACCGCCCCGAGTGCGCCTGGCAGCAGGCGGAGCAGGGCGCCCAGGGTAACCTGCCGGTGATGCCGGGTAGCCGCCCAGGCTGGTTGTTGCCCACACCGCAGGCCTTGGATACGGCTGACCGCAAGCTGCTGGGCCCGGCCGAACGGATCGAGTCAGGTTGGTGGGACGGCGGCGACGTACGCCGTGACTACTACCGCATCGAAACCCGCGATGGCCTGCGTGGCTGGGCCTATCGCGACCTGGCTCAACCCGGCCCGCTGTGGCTGCAGGGCTGGTTCGCATGAGTACTCCGGGCTACGCCGAGTTGCATTGCCTGTCCAACTTCAGTTTTCAGCGCGGTGCGTCCAGCGCCGAAGAGCTGTTCCGCCGCGCCCGCGAGCAGGGTTACCAGGCGCTGGCGATCACCGACGAGTGCACCCTGGCCGGTATCGTGCGCGCCTGGCAAGCTGCCAAAGACCAGCAGATGCGCCTGATCGTCGGCAGCGAAGTGCGCCTGCAGGATGGCCCCAAACTGGTGTTGCTGGCGCAGAACCTCACGGGTTACCAGAACCTCTGTGCCTTGATCACCCGTGCCCGACGGCGGGCTGAAAAGGGTGGCTACCAATTGTTCGCTGACGATCTTGCGCTACACCACGAAGGGTTGCTGGCGCTGTGGATCGCCGATGATGCCGACGATCAGGCGGCAGGCCGATGGCTGTGCGAGATGTTCGCCGAGCGCCTGTGGCTGGGCGTGCACCTGCACCGGGGCAGCGATGATGCCCGGCGCCTGTCCCGCTTGCGTGAACGGGCGGTGCAGCTGGGAGTCCGCGCTGTGGCCTGTGGTGACGTGCATATGCACGTGCGGGGCCGGCGCGCCCTGCAGGACTGCATGACCGCCATTCGCCATCACTGCAACGTGGCCGAGGCAGGGCGCCACCTGTTCGCCAATGGCGAGCGTCACCTGCGTTCGCTGGAGCAGCTGGGCGAGCTGTACCCGGCAGATCTGCTGGCCGAAAGCCTGACCATCGCCGAACGTTGCCAGTTCGACCTGGCCGAACTGCGCTACCAGTACCCACGCGAACTGGTGCCCGAGGGCCAGACACCCGCCAGCTGGCTGCGCGCATTGTGCGAGCGGGGCTTGCCGCAGCGCTGGCCGTCAGGGCCGAGCTGCCAGGTCCGTGCGGTGCTGGAAAAGGAACTGACGCTGATCGAGGAACTGGGCTACGAAAGCTATTTCCTGACCGTGCACGACATCGTCGCCTTTGCCCGCAGCCAGCATATTCTCTGCCAGGGCCGTGGCTCGGCAGCCAACTCGGTGGTGTGCTTCGTATTGGGCATCACCGAGCTTGACCCGATGGAACATCGGCTGTTGTTCGAGCGCTTCTTGTCGCGCGAGCGCAACGAGCCTCCAGATATCGACGTGGACTTCGAACATGACCGGCGCGAAGAGGTGATCCAGTACGTGTTCCGCCGTTACGGCCGGCATCGCGCTGCGCTGACCGCCGTGGTCAATACCTACCATGCTGCCGGTGCTGTTCGCGATGTGGCCAGGGTGCTGGGCCTGCCGGCCGACCAGGTGGATGCCCTGGCCAAGTGCTGCGGCCGCTGGAGCGACCGTATCCCGGACGAGCAACGGCTGGCCGAGGCCGGTTTCGAGCCCGGCAGCCCTTCACTGCGGCGCATTCTGGTGCTGGCCGGTGAACTGATCGGCTTTCCGCGCCACCTGTCCCAGCACCCGGGTGGCTTCGTCATTTCCGAACAGCCGCTGGCCCACCTGGTGCCGGTGGAAAACGCCGCCATGGCCGAGCGCACGGTGATCCAGTGGGACAAGGACGACCTTGACATGGTCGGCCTGCTCAAGGTCGATGTCCTGGCCCTGGGCATGCTCAGCGCCCTGCGCCGCTGTTTCGACCTGCTGCAGCGGCACCGCGGTCGGCAGCTGACCCTGGCGACCATCCCCGGCGAAGACCCGGCGACCTATGCGATGATCAGCCGCGCCGAAACCATGGGCGTGTTCCAGATCGAGTCGCGGGCACAGATGGCCATGCTGCCGCGGCTCAAGCCCGAGACCTTCTATGACCTGGTGATCGAGGTCGCCATCGTGCGCCCCGGGCCAATCCAGGGGGACATGGTTCACCCTTACCTGCGCCGGCGCCTCAAGCAGGAGCCTGTGACCTACCCCTCGGCAAAGCTCAAGGAAGTCTTCGAGCGCACCCTGGGCGTACCGTTGTTCCAGGAACAGGTGATGGAGCTGGCCATGGTCGCTGCCGACTACAGCCCCGGCGAGGCCGACCAGCTGCGCCGCAGCATGGCGGCCTGGAAGCGCCATGGCGGGCTCGAGCCCCATCGCCAGCGGCTGGTGGAGGGCATGCTGCGCAACGGCTACGACCTGGCGTTCGCCGAGCGCATCTTCGAACAGATCAAAGGCTTTGGCAGTTACGGCTTCCCTGAATCGCACGCGGCCAGCTTCGCCTTGCTGTGCTATGCCAGCAGCTGGCTCAAGTGCCATGAACCGGCGATCTTCACCTGTGCCCTGGTCAACAGTTGGCCGATGGGCTTCTACAGCCCGGATCAGCTGCTGCAGGAGGCGCGGCGACAAGGCATCGAAGTACGTCCGGTGGATGTGTTCCATAGCCAATGGGACTGCACGCTGGAGCCCGATCAGCACGGGGTCCTGGCCATTCGCCTAGGACTGCGACAGATCCGTGGTTTCAGCGAGGCGGATGCCCGCCGGCTGGAGCAGGCGAGGGCGCAACGCCCCTGGCGGGATGTCGAAGACGTGTGCCTGCGCGCAGGGCTCGACAGCCGTGCCCGCGCCCGGCTGGCCGATGCGGGGGCACTGCGAGCCCTGGCCCGCGACCGTCACCAGGCGCGCTGGCAGGTGGCGGCGGTGCAGGCGCAGTTGCCGCTGTTCGCCGAGGTGCAGGCAGTGCCGGAAGTACAGGTAGCATTGCCCGCTCCCACGGTCGGCGAAGACCTGGTTGCTGACTACACCACCTTGGGGACCACCTTGGGCCCGCATCCGCTCAGGCTGTTGCGCTCACGGCTGCGGGCGTTGGGGTGTCGCAGTTGCGGCGAGCTGGCGGGGCTCGAGCATGGCGATGCGATTGCCGTGGCCGGGCTGGTGGTGGGGCGGCAGCGGCCGCAGACCGCCAGCGGGGTGACATTCGTTACGCTGGAGGATGAGTTCGGCATGGTCAACGTGGTGGTCTGGCGTGACCTGGCCGAGCGGCAGCGGCGGGCGCTGGTGGGGGCGCAGTTGCTCAAGGTGAGTGGGCGGCTTGAGCAGGACAACGGGGTGCGGCATCTGATTGCCCGGCGCCTGGAAGACATCAGCCCTTTGCTGCAAGGGCTGGATGTCAAGAGCCGGGACTTCCACTGACGTGAATGGTGTCCGTCAGACCATCGCCAGATGCTGCTTGCGCGTCGGTGCCGGGAAAGCGCGGTCGATCGCCCGCAAGTCCTCGCTGGTCAAGGTCAACGCCCCCGCAGCTGCATTCAGCCGCACATGTTCCGACGACACCGCCTTGGGAATGGCAATCACATCATTCTCCCGTGTCACCCAGGCCAGGCTGACCTGCGCCGGCGTTGCGCCATGGCGCTCGGCGATTTCGCTCAGCACCGGGTGCTGCAACAGCCGCCCGGCCTGGGCCAGCGGGCAATAGGCCATGGTCGGCAAGCGGCGCTGGCGGCTCCACGGCAACAGGTCGAACTCGATACCCCGCTGCGCCGGGTTGTACAACACCTGATTGGTGGCGCAATCCGGGTTGTGCAGTTCGCGCAGGTCGTCGACATCGAAGTTGGACACCCCCCAGCGGCCGATCTTGCCTTGCTCGCGCAAGCGCTCGAAGGCTTCGACCGTTTCCTCCAGCGGATACTGGCCGCGCCAGTGCAACAGATACAGGTCGATCTTATCGCTGCCCAGGCGCTTGAGGCTGCGCTCGCAGGCTTCAGCCACACCGCGGCGGCTGGCGTTGTGCGGATAGACCTTGCTGACCAGAAACACCTGGTCACGGCGCCCGGCAATGGCTTGGCCGACCACGGCTTCGGCGCCGCCCTCGGCATACATCTCGGCGGTGTCGATCAGGGTCAGGCCCTGTTCGATGCCTTGTCGCAAGGCCGCCACTTCGGCGGCCCTGTGCGCCGGGTCTTCGCCCATGTACCAGGTACCCTGGCCAATGGCCGGCACGCTGCAACCTGCCAGTTTCACGTAACGCATGTCACCTCCGGAGTCTGGGTATGGGAAAGCAATACGTCGAGCAGCGCCTGGGCTGCAGTGGAAAGCTTGTGATCGGCCAGGGCGATCACGCTGATGCGCCGTTCGACCGTGGGTTCTACCAGTGTCACGCAACGTGCGCCGAGTTCCTGCATCTGGTTGATGCACAGCGCAGGCACAGCGCTCACGCCAAGGCCACTGGCAACCATGCGACCGATGGTCGAAAGCTGGTGGCTTTCAAAGGCCACCGCCAGCTTGCCGTGGCGCGCCGCGACGTTCTGCTCCAGCAGCAGACGCACTGCCGACGGGCGTTGCAAGGCAATGAAGTCTTCGGCCAGCAACTGCGCCCAGGTGACCTCGGCCTGCAAGGCCAGTGGCGAGTCTGCCGGCACCACGGCGACGAAGCGGTCCATGTATAGCGGGTGGAAATTCAGGCCTTCGCTGTTATCCGGCTCGAAACCGATGCCCAGTTCGACGCGGCGATGGCGCACCAGTTCCAGCACTTGTTCGTTGATCACGTCGTGCACCGTGACGTTGACCTTGGGATAACGCTGGCGGAACACCTTGAGCGATTGTGGCAGCAGGTTGCCGGCAAAGGCTGGCATCGCCGCCACCGAGACGCGGCCAAGCTGCAGGGTGAAGCGCTGGCGCAGCATCTCTTCGGTGTCGTCCCAGTCGGCCAGCAGGCGCCGGGCCAGCGGCAGCAACACCTCGCCCTCGGCAGTCAGGCTGACGCTGCGGGTGGTGCGGGTGAGCAGGGCGCCGCCGAGGTTGTCCTCCAGCGCCTTGATGGTCAGGCTCAGGGCCGGTTGCGACACATGCAAGTGTTCACCGGCCTGGGCGAAGCTCTGGTACTTGGCGACGGTGACGAAGGCACGCAGTTGCTTGACGTTCATGACAGCCTCGCGCGCTGTTTTGGAAAAGTTATCAATCGATGATGAAAACAAAATTAACAAATCAGTCGCCAGCGGTGAAGATGGCTTCACACGCTCACCGACAGCCTCGTCGGTTCAACAACTACAAAAGGCGGATCAGCATGGCCGGACTGGACAAGCGCGTAGCAACCTATGAAGAGGCCCTGGCAGGCCTGACCGACAACATGACGGTACTGGCCGGCGGCTTCGGCCTGTGTGGTATCCCCGAAAACCTGATTGCCGAAATCAAGCGCCTTGGCGTCAAGGGCCTGACCGTGGTCTCCAACAACTGCGGTGTCGACGGCTTCGGCCTGGGCGTGCTGCTGGAAGACCGGCAGATCCGCAAGATGATTGCCTCCTACGTTGGCGAGAACGCCGAATTCGAACGCCAGTTGCTCAGTGGCGAGCTGGAAGTCGAACTGACCCCGCAAGGCACCCTGGCCGAGAAGATGCGCGCCGGCGGTGCCGGTATCCCGGCCTTCTTTACCGCGACCGGTTACGGCACCCCGGTTGCCGACGGCAAGGAAGTGCGCGAGTTCAAGGGCCGCAAGTACATCCTCGAAGAGTCCATCACCGGCGACTTCGCCATCGTCAAGGGCTGGAAGGCCGACCACTACGGCAACGTGGTGTACCGCAACACCGCGCAGAACTTCAACCCGCTGGCGGCCACCGCTGGCAAGATCACCGTGGTCGAAGTGGAAGAAATCGTCGAGCCTGGCGTGCTGCTGCCCAGCGAAATCCACACCCCGGGCATCTATGTCGACCGGGTGATCGTCGGCACCTTCGAAAAACGCATCGAAAAGCGCACCGTCAAGGCCTGAGCGCCGTCCATCAGAACAACAAAGAGATCCTGACCATGGCATTGACCCGCGAACAGATGGCGCAACGCGTCGCCCGTGAACTGAAGGACGGCTACTACGTCAACCTCGGCATTGGCATCCCGACCCTGGTGGCCAACTATGTACCGGCCGACATGGACGTGATGCTGCAGTCCGAAAACGGCTTGCTCGGCATGGGCGAATTCCCCACCGAAAGCACCCTCGATGCCGACATGATCAACGCCGGCAAGCAGACCGTCACCGCCCGCCGTGGCGCGTCGATCTTCGACTCGGCGCAATCGTTCGCCATGATCCGTGGCGGCCACGTCGACCTGACCGTACTGGGTGCTTTCGAAGTGGATGTGGAAGGCAACATCGCCTCGTGGATGATCCCTGGCAAACTGGTCAAGGGCATGGGCGGCGCCATGGACCTGGTCGCCGGTGCCGAGAACATCATCGTCACCATGACCCACGCCTCCAAGGATGGCGAGTCCAAGCTGTTGCCACGTTGCAGCCTGCCGCTGACCGGTGCCGGCTGCATCCGCAAGGTGCTGACCGACCTGGCCTACCTGGAGATCGAAAACGGCGCCTTCATCCTGCGCGAGACCGCGCCGGGGGTGAGCGTTGAGGAGATCATCGAGAAAACCGCCGGCAAGCTGATCGTGCCGGATGATGTAAAGGAAATGACCTTCTAAAGCATCGCACTGTCCCCTGTGGGAGCGGGTTCACCCGCGAAAGCGTCGGTACTTTCACCGCCGCCTTCGCGGGTGAACCCGCTCCCACAGGGTTTTGGCATTGCCAATGCAAAACTGCTCCGCCCCATAAAACCAATAAAAGGAAGTAACCGTGGCCGCTGAAATCCAAGACAGCCGCTCCGCCCGCTTTGCCCTGCGTTGTTCCAACTGGGCCGAACGCTGGTTCCCCGACTCCTGGGTATTCGCCGCCCTCGCCGTGTTGCTGGTGTGCATCGGCGCCCTGGCCATGGGCGCCAAGCCGACCGACACTGCCAAAGCGTTCGGCGATGGCTTCTGGAGCCTGATCCCGTTCACCATGCAAATGGCTTTCGTGGTCATCGGCGGCTACGTGGTGGCCAGCTCGCCACCGGCGGCCCGGCTGATCGACCGGCTGGCGCGCATCCCCGGCAATGGCCGGTCGGCGGTGTGCTGGGTTGCGCTGATCTCGATGCTGGCCTCGCTGCTCAACTGGGGGCTGTCGCTGGTGTTTGGCGGCCTGCTGGTCCGTGCCTTGGCCCGTCGTACCGAGCTGAAGATGGACTATCGCGCCGCAGGTGCAGCCGCCTACCTGGGCCTGGGCGCTGTCTGGGCGCTGGGCCTTTCGTCTTCGGCCGCGCAGTTGCAGGCCAACCCGGCCAGCCTGCCGCCATCGATCCTGTCGATCACGGGCGTGATCCCCTTCACCGAGACCATTTTTCTCTGGCAGTCCGGCGTGATGCTGGCAGCCCTGGTGATCGTCTCGCTGGTGATCGCCTATGCCACGGCACCTGGTCCGAACAGTGCACGTAGCGCCGAAGCCTGTGGCGTCGACCCCAGCTTTACCGCGCCACCGCCAGCCAGGCGTACCCGCCCCGGTGAATGGCTGGAGCACAGCCCGATCCTGATCCTGATGCTGGTGGCCCTGGCTGCGGGCTGGCTGTACCAGGAGTTCGCCACCAAGCCGGCGATCACGGCGATTTCCGGGCTGAACACCTATAACCTGCTGTTCATCATGCTCGGTGCCTTGCTTCACTGGCGCCCGCGCAGCTTCCTCGATGCCGTGGCCCGCGCCGTGCCGACCACCACCGGGGTGTTGATCCAGTTCCCGCTATACGGCTCGATTGCAGCGATCCTGACCCAGGTCAAGGGAGTGGATGAACAGACCCTGGCCCACCACATTTCACTGTTCTTCACCCAGATCGCCAGCCACGACACCTACGCGCTGCTGATGGGCGTTTACTCTGCCGTGCTGGGGTTCTTCATCCCGTCGGGGGGAGGCAAGTGGATCATCGAAGCGCCTTACGTGATGCTGGTGGCCAACGACCTGCAGTACCACCTGGGCTGGGCCGTGCAGATCTACAACGCCGCGGAGGCGTTGCCGAACCTGATCAACCCGTTCTACATGCTGCCACTGCTGGGCGTGCTGGGGCTCAAGGCGCGTGATCTGATCGGTTTCTCGTTCGTGCAGTTGCTGGTGCATGTGCCGTTGGTGCTGCTGTTGCTGTGGGCACTGGGCACTACGTTGCAATATGTGCCGCCGGTGATGCCTTGAGGTAATTGCGTTGCCTGCACCGGCCTCTTCGCGGGTGAACCCGCTCCCACAGGATTCTCACTAGCCCAAGGGCGGTGGAGTACTTGTGGGAGCGGGTTTACCCGCGAAGAGGCCGGTGCAGGTTTTCAATCAGCCAGCGTTACCAGCAATGCCGCCAGGGTCGCTCGTCCTGGCTCATCCAGCCCGAACACCGGCCGACGTGGCTCACCCACCGGCAACCCGGTCAGCCCCAAACCCGCCTTGATGGTCGCTGGCAAGCCGCCTTTGAGAATGAAGTCGAGCAACGGCAGCTGCCGGTAGAAAAGCGCCCGCGCCCGCACCAGATCTCCCTCACGTACTGCCTGGTAAAGCGCCTGGTTCAGTGCCGGAATCAGGTTCGGCGCTGCCGTGCACCAGCCTTTTGCACCGGCCACGAACGCTTCCAGCGCCAGCGGGTTGCAGCCGTTGTAGAACGGTACCTGGCCTTCACCCAGCAACTGCAGCTTGTGCATGCGCTGGATGTCGCCGGTGCTTTCCTTGACCATGGTCACGTTGGCCACTTCGCGGACGATGCGCAGGATCAGCTCCACCGACATGTCAGTGCCGCTGGTGGCGGGGTTGTTGTAGAGCATGATCGGGATATCGATGGCGTCACCGATCGCGCGGTAGTGCTGGAGGATCTCGGCTTCGCTGAGCTTCCAGTAGGCGGCCGGCAGCACCATCACCGCGTCGGCCCCCTGTGCCTGGGCAAAGCGGGCGCGGCGCACGGCACCGGCAGTGGTCAGGTCGGAGACGCTGACGATGCTGGGCACCCGCTTGTCGATCTGGGCCAGGCTGTATTCCGCCACCTGCTGCCATTCGCTGTCGCTGAGGTAGGCGCCTTCGCCAGTACTGCCCAGCGGCGCGATAGCCTGCACGCCGCCGTCGATCAGGCGCTCGATGGATTGGCCCAGTGCGGGCAGGTCAAGCTGTTCGCCGTCGGCGCTGAAGGGGGTGATGGTGTAGCCGATGATGCCGTGGAATTCAGTGGTCATGGTGATAGCTCCGCAAGCAAGGCATTCAGGGGTCAGTTCAGGCAGTCTGTGTGGGCACGCAGGCTCTGCCGGGCAAAATAGTTGAAGGCAGCGGCGTGGCGCTTGGGCCGGTCGATCCAGTCGTGGGCTTCGCGGCCCAGGGCCGGGGCGATGGGCTTGATGGTGCCAGCCGACATCGCCAGCAGTTGCAGGCGAGCGGCGCGCTCGATCAACTGGGCGTATACGCAGGCCTGCTCGATGCTGATGCCGGTGGACAGCTGGCCATGGTGCGAGAGCAGGATGGCGCGCTTGCCCCCCAGTGCGGCACTGATGATCTCGCCTTCCTCGTTGCCCACCGGCACGCCAGGCCAGGCTTCGAGAAAGGCACAATCGTCGTACAGCGGGCACAGGTCCATGTGCGAGACCTGCAGCGGGACTTCCAGCATCGACAGGGCGGCAACGTGGGTCGGGTGGGTATGGATGATGCAGTTCACATCCGGCCGGGCGCGGTACACCCAGCTGTGGAAGCGATTGGCCGGGTTGGGCATGCCTTGGCCTTCGAGCACGTCGAGGTCCTCGTTGACCAGCAACAGGTTGCTGGCGCTGATTTCATCGAAACCCAGGCCCAGCTGCTGGGTGTAGAACGTCCCGGGTTGCGGGCCGCGGGCGCTGATCTGCCCGGCCAGGCCGGAGTCGTGGCCGTGATCGAACAGAATTCGGCAGGTCAGGGCCAGCTTTTCTCGTACAGTCCACGTATTATCGGCAAGCGAGCCTTGCATCTGCGTCAGCGCCTGCTGGACCAGTTGGTCCTTGCTGAGTGTCAGGGTCTTGGCCATGGGGTTTTCCTCTGTGGCGTGATGAGCGATGTCAGCGCTGGCCGGTTCCGAAGCTTTGGTCGGTCGAGGAATCTGCCAGCGTGTGACACAAATAATCCTATATGACACAAAGTGTCATAAGCAAGCCAGTGGACCTGGGAAAATCGCGTCGCATGTCTAACCGATTGAAAGTGTTGAGAAAAAAACTGGGGGTCACGCTCGAGGTGCTGGCCGAAAAGTCCGGCATGACCAAGAGCTACCTGTCCAAGGTGGAGCGTGGCCTGAATACGCCGTCGATCGCTGCTGCGCTGAAGCTGGCGCGGGCGCTGAATGTCAACGTCGAAGAACTGTTCGCCGAGGAGCAGGCCGCGCAGAGCCGCTATAGCCTGGTACGCCAGGGCGAGCGTCAGCCGCTGGTGGGCGATGGCCACGGGCCGGGCTACGCAGCCTTGACCCGTCAGTTCGGGCAGCACAGCCTGTTGCCGTTCCTGATCCAGCCGCCGACCGAGTTCAGCGACCCGACCTTCAAGGAGCATGACGGTGAGGAGTTCTTGTTCGTCCACGCCGGCCAGGTGGAGGTCGACTTCATCAATGAGCGGGTGTTGCTGGAGCAGGGCGATGCACTGCACTTCAATGCCCAGACACCGCACCGGCTGCGTTCGGTCGGCGCGCATCCGGCGCAACTGCTGGTTGTGGTGCAGCACAGCGGCGAATGAGGGCCGGGGGATGATCGAGGTGTCGCGGTTCTGGCGGGATCCGGCATTGCCCTTCGTCGAAGCGCGGCGCGTGGGGGATGGGCGCAAGGTCTGTTATGCCGCGCATTCCCATGAGAGCTTTTCCATCGGCGTGATCACTGGCGGGCGCAGTACCTACCTGAGCGGCGCCAGTCAGGTCGAGGTGATGGCCGGTACCACGGTCTTGATGAACCCGGGTGTGGTGCACACTTGCAACCCCATCGCCGGCCAGCCCTGGTCGTACCTGATGCTGTTCGTCGACATGCCGTGGTTGGTGGCTCGGGGCTTCGTCCTGCCTGCGCAGACGTTCAGCGCTTCTGCGGGGTTGTACAGCCGGCTGCTGCAGTTGTTTGCCGACCTGTTCGACGCCGAGCTGGATGACCGAGAAGCACGGCTGGCCGCCTTTTTTGCCGATCTTCCCGGCTATTTGCACCCCAATGCGCACAAGTTGCCAAGCGAACATCCGCAATTGGATGCTGCTGCGGCATTCATTCGTGCGCACCGGAGCGACCCGCTTGGCCTGGCAGATATCTGCGCGGCGTGCGGCCTGTCCCGGTCCTACCTGATCCGTGCGTTCCGCCAGCGCTTCGGCCTGACCCCTCACGGTTATTTGCTGGATCAGCGGGTGCAGCATGCCCGGGCGCAACTGCGCAAGGGCAGGGCGATCGCCGAAGTGGCACTGGAGGCGGGCTTTGCCGACCAGGCGCATCTTCAGCGGGCGTTCAAGCAGCACCTGGCGGCGACACCCGGGCATTACCGAGATGCAGTGCCGGGCTCTTCGCGGCTTTAACCGCGAAGTGGCCGGCACTGGCGACATCAAACCAGCAGATAAATCGCACTCCCCACCAGCAACACCGCCAGCCCCCGATTCAGCAACCGTAGATACCGCGGCTCCCGCAGATAGTGGCGGATCACACTCCCGGCCCAGGCCCAGCAGGCGACCGAGACGAAACAGATCGGCCCATAGATCCAGGTGAACAACCACAACAGATGCTGTTCGCCACCGGTGTAGGCGCCCACCCCCGCCACCGCAGCCAGCCAGGCCTTGGGGTTCAGCCATTGCATCGCTGCGCCATGCCAGGCCGAGGGAGCACGCGGCTGATCCGAGCCACCCAGCTGACCATCATCGCTGGCCAGCTTCCAGGCCATGTACAGCAGAAACGCCACGCCACCCCAGTGCAGCGCCAGCTCCAGGTGCGGCCAGCGCAACAGCAGTTCATGCAACCCCAGGCCGACCAGCACGAGCAGCAGGCAAAAGCCCAGCGTCGCGCCTGTTACATGCCACATACTCGCTCGTAAGCCATGGCGGGCACCGCTGCCAAGGGCGACGACATTGACCGGCCCGGGCGAGATCGAAGCGGCGAGGGCGAATGCGGCCATGGAAAGGGACAGGCTCATTTCCGTAACTCCGTGGATGGATGAATGCCGCCATCCTGTAGCCTTGCGCCGCGGTGGTATTGAAGAAAAGTCCCCTGCGAGCTGGTTACAGGTTTTGTAATAGTTTCGCGCTATCAGAAAAACCTGCTGTGCTTGTAGCATCGTCTTTCCTTTTTCAATCAAGGTCCCTATGAGCACCTTCGCGGAACCCCCCAGTCCCTGGCCATCACGGCCATCCCCCCTCCGTCTACGTGACGCCTTCTTCGTGAGTACCCGCTAATGGAATGGCTAGCCGATCCCACGGCCTGGCTAGGCCTGTTGACGCTTATCGTCCTCGAGCTGGTGCTGGGTATCGACAACCTGGTGTTCATCGCCATCCTCGCCGACAAGCTGCCACCGCATCAGCGCGACCGCGCGCGGGTCATCGGCCTGAGCCTGGCGCTGATCATGCGTCTGGGCCTGTTGGCCAGTATCTCGTGGATGGTCACCCTGACCGCACCGCTGTTCGAGGTGTTCGGCAAAAGCTTCTCTGGCCGTGACCTGATCATGCTGTTCGGCGGTGTGTTCCTGCTGTTCAAGGCGACCATGGAATTGCACGAGCGCCTGGAAGGGCATGCCACCCAGGCTACGGGAGCCGTGCGTCATGCCTTGTTCTGGCCGATCGTGGCGCAGATCGTCGTGCTCGACGCGGTGTTCTCGCTGGACGCGGTGATCACGGCCGTTGGCATGGTCGAAGAATTGTCGGTGATGATGATCGCAGTGATCTTCTCGATCGGCATCATGATCGTCGCCAGCAAACCATTGACCCGTTTCGTCAACGCGCACCCGACGGTGATCATGCTGTGTCTGGGCTTCCTGATGATGATCGGTTTCAGCCTGACCGCCGAAGGCCTGGGCTTCCATATCCCGAAAGGCTACCTGTACGCGGCCATTGGCTTCTCGATCCTCATCGAGCTGTTCAACCAGTTGGCCCGTGCCCGCCGCAAGCGCAGCCTGCAGCAGCACCGGCCACTGCGTGAGCGTACCGCGCATGCGGTACTGCGCCTGCTGGGTGGCCGCCGGGTCGAGGCTGACGAGGTGGGCGAAGAAATCGCCGACCTGGTCGAAGGGGGCGAAGAGCAGGTGCTGTTCGACCGCCGGGAGCGGGTGATGATCAGCGGCGTGCTGAACCTGGCCGAGCGGCCGATCCGCACGGTGATGACCGCGCGTGCCGAGGTCGACGTGCTCGACCTGGCGCAACCCGCGCAAGCCATTACCGAGGCGCTGGCCCACTCGCCGTATTCACGCCTGCCGTTGATTCGCGACGGCCATATCGAGGAACCGCTGGGCTTCGTGCACAAGAAGGAGTTGCTCAAGGAATTCCTGTCTGGCAGCCAGCCTGACCTGGAGCGCATGGCCCGGGCGCCGTTGAACCTGCTGGAGAGTTTCAGCATCCTCAACGCCCTCGAGCAAATGCGTAGCCAGTCGACGCACATTGCCTTCGTGATCAACGAGTTCGGTGATTTCACGGGTTTGCTGACCATGACCGACATCCTCGAGTCGATCGCCGGTGAGTTGCCGGATGCCAGCGAGGTGGAAGGCCCGGCGATCATCGAGGAAGAGGGCAGCTTTGTCGTCAGTGGTGCCCTGAATCTGAGCCAGGTCCAGGCGCGGACAGGCTTCAGCGCCCGCGCCACCGAAGACTACCAGACCCTGGCAGGGCTGGTGATGAGCTTGCTGGATCGCCTGCCGGTGGTGGGTGACCAGCTGGCCTGGAACGGTTGGCGCATGACCGTGGTGGCGGTCGAGGAGCGCCGGGTACGCCAGGTGCGCCTTACACCGAGCGCCGACGCTGACGCAGCAGGTGCTTGAAGCCTTCAAGCACCAGCACCAGCACTGCGGCCCAGATCGGCAGGTAGGTCAGCCACTGATCCGGGCCGATGGTTTCGCCCAGTAGCAGGGCGACCCCCACCAGCAACACCGGCTCGACGTAGCTGAGCAGGCCGAACAGGCTGAACGGCAACAGGCGGCTGGCCAGCACGTAGGCGATCAATGCGCAGGCGCTGATTGCCCCTAGCAGTGGGATCAGAGCATACAGGCCCGGGTGCTGGTGCAGATCAGCCTTCGTCAACGGCCCCTGGGTGACGAAATACAGTGCCCAGGGCAGCAACAGGCACATGTCGCACCACAGGCCACCCAGGTGGTCGGTGCGGCAGCGTCGCCGCAAGACGAAGTAGATCGGGTAGCCGATCGTCACCAGCAAGGTTTCCCAGGCGAAGCTGCCGTTCTGGTACAACTCGTGCCCGACACCCAGCGCGGCGCAGCCGACCGCCACTTGTTGCAGGCGTGACAAGCGCTCGCCATAGACCAGGCGCCCGGTCAGCACCATTGCCAGCGGCAGCAGGAAATAGCCCATCGACACTTCCAGGCTACGCCCGTGCAACGGCGCCCAGAGGAACAGCCACAGCTGCACCCCCATCAACCAGGAGGTACCGACCATGCCCAGCAGCAGGGTCGGCGTCTGGCGCACGCGGGCGAGCAGTTCGCCGACGCGCTTCCAGTCTTTGCTGGCCAACATGAACAGGGTGAGGCAGGGCAGGGTCAACAACGTGCGCCAGCCGAAGATCTCTTCGCCATCGAGCGGCGACAGCAAGGAAGTATAGAAATACATCACGGCGAACAGACAGGACGCCATGACCGACGAAATAATGCCTTTTGACACGAATGCCTCGGATAGGGAGTGAGCGGGTGGATCAGCCGCGCATGATCTCAGGGGCCGCGTCTTGCGGCAACCGCGCAACCGCCGGGTGGGTAGCGAGTGCCTTGAGGAAGTCGGCCGCCGGCATTGGCCGGGCAAACAGATAGCCTTGCTGGAAGTCCACCCCGCTGCGTGCCAGGTAGTCACGCTGCACGTCGGTTTCCACCCCTTCGGCAACGATGCCCAGGCCCAGCTTGGCGGACAGCTCGATGATGCTGTCGAGTATGTGTTGCGACAGCGCGTCGCCACCGATCATGGCCACGAAACTCTGGTCGATCTTCAGGTAATCGACCTTGAACTGGCGCAGGTAATTGAGGCTCGACTGGCCGGTGCCGAAGTCATCGAGGGCGATCATCACCCCCATGTCATGCAGCTTGGCGAACAGTTCGAGGGCTACCGGTGTGGCTTCAAGCAGCTTGCGCTCGGTCAGCTCCAGGGTCAGCCGGACTCGTCCTGGCGGAAAATGCTGGAGGAAGGTGCGGCAGTCGTCGAGCAGGCTCAGGTCGCGGCAGTGATCGGCGGTAATGTTGATGCCGATGTGGAAACCGTCCTCCAACAGCGCGGTGTAGGGCGCAAGACTTTGCGCAGTGTGCAGCATCAGGGCCCGGGTCATGGCGACGATCTGCCCACTGTGTTCGGCATAGGGGATGAACAGGTCCGGACGCACCAGGCCCTCACGGGGATGGTTCCAGCGCATCAGCACTTCAGCCCCGGCCCAGCGGTAGTCGCCCTTGCGCACCACGGGTTGGAAGTACGGCAGAAACTCGTCCGCCTCCAGGGCCCGGCGCAGCTCGGCACGCGGCGAGCTGGCCCGGCGAATCTGCCAGCGGCAGGCGCAACCGGCCACCACGCCGAGCACCAGCAGCAGGCTGAGCAGGGCGGGGTAGTGGCTGCGTAGCACTTGACCTTGTTTGCCGGCTTCGTAGCCGCCGTGCACGCTGAACGGATAGCGGGTCGAGCCCAATGTCACATCGGCGGCGGCGGCGGCCGGTGGCACGCCGTCATGCACCACGCCGTCCTTGCCCATCCAGGCCTTGCCGACGCGGATCTGCAGGGCTTCCTCCGGGCCAATCAGGCGCAAGGCGGTGAGCAGATGGTCGCCATCCACGGTGGTGATCGCGCCGCGGTCGCCATCGCTGGCGCGATAGACCAGCAGGGGATGGCCAGGCGTTACCGAATTGCCATCCATCAGCCATAGCCGGCCATCGGTGTAGTCATTGGCCTCGACCTGTTCGTCGAAATCGCCGAACAGCGAACTGCAGTACAGGTTATGGTGCTGAAACAGGTTGGTCGAACGCACGAAGGCGTTGCGCGTGACCTGGCTGCGCAAGGCCAGCTGGGCATCGGCGCAGGGGGTGCCAGCCAGTGGCAGCAGGGCCAGCGCGGCATTGGCCAGGTTGTCCAGAATGTGGTCGACATGCTCGATCACCTGGCGTGTCGTCGCCTCGCTGCTGGCGCGCAATTCGCGCTCGATCTGCCAGTTCATGACCGCCAGACCGCAGACAAGCGGCACCACGCCGACGATCCACGGCAGCAGCGTGCGCCAGCTCCAGCGAGCGGGGCGTTTGACGGTGAGCGGCATGCTGGGGTGATCTTCCTGGTGACTGAGCTGATGAGGATAGCCGTTTGTCGGCGCAGGTGGCGAACTAAAGCGCGACAAAGCAATTTACGCACTGTAGAATCGGTTTACGAATACAACAATAAGGTCCTTCGTTGCTGAAGGGTCAACCCTCGCCGAGAATGGGTCCATATGACATACCATGGGTTCAAGCTGATCATTGGTGACTTCCTCGCCCGCAGCGTGCGCGGTATCCCATGCTCTCCACCATTGCCGTTCCACATCCTACGCAATCATTAATTTCCGCTGCAGATGAGGGTTCGAACATGGCTGATATCTTTGACAATCCAATGGGCCTGATGGGCTTTGAGTTCATCGAACTGGCTTCGCCGACACCAGGCGTGCTGGAGCCGGTGTTCCAGATGCTCGGCTTCACCAAGGTGGCCACTCACCGTTCCAAGGACGTGCACCTGTACCGCCAGGGCGGCATCAACCTGATCCTCAACAATGAGCCAAAGAGCATCGCCTCCTACTTTGCCGCCGAGCATGGCCCGTCGGTGTGCGGCATGGCGTTCCGTGTGCGTAACGCCCATGAAGCCTACGCCCGGGCCCTGGAGCTGGGCGCACAGCCAGTCGAAATCGAAACCGGCCCGATGGAACTGCGCCTGCCGGCCATCAAGGGCATCGGTGGAGCTCCGCTTTACCTGATCGACCGTTTCGATGAAGGCAGCTCGATCTACGATATCGACTTCAATTTCATCGAGGGTGTTGATCGCAACCCGGCGGGTGCCGGCCTCAAGATCATCGATCACCTGACCCACAACGTCTATCGCGGGCGCATGGCCTACTGGGCTGGCTTCTACGAGAAGCTGTTCAATTTCCGCGAGATCCGCTATTTCGATATCAAGGGCGAATACACCGGTCTGACCTCCAAGGCCATGACCGCGCCTGACGGCATGATCCGCATTCCGCTCAATGAAGAGTCATCCAAGGGGGCAGGGCAGATCGAAGAGTTCCTGATGCAGTTCAACGGCGAAGGCATCCAGCATGTGGCCTTCCTTACCGATGACCTGCTCAAGACCTGGGATGCACTCAAGGGCTTTGGCATGCGATTCATGACCGCACCGCCAAAGACCTATTACGAAATGCTCGAAGAGCGCCTGCCAGGGCATGGCGAGCCAGTCGACCAGCTGCAGGCCCGTGGCATCCTGCTGGATGGCGCTTCCGAGGCAGGTGACAAGCGCCTGCTGCTGCAGATTTTCTCGGAAACCCTGCTTGGCCCTGTGTTCTTCGAGTTCATTCAGCGTAAAGGCGATGACGGTTTCGGTGAAGGCAACTTCAAAGCCCTCTTCGAGTCCATCGAGCGTGACCAGGTACGCCGCGGCGTGCTCAATGCCGAATGAGTGAATTGTGGCGCCGTCAGCCTTTGCTGGCGGCGCTACGAGCACGCTGGCGACGTTGCCTGAACAGGCCCCAGTACGTGATCGAACCGGTAATGACGCCTATCAGCGCCAAGATAGGGAAAAGCTGTTTCAATGTCTGGTGTGTCTGTTGTGCTGCATAACCTTGGGCATAGCCTGCCTTGACGGCATAGCCATACTTGCTCGAGACCCCCTCCTGGAAAAACTCGACTTGTGATGGGCGCGCTGAATCGCGGCTATCGCCGTCGGCCCAGATGTAGAACTCCTCGAATTCGAGCAATAACGTCAGACCCGTCTGAAACGCGCGCAACTCATTGCGCAGTAACATGCCATAGGATGTGGCAATGACCCCCCTGTTTTGCTCACTGAGCTGGTAGGCGAGCAGCACCGCATTGGGTGTTGCAGGCGTATCCAGCACCAGGCGAAATTGCGATCGAGCATCAGGGAAGATGTCATCGGGTGGAAACGGCGTTTTCAAGGTGTTGCAATAGGTGCGGCGATCAATGGTCAATGCCAACGAGCGCAGGTGCGGTGCTTTGGTAACCTGATCGACCAATCGCGGCTGGGCACTCTCGCAGGCAGTTCCTGCCAACTTCATTGCAGCAGACGCGGACGCATGTATACGATCCAGTGCCAGGTCCACGGAGTAGATCGCTTCCTTCACGGAGATTCGTGCGGTTTCCTCAAGCTTCTTATCCTGCTGATAAAGCATGACCATCAGCCCGGTGCCGACCGGCAGCAGGCTGATTGCCAAAGTCAGCAACAGTTCCATCAAGCCCTGCCCAGCAGTTTTGATTCTCGACATGAATGTTCGGCCCCCAGTTTCCAAGCTGCCCGAGATGGGCAGCCCCAGTGGTGAGCCTATGAATCAATCACGGTGCCTGCTGTAATCCGAAGCCATGCGTGCTTGCTGAACTACGCTGCTGAGGTGTAGGACTCATCGTCGCGAGAGGGCAGCAATGACCTCCTCGGCCAGCAGGCTCGTCGAGGCTGGGTTCTGCCCGGTAATCAGCCGGTCGTCGCAAACCACGAACGGCTTCCACGGGTCGTCGTCCTTGCTGTAGTTGCCGCCCCGGGCAATCAGTTCGTTCTCGGTGAGAAAGGGCACCACCTTGTCCAGCTCCGCCAGTTTTTCTTCGGTATTGGAAAACCCGGTGACCTGCCGGTCCTTGAGCAACAGGCTGTTGTCACTGAGCTTGATGTTCAAGAGGCCGACCACGCCGTGGCAGACGGCGGCAACAACGCCGTTGTTTTCATAGATGCTGCGTGCCAGCTCCTGCAATGGCGAGTTGTCGGGGAAGTCGTACATGACACCGTGGCCGCCCGTGTAGTAGATGGCGCAGTAATCACTTGCCCTGACCTCGCCCGGGCTTGATGTTGCGCCCAGTCGGTTCATGAACGATTTGTCGTCATACCATTGCCAGTCCAGCTCCGGCGCCATTTGCAGGCTATGCGGGTCGATGGGTACATAGCCGCCATTCGGGCTCACATAATCGACTTCATACCCAGCTTTCAGCGCGACCGCGACAAAGTGCACGGCTTCCCCCAGCCATAGGCCCGTGGCCCGCTTCAGGGTCGGGTACTTGGCCGTGTTGGTCAGTGCTACCAGAATCTTTTTGCTCATCACCTCGCTCCCGGGTCTGTCGTCGTGGGGCAATGGGTTCAGTGGCGCGGGGAAAACCTGTTAAGCATAGCTTCCGTTTGCCAAGGCGCTATTTCGGTAATGGCTCTATGCTGGTGGTCGATGCCTGCGCACGCTGAATGCGCAGCTATTGCAGTGGCAAATCGTCGGGCAGATGATGCGCCAACGGAATCTTCATCCCAACGCAACGGTGGAATCACGACAGTGCTGTTAAACGACACGCCGCGCAAACCTTCAGCGCAAGGCATGATGCTCGCCACGCGGCCGGCAATGGCAGCGGGCATGGCTGAGCAGGTCACGCGGTTCGACTGGCGTTACAGTGCGCTCGGGCCGCTGCCGCATTGGCAGGCCCCGTTGCGCATCGCCGTCGACATGATGGTGCTTTCGCCGTTTCCCTGCGCGGTGGTCTGGGGCGCCGGGATGAGCGTGGTTCACAATGATGCTTACGCGAATTTGCTCGAATGTGACGGTCACGCCCTGGGGCAGGCGTTCGACAGGCTGTGGGCAAAAGCCTGGAAGGTCATCGGCCCTTGCGTATTCGAGGTGCTTGAAGGTGGCTCGATCTTTGGCGAAGACCAGCCACTGTGGCTGAAGAACAAGCAAACGGGCAACGAAGCCTGCTATGTCTTCAGCTACACACCGTTACGCGATGAACAGCACGAGGTGGTCGGGTTCCTGCATACGGTGATCGAAACCAGCGCCAGCGTCGACGCGCATGCTCAATGGCGCGAGCAGGCGTTGGCGTTCGAGCGCAAGATCCAGTCCGTCATGGCCGATCGTGATCACATCTGGCAACTGTCTCGCGATGCGATGATCGTCGTGACCCCCGACCTGCGGCTGCAAGCGGTCAACCCGGCCTGGCAACGCGCGCTGGGTTGGACTGAAGAGGAGGTGGTCGGTAAGCCGATTCTGCAACTGGTCCATCCTGCGGACAGAGCCGAAGTGGAAGTGGCGGTGCTGGAGTTCGTCAACGACCGCGGGCTTGAGCAGCTCGAGACGCGGTTACGCCACAAGGACGGGCACTACCGGTTGTTCCGTTGGACGGCGAGTTTCGACGGCACGCTGCTGACGGCCGTAGGGCGGGACATTTCGCAGGAGCATGAAGATGCCTTGCGCCACTCCGACACCCTTCTACGGGCAACCCAGCGGCTGGACGCGGTCAGCCATCTGGCCGGAGGCATGGCCCACGAGATGAACAACCTGCTGTCGGGTATTGGCGGCAGCCTGGAGTTGTTGCAACGACGCATGGAGCAAGGGCGCCTGGAGCACATCGACCGTTATGTGTCCCTGGCCAGCGATTCTGTACAGCGCGCCATGAAGCTCACACACCGTCTGCTGGCGTTCTCGCGTCATCAGCCGCTGTCACCCAAGCCGGTGGACATCAATCGTCAGCTGGCCGCCATGGAACCGCTGTTGCATCAGGTGCTGGGCACTGAAATGCGACTGAGCTGGGAGCTGGATGTACAACCCTGGACCGTCTGCCTGGATGTTGCGCAGCTGGAAACCGCCATGGTGAACCTGTTCGCCAACGCCCGCGAGGCGTGCCTTGGCCGTGGCGTGGTGACGTTGCGTACGATCAACAAGCGCCTGGAGGCGGCGTTCCCCGACGACCAAGGTGTTCCGCCTGGTGACTATGTCGCCTTGTATGTGATCGATGATGGCCATGGTATGCCCCAAGTGGATCTGGCCCGGGCATTCGAGCCGTTCTTCACCACCAAACCCATGGGCCACGGTGCCGGGTTGGGCCTGGCGATGGTGTATGGCTTCGTCGGCCAGTCGGGTGGCCACGTGTGGCTTGAATCAGCACCTGATCACGGTTTCAAGGTCTGTATGTTGTTCCCGCGATGCTTTGAACACATGGCGCAGCAAGCCCCGCAGCCGGTTCCGACGGTAACCCGGGCCAGTGGCCAACGGGTGCTGCTGGTAGATGATGAAGAAAACCTGCGTTCGGTGATGAAGGAGTATCTGCAGGAACGTGGTTTCGACGTGTGCGATGCCAGGGATGCGAATTCGGCGCTTGACCGCTTCCGCCACCACGGCCCATTCGACCTGGTCATCACCGACATCGGCCTGCCCGGAGGTTTCAGTGGGCGGCAGGTCGCCAGGGCGATGCGCATGCTGGTGCCGGAGCAGAAAATTCTGTTCATCACCGGGTTCAATGACCAACCGCTGGACCCGCAACTGTCCGAGGCGCCCGGCACGGCGCTGATGCTCAAGCCGTTCGCGTTGGCCAGCCTGATGAACCAGGCCCTGCTGATGCTGAGCGACTGAACCGGTCCCCTCGACAACCCACTGGCCAATGCCAGTCACAGACCCTGCTGCAGGAAGGGATCGTCCGGGTTCTGCCGCTCCAGTTCAGCCAGCAAGACCTGGACATTCTGCAACTGGCCGGACGCTTTCCAGTACTGGATCAGCAGCACCCGCGCCTTGCGGTTGGCTGGCTGGCGGCTGAGCAGGGTTTCCAGTTGTTTTTGCGCAGCATCGGACTGGTCCAGCTCATGCAAGGTGACCGCCAGGGTGTAGCGATAGTCGGCATTCTCCGGTTCCAGTTCCACCGCGCGGGACAAGGCGAGCAGGGCGTATTCACGCTGATCATGGCGGATCAGCCAGAGCCCCAGCTCGTATTGCAGGAATGCCGAGTCCGGACGCAGCGCCAGGGCCTTGGCCAGCACCTGGCGGGATTGCTCGTGCTGGCCCTGGCGCTCCAGAAGGCGCACCTGGGTGGCCAGGGCGTCGAGGCCTTCCGGGGCCACCGCG
Source organism: Pseudomonas urethralis (assembly GCF_021602465.1). Classification (NCBI taxonomy): domain Bacteria; kingdom Pseudomonadati; phylum Pseudomonadota; class Gammaproteobacteria; order Pseudomonadales; family Pseudomonadaceae; genus Pseudomonas; species Pseudomonas urethralis. The sequence continues at coordinate 55,961 of NZ_BQIJ01000021.1, forward strand.
AGGCTGCGCTGCAGGGCCGCGGCAGCCTGATCGTAGTCGTTCTCGTGCAAGTACAGGCGCGCCAGGTGCACCTGGGCCTCGGCGTCGTCGGGTTGTCTTTCCAGGGCTTGCTGGTATTGCTCCAGTGCGGTCTGCAACGGGCCGAAGTACAGGCCGATGGCATCGGGGTCGAGACCAAGCAATGCGTCCACGGCAGCGAAGCGTACGCTCTGCTCGTCATCGTCCAGCAACGGCCCCAGCACCAGGCTGCGCTGAGAGGGCGGCAGCAGCTTGCGGATGCTGGCAATGGCTGCGCGACGCACCAGCGGGTCCTCGTTTTCCAGGTCCAGGCGGGCCAGCTTGAGTGCTTGCGGCGAGGGATAGTTGGGTAATTCGGCATACAGCGCGGCGCGGCGGATCGGCGTCAGGTCATCGCGTTGCAGCTGTTGGTACAGCACCCGGGCGGCACCGGGCAGGCCGTCATGGGCCTGGCGCAGTGCCTTGCCGTAGCTGTGTGGCGGCAGCACCGGTGGCGCGGGCCTGTCGTCCCGGCGCAGGAAAACGATGGCGAGCGACACCAGGATCAGCAACAACACGGCGATCAGGTAGCGGTGGCGTCTGGGCATCGTACGCAGCGGTCCATGGCAGTCGGAAGGCAGAGCTTGGGGCAGAATGCCCTGGGCTGCAAGCGAACGGGTCGTCAGCGGCCCATAAAAAAGCCCCGCAGACCAAGGCCGGCGGGGCAAACGGTTGGGGGAGGAACCAACCAAAGGAGTCGTTGCAAACAGCGGATCAGTGGGCGCTGGCGACGGTTTCCGGCTGCCAGCCACCGCCGAGGGCCTTGTAGATCGAGACGATGCCGCGATACAGCTCGACTTCACCCTGGGCCTGGGCGTCTTCGGCGCTCAGGCGTTCGCGTTCGGCATCGAGCAGCACCAGGTAATCCACCGTGCCCTCGCGGTAACGCACCGAGGCGAGGTCGGCTGCCTTGCGGCTGGCCTCGCTCTGCCGGATCAGCGACAACAGCCGCTGCTGGGTCTTGTCGTAATCGCTGAAGGCGTTGGCCGACTCTTCCAGGGCCAGCAGCACCTGCTGTTCATAGTTGGCCAGGGCGCCTTCGGCGTCAGCCTTGGCCCCGCGCAGGCGGGCCCGCACGCTGCCCAGGTCGAAGGCGGCCCAGGTGATGCTCGGCCCCAACGACCAGGCATTGGCCGCAGAGGAGCCGATCTGTGAGCCACGGGCGGCTGTAAAGCCGAGGAAGCCGCTGAGGCTTACCCGCGGGAACAGGTCGGCAGTGGCTACGCCGACATTGGCGGTGGCGGCGGCCAGCTGGCGTTCGGCGCTGCGGATATCCGGGCGGCGGCGCAGCAACTCGGCCGGGTCACCCACCGGCAAGGCCTTGGCGATCGCCGGCAAGGCCTTGGGCGAAAGGTCGACGCTCAGCGCGTCCGGGCGCTGACCGAGCAGGGTGGCGATGCGGTGCCGCGCCCGGGCCTGTTCGGCCTGCAACTGCGGCACGGTGGCCTCGACCCCCGCCAGGCGGGCATCGGCACGGACGACGTCGAGATCGTTGCCAACCCCGGCGTCGCGCAGGGTCAGCGTGATACTGCGAGACTCCTGCTGGGTCTTGAGGTTGGCCATGGCGATCTTTTCGCGCAGTTGCGCCCCGCGCAGCTGGCCATAGGCGTCCACCAGTTCAGCGATCAGGCTCACCTGCAGCTGTTGCAGGTCGGCCTGGGCTGCTGCTTCCTGGGCTTCGCTGGCCTCGATCTGGCGCTGGATGCGGCCGAACAGGTCAAGCTCCCAGGCCATGTCCAGGCCGAGGTCGTAGCGTTCCTGGTTGACCCGCTGGGTGGTCTGGCCGGGAATCTGGCCCTTGCCGATCTCGCTGCTGGCGCGGCTGGTGACCACCGGGAACTGGTCGTTGGCGGCGTCATCACGTATCGCCCGTGCCGACTTGAGCCGGGCGAAGGCCACGCGCAGGTCACGGTTGCCATCCAGCGATGCCTGCACCAGCTGGTTCAGCACCGGGTCGTCGAACTGCTTCCACCACACGCTTTCGAAGCGGCTGCGGTCGAAGGCCTTGGCCTGCACATCCGTGCTGTCGAACTGCGCAGCTTCGGTGTCCGGGGCCTTGTAGTCCGGGCCGACCGCGCAGGCTGCCAGGGCCAGCGCCAGCAGGCTCGGGGTCAGGGGTTTGAGCAGGTTCATGCATGGTTCTCCAGCACGGGCGCGTGTTCGGCCTTGCGGGCCTGGCGACGCTCGACGAAACGGCGGATCAGGAAGAAGAACACCGGGGTCAGGAACAGGCCGAACACAGTCACGCCGATCATCCCCGAGAACACCGCCACACCCATGGCATGGCGCATTTCCGAGCCGGCACCGGAGCTGAACACCAGCGGTACCACGCCCATGATGAAGGCGATCGAGGTCATCAGGATCGGCCGCAGTCGCAGGCGGCAGGCTTCCAGCACCGCAGCCAGCGGGTCGAGGCCCTTGGCCTGTTCGTCCTTGGCGAACTCGACGATCAGAATCGCGTTCTTGCACGCCAGGCCCACCAGCACGATCAGGCCGATCTGGGTGAAGATGTTGTTGTCGCCACCCGACACGATCACCCCGGTGATGGCCGACAGCAGGGTCATCGGTACGATCAGGATCACCGCCAGCGGCAGGCTCCAGCTCTCGTACTGGGCGGCCAGCACCAGGAAGGCCAGCAGCACGCACAGCGGGAACACGAACAGCGCGGTATTGCCCGAGAGGATCTGCTGGTAGGTCAGGTCGGTCCACTCGAAGGTCATGCCGTTGGGCAGTTCTTGCTTGAGCAGCTTCTCGATCGCCGCCTCGGCCTGGCCGGAGCTGTAGCCTGGGGCTGCGGCACCGTTGATCTCGGCGGTGATGAAACCGTTGTAGTGCATCACCCGGTCAGGCCCGGAGGTGTCGCTGACCTTGAGGAAGGTCGCCAGCGGAATCATCTCGCCCAGGTTGTTGCGCACCTTCAACTGGCCGATCTGTTCGGCATCGAGGCGGAACTGCTGCTCGGCCTGGACGTTGACCTGGTAGGTGCGGCCAAAGCGGTTGAAATCGTTGGTGTACAGCGAGCCGAGGTAAACCTGCAAGGTGTCGAAGATGTCGGTGATCGCCACGCCGTGGGTCTTGGCTTTTTCCCGGTCGATGGCGGCATCGACCTGCGGCACGTTGACCTGGTAGCTGGTGAACAGGCCCGCCAGTTCCGGCACATTGTGGCTCTTGGCGATGATGTTCTGGGTTTCCTTGTACAGCGCTTCGTAGCCCAGGTTGCCGCGGTCCTCGATCTGCAGGCGGAAGCCGCCGATGGTGCCAAGGCCTTGCACGGGCGGTGGCGGGAAGATCGCGATGTAGGCGTCCTGGATGTCGGCGAACTTGGCATTCAGGGCAGCGGCAATCGCCGCAGCCGACTGGCTCGGGTCCTTGCGCTCGTCGAACGGCTTGAGCGGGGTGAACACGATGCCGCTGTTCGGGCTGTTGGTGAAGCCGTTGATCGACAGGCCCGGGAAGGCTACCGAATCGGCTACACCCGGTTGCTCCAGGGCGATTTCGCTCATGCGCTTGATCACCGCCTCGGTACGGTCGAGGCTGGCGGCGTCGGGCAACTGGGCGAACGCCACCAGGTACTGCTTGTCCTGCGCCGGTACGAAACCGGTCGGCGTGGAGGCGAAGCCCAGGTAGGTCAGGCCCATCAGCCCGGCATAGACGAACAGGGCGATGCCGCTGGAGCGGATGACCCGGCGTACGCCACCGACGTAGCCGTGGCTGGCGCGGTCGAAGAAGCGGTTGAACGGGGCAAACAGCCAACTGCCCAGCAGCCGCTCGAGGAACCGCGAGAAGCGATCTTTCGGCGCATGGTGGTCTTTCAGCAGCACGGCAGCCAGCGCTGGCGACAAGGTCAGCGAGTTGAACGCCGAGATCACGGTGGAAATGGCGATGGTCAACGCGAACTGCTTGTAGAACTGCCCGGTCAGGCCAGAAATGAATGCTGCCGGCACGAACACCGCGCACAGCACCAGCGCCGTGGCGATGATCGGCCCGGTCACTTCGCTCATGGCTTTTTGCGTGGCTTCCAGGGGCTTCAACCCCAGCCCTATGTTCCGTTCGACGTTCTCCACCACGACGATGGCGTCGTCCACCACGATACCGATGGCCAGCACCAGGCCGAACAGCGACAGCGCGTTGAGCGAGAAGCCGAACAGGTGCATGACCGCGAAGGTACCGATCAGCGAGACGGGTACGGCCATCAGCGGGATGATCGAGGCGCGCCAGGTCTGCAGGAACAGGATCACCACCAGCACCACCAGCACCAGCGCTTCGAACAGCGTGTGCACCACGGCTTCGATGGAACCACGGACGAACACGGTCGGGTCATAGACGATGCTGTAGTCCATGCCTTCCGGGAAGTCTTTCTTCAGTTCGGCCATCTTGGCCCGCACTTCGTCGGAGATTTCGATGGCGTTGGAACCTGGGCGCTGGAAGATCGGGATGGCCACTGCCGGCTGGTTGTTCAGCAGCGAACGCAGGGCGTACTGGCTGGAGCCCAGCTCGACCCGGGCGATGTCCTTCAGGCGCGTGATTTCGCCATCGGCACCGGCGCGGATGATGATGTTCTCGAATTCTTCCTCGTTGACCAGGCGGCCCTGGGTGTTGATCGACAGCTGGAAGCTGGTAGAGCCGGGGGCGGGCGGGGCGCCCAGCTGGCCGGCGGCGACCTGGCGGTTCTGCTCGCGAATCGCGGCCACCACATCGCTGGCGGTCAGGTTGCGCGACGCGGTCTTGTTCGGGTCGAGCCACACGCGCAGCGAGTAGTCACCCATGCCGAACAGCTGCACGTCACCGACGCCGCCCAGGCGCGCCAACTCATCCTTGATGTTGAGGATGGCGTAGTTGGACAGGTAGAGCATGTCGTAGCGGTTATCCGGCGAGGTCAGGTGCACGACCATGGTCAGGTCAGGCGAAGCCTTGTCGACGGTGATACCGATCCGCGTCACTTCCTCCGGCAGCTTGGGCTGGGTGCGGGTGACGCGGTTCTGCACTTGCACCTGGGCGTTGTCCAGGTCGGTGCCCAGGGCAAAGGTGATGGTCAGGGTCAGCTTGCCGTCGGCGGTGGACTGCGAGGACATGTACAGCATGTTCTCGACACCGGTGATGGCCTGCTCCAGCGGCGCGGCGACGGTTTCGCCGATGACCTTGGGGTTTGCACCGGGGAAGTTGGCGCGCACTACCACGGTCGGCGGTACCACCTCGGGGTATTCGCTGATGGGCAGCTGGAACAGCGAGATCGAACCGGCGATCAGCAGCACCAGCGACAGCACCGCGGCGAAGATCGGCCGGGTAATGAAGAATTTCGAAAAGTTCATCGGTGGGGTCCCTTAACCGCGTGGCGCCTGGGCGCTGGCGACTTTTTCGGTGGAGCCGGCCACTTTCGGCGCCGGGTTGCTGGCCTCCAGGGCCTGGCGCTGCTGGGCGAGGGCGGCGAGGGTCTGTTCACTGGCCATCGGGGTTTCTTCCGGGGTCACCGGCGAGCCAGGGCGCACGCGCTGCAGGCCCTTGACCACGATGCGATCGTCCTTGGCCAGGCCGCTACGGACGATGCGCAGGCCTTCGAGCTTCGGCCCCAGTTCCACGGCGCGGTAGGCGGCCTTGTTGTCCTTGTCCATGACCAGCACGAACTTCTTGCCAAGGTCGGTGCCGACCGCTTCGTCGTTGATCAGCACGGCGTCGTACTGGGCGCTGCCCACCAGTTTCAGGCGTGCATACAGGCCTGGGGTGAACTGGCCGTCGCGGTTGTCGAACACGGCACGGCCGCGGATGGTGCCGGTGCGCGGGTTGACCTGGTTGTCGACGAAGTTCATCTGGCCCAGGTGCGGGTTGCCGGTTTCGTTGGTCAGGCCCAGGTACACCGGGGTGCTCTGGCCGCGCTGGCCTTCGCGCGCCAGCTGGGTGTACTTCAGGTACACGCGCTCGTCGGCGTCGAAGTAGGCGTACACCTTGTCGGTGGACACTACGCTGGTCAGTGGCGTGACATCGGCGGTGACGATGTTGCCGGCGGTGAATTCGGCACGGCTGACACGGCCGCTGATCGGCGCGGTGACGCGGGTGAAGCTGAGGTTCAGGCGAGCCAGGTCGAGCTGGGCCTGAATCGCGTCGACCCCGGCGCGGGCTTCGGCGGCGGCGCTGCTGCGCGACTCGGCCAGCTCGGCGGAAATGGCGTTGCTGTCACGCAGGCGCTCGCCACGGCGGGCTTCGTTGGCGCTGCGGATGGCGGTGGCCTTGGCCTGTTGCAGCTGGGCTTCGAGGCGGCGCACCTCTGCCTGGAACGGGCGCGGGTCGATCTGGAACAGCAGGTCGCCTTTCTTCACCTGGGCGCCTTCGGTGAACGCCACCAAGTCAATCTGGCCGGAGACCCGTGGCCGCACTTCGACGGTTTCCGGCGCTTCCAGGCGGCCGGTGAACTCGTCCCATTCGTTGATCGGCTGCTCGATGACCTTGGCGACGCTGACCTTGGGCGCGGCGGGAGCCTGCACGGCGTCGGGGGTGCGGCCACAAGCGCTGAGCACCACCACTGCCAGGGCAGCGAGGGGGAAGCGCAAGGGTTTGAGTGAGTGATCCATGGAGAACTCCGCCAATGTATTAGTAGTGGGCGGAGTGTGAGTGTCTTGCGCGCGACGCACGAATCGAACGGAGCGAAGGTTAATATCACGCGCAATGATATGTCTGGATCAATCATCGATGGCGGGCATGTGACGGCGCTTGCGGGTAAGCTCTGTAAAGCCTGTGCCGGCGAACAGGCCAGGCAGACACCCCCGCACAGCGACTGAAATAGGCCCCACCTTGCACACCTACCACCGCCTGCCCGGCCCCCTTGGCATCGCCCTGCTCGGCGTGCTGCAAATCCTGGTCTGGGGCGGCTCGTTCTTCCTCATGGCGGTGATGGCCGACCCGATCAGCCGCGACACCGGCTGGCCCAGCCAATGGGTCTATGGCGCGTTGTCCCTGAGCCTGATGGTCTCGGCGCTGCTGGCCCCGTTGTCCAGCCGACTGGTCGCCCGCTACGGCGGCCGCCCGCAAATGGCCGCCAGCGGCGCGGTGGTGGCGGTGGGGTTGCTGATCATGGCCGCCAGCCACAACCTTGGGCTGTTCCTGCTGGCCTGGGCGGTGATCGGCATCGGCATGGCCATGGGTTTGTATGAAGCGTTGTTCGCCACCCTGGGCGGGTTGTATGGCGAAGGCGCGGGCAAGGCCATTACGGGTATTACCCTGATTGCCGGTTTCGCCTCGACCCTCTCATGGCCGACCGTGGCCATGGCCATCGAACATGTCGGCTGGCGGGCGACCTGCGTGTGCTATGCGCTGGTGCTGATCGTGGTGGTGGCACCGTTGTACTGGCGGGTGCTGCCAGCGGGCGGGCGGGTCGAGGTGCCGGCCAAGGCACAGGCGCAAGGCGCAGCGGCCGGCGTGGACCGCCCGCTGTACCTGCTGCTGACCAGCATGTTCGCCATTGGCGCGATCATCATGACCGCCATCGCCGTACAGCTGGTGGCCGTGCTGCAGGGGTTGGGGCATTCGCTGCCGGTGGCCATCGGCCTGGCGGCGATGCTCGGCCCCAGCCAGGTGGCGTCACGGGTGCTGCAGATCCTGGCTGGCAAGCGCCACCCGATCTGGACCGCGCTGGCCTGGGTGGGCCTGGTGCTGCTCGGGTTGCTGATGGTGACCTTTGTGCCGGCCGCCACTGCGGTGGGCTTGCTGGTGTTCGGCTGTGGCAACGGCCTGCGGGCGATCGTGCGTGGGTTGCTGCCGCTGGCGATGATGCCACCCGCGCAGTACGTGCTGCTGATGGGGCGCATGTCTCGGCCGTCGCTGATCGGGCAGGCACACACGCCCGTGGTGGGGGGCTTTCTGTTCGAGCACTTTGGCGCGATGGGGGTGTTGCTGACCTTGTGCCTGCTGGCGCTGACCAATGTGCTGCTGGTGGGCATGGTGATGCATCGGGTGCGAACCAGCAGCTGAGGCTGCTGGCACCACCGGTTGGCTACCGGGTTCAGCAGCTACGCGCCGCTACTGGCTTGGCCCGACGATACAGCACGGTGGTCGCGGTGAACCCGCAGACCGCTGCGAACATCAGCCAGTAGGCCGGCGACGCTTTGTCCCCGGTGGCCTGCACCAACAGCGTCGAGACCGCTGGCGTGAAGCCGCCGAACAGCGCGGTGGCCAGGCTGAAGGCCAGCGAGAAACCGACCACCCGCACGTTCGCCGGCATCACCTCGGTCAGCGCCGCGACCATGGCGCCGTTGTACATCCCGAAGAAGAACGAGAAGTACAGCAACACCGCAAGCAGGCGCTCGAAGCTGGCGGCTTCGGCCAGCCAATGCATGGCCGGGTAGGCGGTCAGCACGCACAGCAGGGATATCGCCAACAGCTGCGGGCGCCGGCCGATGCGATCGGAGAGCGCGCCGCCGATGGGCAGCCAGATGAAGTTGCTGACCCCCACCAGCAGGGTTACCACCAGGCTGTCGGTAGTGCTCAGTTGCAGCACGGTCTTGCCGAAGGTCGGGGTGTAGACCGTGATCAGGTAGAACGTCGTGGTGGTCATGGCCGCCAGCAGCCCGCCCGCCAGCACCGTGCGCCAGTTGTCGCACATCGAGCGGAACACTTCAGCAGCGCCCGGGTGGTGCCCGCGGGCCTTGAACGCGTCGGTCTCTTGCAGCGAGCGGCGAATGACGAAGATGAACGGGATGATCACGCAGCCGATGAAGAACGGAATGCGCCAGCCCCAGGCCGCCACTTCGCTGGTGGCCATGCAGGCGTTGAGGCTATAGCCCAGCGCTGCCGCCACGACGATCGCCACTTGCTGGCTCGCCGATTGCCAGCTGGTGAAGAAACCGGTGCGCCCCGGCGTGGCGATCTCCGAGAGGTAGACCGAAACACCGCCCAGCTCGGCGCCAGCGGAAAAGCCCTGCAACAGCCGGCCCAGCAGCACCAGCAACGGGGCGAGGATGCCAATGCTGGCGTAACCCGGCACCAGGGCGATCAGCACGGTGCCGGCGGCCATGATCGACAGCGTCACGATCAGCCCTTTGCGCCGGCCGACCTTGTCGATGTAGGCGCCCAGCACGATGGCGCCCAGCGGGCGCATCAGGAAGCCTGAGCCGAACACCGCGAAGGTCATCATCAGCGAGGCGAACTCGCTGCTGGCCGGGAAGAACGTCTGCGATATGTAGGTGGCGTAGAAACCGAACAGGAAGAAGTCGAACTGTTCGAGGAAGTTGCCGCTGGTCACCCGCAGGATGGCGCCCAGCTTGGCGCCCCTGGTCTGTGTTGTTGTTTTCATCATGGCTACCGTTTTGCTCGCTTTTGTTGTTTTTGAGTGTTCAATCGCTGCCGGCATTGATCGGGTTGGGCTGGCGTTTCTCGATGGCGTGCTTGAGCAACGCCGCGCTGCGGAAGATGCCGTGGGCGAACTTGCTGTATGGCATGGTCAGGAAGAACGCCATCACCAGCCCCAGGTGCACGGCCAGCAGCAGGCCAAGCGCGCTGGTCTCGCGCCACGCCAGCAGGGCCAGGCCGCTGGCGCTGACCAGCAACAGCAGGGCGATGAAGCCGCGGTCCATGGGCTTCTGCTCGGCGTCGCCGTGGTCGGGGTTGCGCCGCAGGTTGAGGTACAGCAAGCCGGCGGGGCCTGCCAGCAGGCCGAGACCGCCGGCAATACCCAGCAGGACCGGCAGGCTCAGCACCGGGTATGGCGCCACCAGGCCCAGCAGGTAGTGGTAGAGCGTCGCGGTGCCGGTCGCGGCCAGGCACAGCAGGAAGCCGTAGAAGGTCAGGTGGTGAAAGCGCCGCCGCCACAGGGTGAAGCGGTCATCGGCGTTGTTGCAGCCTTCGCCGTGGCCACCGTCCAGATACTTGAGCCTGGCCACGCTGGCCGTCGCCTCCAGGGCTGCGGCGGTCTTCAGCCCGGCGCCTGCCGCAGGGGGCGAGACGTCGCGCCAGAAGCGCCGCACGCCCAGGCCCAGGGCGATGAGCGCAAAGCCGAACACCGCGCCGAACATCAGTGCCAGGGTGTTGTGCGGGAAGATTCCATAGAAGTTGCTGCCGGGCATTGCCGTGAACAGGTTGCCCATGGCCAGCAGTGTCAGGCACAGGAACAGCACCAGGCCGAAGCCGCTGGCCAGCGCCAGCGTCAGGCCATTGCGCTGGTACAGGCGGCCCAGGGCACGCGGCCAGGCGTATTCGGCATAGGTGTCGAGGCGCACCTTGGCCATGGCCTTGGGCACGTTGACTTCGAACGCATGGGGTGCGGCGTACTGGCAGGCATGCAAGCAGGCGCCGCAGTTGTGGCACAGGTTGGCCAGGTAGTGGATGTCGGCCTGGGTAAATTCCAGGCGCCGGGTCATCGCCGGAAACACCGCGCAGAACCCTTCACAGTAGCGGCAGGCATTGCAGATGCTCATCTGCCGTTGCACTTCGCTTTCGTGCACATTCAGCACCGGGATCAGTTCGCTTTTCTGGGCCTGCGGATCAAACAGCTGCATGACGTACCTCCCGGGTGTCGACAAAGCCGGCGCTGGCAGCCGCCTGCACACCGGCAATCCGGCCGAACGCCGTGCCGATGGCCATGCCGATACCGGCGGTGTAGCCCTTGCCCAGTACGTTACCGGCCATCATTTCTCCTGCGACGAAAAGGTTGGGGCTGGGCTTGCCGGCGAAATGCACCGCAGCGCTTTCGTCTGTCGCCAGGCCCAGGTAGGTGAAGGTGACGCCCGGCTTGAGCGGGTAGGCGTAGAACGGTGGCTTGACCAGCGGGCGGGCCCAGTGGGTCTTGGCCGGGGTCAGGCCGGCGGTGTGGCAGTCGTCGAGCGCGGTATGGTCGAAGGTGCCGACCTGGCAGGCGTTGTTGAACGCCTCGATGGTCTGGCAGAACGGCGCCTCTGGCAGGCCCAGCTTGCGCGCCAGTTCCGTCAGGGAGTTGGCCGTGGTGCCTGGGAACACCGGTGGCATGAAGCGGCCGATGGCCTGCTGGTCGATGATCGAATAGGCCTGCTGGCCCGGCTGGCCAGCTACCAGGCGGCCCCATATGGCATAACGCTTGGGCCAGAAGTCTTCGCCCTCGTCATAGAAGCGTTCGCCGTCGCGATTGACCACCACGCCCAGCGACACGCAGTCGATACGGGTGCAGATACCGCCGTCATACAGCGGTGCGCGGGCGTCGATCGCGACCATGTGCGCCTGGGTCGGGTCGCCGATGATATCGGCGCCGAGTTCGCCCAGGCGCTTGAGCAGGATGCCGGTGTTGAAGCGCGTGCCGCGGATCAGGAAGTTGTCCGACGGCCATTCGCCACGGGCGTTCTGGCCCCAGGCTTCGCGCAACCACTCGCGATTGGACTCGAAGCCGCCCGCCGCCAGCACACAGGCCTTGGCCTGGATGCGTTCTGCTGGTAGTTGCCGGCCCTCGAACTCGCGGGCGGGCAGGTGAGCGGCGACGAACCTGCCGTCTTGCAGCTCGATATCGCAGACCTGGGCGTTGTAGCGCACCTGCACGCCAAGCCGTTCGGCACTGCGGAAATAGGCGTTCACCAGGGCCTTGCCGCCACCCATGAAGAACGCGTTGGTCCGCGCCACATGCAGGGCGCCGGACAGCGGCGGCTGAAAATGCACACCGTGGCTGCGCATCCAGTCGCGGCAGCTGGAGGAGGCACGAATGGCGATGCGCGCGAGTTTTTCGTTGGTCAGCCCGCCGGTGACCTTGAGCAGGTCTTGCCAGTACTCCTCTTCAGGGTAGGCGTCGACCAGCACATCCTGGGGCGCGTCGTGCATGCAGCGCAGGTTGCGGGTGTGTTGCGAATTGCCGCCACGCCAGGCCTTGGGCGCGGCTTCCAGCAGCATGACGCTGGCGCCGGCCTCACGGGCCATCAGCGCGGCGCAGAGGGCGGCATTGCCGCCGCCGATTACAAGAACATCGATCATTTTCGCTCCTCGGTCGCAAGGAGGCATGAACGAAGAGCCCCTTGCGAGTGAGCAGAAAATAGGGCGGTCGGCGAGGCGTCGAAAGGCGGGTTACGGCATGAGGTGTTCAGTTTTACTAAAGGCTGGCCTCTTCGATCCAGGTCGCCCCTGGCCATTGCCGCTGGCTGACCAGCTGGTGAGCAACGTCGATGATCACCCGTCGTGCGGCCAGCGCGGCAGGGGACAGCTCATCCTCCGCCAGGGTCGCCAGCAGGTTGCGCCGGCCAACGTGGGCGTCGCTGATCTGCGCGACCCGCAGCCCGCTTTCACCGCTGAGCGCCGCTGCGGCTCCGGGCTGGATGGTCGCGGCATGGCCCGCACGCACGGCGTTCATCAGCACGGCCAGGCCATCGACTTCCATGATGATGTTGGGCACCAGGCCGGAGCGTTCGAATGCGGTCATCAGGGTCGAGCGCAGCCCATGCTGGACACTGGGCATGACCAGCGGCAGCTGGCCCAGGTCGGCCAGTTGCACACTGTTTACCGGCGCATTGGCCAGCTGTGGCGGGCTGATGACGAATAGCTTTTCATCCAGCAGCGGCGTCACGCTCCAGCGTTTGCCACCCTCGAGCTGGAACAGGATCGCAAGGTCGATCTGGCGGGCGTTGAGCTGCGCGGCGAGATGCCCGGAGAGCATCTCCACCAGGTGCAGCTGGATGTCGGGGTAGCGCTCGCGCATGGCACTGATCAGCGGCAGCGCGAGCACGGTCGCAGTGGTCGGTGGCAGGCCGACGGTGACGTAGCCGCTCATGCGCCCACGGTGGGCGGCCAGGATGGCGTTCTCGGCCTGGCGCAGGCTGAGTTGGGCATGGTGCAGAAACGCCATGCCGGCGCTGGTTGGCGTGACACCTGTGCTGCTGCGGTTGAGCAGGCGGGTGCACAGCTCGCTTTCAAGCTTGGCGATCTGCTGGCTCAGGGCAGAGACGCCGACCTCCAGTTCGAGCGCGGCGCGGCCGAGGCTGCCGTGTTCGATGATCTTGATGAAGTAGCGCAGTTGCCTGAGTTCCAAGGGGGCTCCTGACGAAGGCAGAGGGAATGAGGGTTGGGCGTTAGTGTAACGTGCCTGCTGCGTCAGGCTTGTGCTCGGTGCCCTGCAGCCGCAGCTGCCGTTACCGGATCATGCGCTTTCCCGGGTAATCAATTCGCATTGCAGCAGGTTCAAGCGTTCCACTTCACCCTCATGCGCCACGCATCCCAGATGCTGCAACACCCGCATGGCTGCCAATTCGCCAATTTGCCGCGACGGGGGCCGCAAGGTGGTCAGGCTGGGTAACAGCATCTCGGCGAAGGGGTAGTCGCCAAAACCGACGATGGCCATGTCCTCGGGCAAGCGCAGCCCGGCACGTTGGCCGGCCAGGAGTGCGCCGGCGGCCAGGTTGTCGTTGGCGAAGATGATCGCCTCAGGACGAGGGTCGCGACGGATCAACGCCTGCATCGCCTGCTTGCCGGCTTCAAACGGCGCGCAGTCAGTCGACGGCACGAACACCCAAGGCTCGAGCCCGGCTTCACGCAGTGCTTCGATATAGCCATCGCGCCGCTCCAGCGCGCTGAGGTCACCCGCCGCGCTGTTCTGCACGAAGGCTATGCGCCGGTGGCCCTTGCCCAGCAGATAGCGGCACGCCTGCACACCCACCTGATGATGGCGGAAGCCAACCTGCAGCGGCGACCGTTCCGGGCGATAGTCCCAGATCTCCACCACCGGTACTTCGGCCTCGGTGAGCATCTTTTCGGTGGCCGGGCTGTGGAAATGGCTGGTCACCACCAGCGCTGCCGGCGACCAGCCGAGAAAGGCCCGCACGGCGCTTTCTTCCTGGGCCTCGCTGAAATAGCTGGACGCCAGCAATAGCTGGTAGCCATGCCGGGTCAAGGTGTCGCTGAAGGCCTGGATGGTCTGCGCGAATATCGGCCCGGAAATGTTCGGAATGACCATGCCGACGATACGGCCACGGGCAGAGGCGAGGCCTCCCGCCACCAGGTTGGGCACATAACCTAGCGCTTGTACCGCGGCCTCGATGCGTTCGCGCAGGGGTGGGGATACCTGCCCGGGCTGGTTGAAGTAGCGCGACACGCTGATGGCCGACACGTCGGCGGCCCGCGCCACGTCCACGAGCTTGACACGGCCCGCGCCACGGCGCTTGCGGGTGGGTTCCTTGGCTTGGCTCACAGGCTGGCCTCAATGGGAAATGCCGCGATGGTAGCGCTAACGAAGGCCGATGTGGCAAATAGCTTTATGGAATATAAATCGTATTTTTAGGTATTTGACCTGCTAAGCATGCGCCTCTGATACTTGTTGATGTTAGCGCTAACAAGCGCGGCTGTTGGCAAGCGCCTGCCACTCGCACGAGCGAGACCAGACACCCACAGCAATACCCGTGTCGGCCCCGTGCGGGCCATGGTCTGGTCTTTCAAGGCAGTCGCATCATGCACAAACACCGCAAGGCATTCCCGTTCAAGCAACGCCAACCACTGGCCGCCGCTGTATTGCTGGCTGCCATCGGCCAACCCACGCAAGCGGCCGAACCCGCGCCGCAGGCCACGTCGCTGGACGCGGTGACCGTGACCGCCACCCGCCGCGAGTCGACCTTGCAGGAGGTGCCGGTGGCCGTTTCGGTGATCGATGGCGAACAGCTCGAACGTGACAATCGCAACAACGTCGCCAGCATCGTCCAGCAGGTACCCACGCTCAATTACCGCGCCGGCGCGTCGAACAAGGACACCTCGTTGTTCATTCGCGGGGTGGGGACCATTTCCACCTCGCCCGGCGTCGAGCCGACCGTGGCGACCGTGGTCGATGGCGTCGTGTTCGGCCGCCCTGGTCAGTCCACCCTCGACCTGCTCGACCTGGAGCGTATCGAAGTGCTGCGCGGCCCGCAGGGCACGCTGTTTGGCAAGAATGCTTCGGCGGGTGTGCTGAACGTGGTCAGCAAGGCCATCCCTGAACAGACTCAAGGCTACGTGGATTATTCGCACTTCGGCGGTGGCGACGAAAACCGCCTGCGCTTCGGCATCGGTGGCCGCCTGAACGAGCAGTTCAAAGGCTCGTTGAGCACCTTGTGGGGCGACTACGACGGCAATGTCGAAAACGTCGCCAATGGCCACGACGTCAATGGCTACCAACGCAAGGGCGCCCGCGGCAAGCTGGAGTTCGAGCCCAGCGATGACCTGCGCCTGACACTGATCGCCGACTACATGAAAGGCGAGGACAGCTTGCCCAGCGGGGTGATCACCAGCGCCAGCACGGCCATCGCCAACCAGTTGCGCCCGGTTGTGCCCAGCGCGCATAACCGCGACATCAACAGTGACTTCAAGACCCACGTCGAAGACGAGAACCAGGGCCTGTCGGCACAGCTCGATTGGCAGCTGGGCGACTACACGCTCACCTCCATCAGCGCCTGGCGTGGCTGGGACAACACCCAGTACCAGGATGGTGACCGTCGCGCTGTGCTGCCGTTCACGGCCTCCCACGACAAAGGCACCGTGGACTATGACCAGTACAGCCAGGAGTTTCGCCTGACGTCGCCCAAGGGGCAGTTCAATGAGTACGTGCTGGGCGCCTTCTACATGCACGGCACCTCCAACGAGACCTATCAGCGGCTTTCGGTCAACGGCGGGGTGGCCAACACGGGCAGGGCGGATTACTCGACGACCAACGACAGCGTCGCGCTGTTTGGTGAAAACACCTTCAACTTCACCGACGATTTGCGCGCCATCTTCGGCTTGCGCTGGACCCACGATGACCTCGAGTACGACCACCGTCGCGTATCGACTTCAGCCACGGCGGTCACCGGCATCCAGCCGTCCACCGCCAGTTCCGGCTCGGTGGACGAAGATGGCTGGAGTGGCCGTACCGGCCTGCAGTACGACTTCAACGACAACCTCACCGGCTACGTCACCTATTCGCGCGGCTACAAGGGGCCGGCGTACAACGTGTTCTTCAACATGCAACCGCGTGATACCCAGGCGCTCAAGCCGGAAACATCCGACGCCTACGAGGTCGGCCTGAAAGGCACCGCGCTGGATAACCGCCTGATGGCCAACCTGGCGGTGTTCCACACCGATTACGATAACTACCAGGCCAACTTCTTCGACACCGTGGCCAACCAGGTGGTGACCCGCCTGGTCAACGCCGGCAAGGTCAAGACCCAGGGCGTCGAGCTCGATGCCAGCTTCCAGGCTACCCGTCAGCTCAAGTTCTCCGCCGCTGCGGCCTACACCAAGGCGCGGGTCGATCATTTCAACTGCCCGGTCGGGGCGGCGGCCAATTGCAACATCGACGGCGGCCGCCTGCCGTTCACGCCGGACTGGAAGACCTATGTGCGCGCCGATTACGTGATCCCGCTGGAGAACGGCCTGGATGTGGAGCTGGCCAGCGACTACAGCTGGCAGGACTCGGTGCAGTTCAGCCTGGACCAGAACCCGGACACCGTGCAGGGCGCTTATGGCATCTGGAACGCCAGCATTGCCCTGGCCGACTACAACGACGGCTGGCGCGTGGCGTTGCTGGGCAAGAACCTGGGTGACAAGTCCTACGCGCAGATGCTGGCCAGTGGCGGCGACTATATCTACCGGGCCGTGCCGCGTGATGACGGGCGTTATTTCGGCGTTCAGCTGCGCAAGGATTTCTGACTGTGCGAGCACTGCAAGGAGACAGAGCATGAGTCGTCAAATGAGTCTCGGGGCCTTTCTCATGGCCACCGGGCACCATGTCGCCGCCTGGCGTCACCCGGACGTGCCCGCCGACCCGCTGGATTTCGCCAGCTACCGGCGCACTGCGCAAATCGCTGAAGCGGCCTGCTTCGACGCACTGTTCGTCGCCGACAGCGTTGCCGCCCCCAGCGATGCGCTGGCCAGCCGCAGCGCCCGATCAGTCCATTTCGAACCCTTGACCCTGCTCTCGGCGCTGAGCATGGTGACCGAGCGCATTGGCCTGATCGCCACGGCCACCACCAGTTACAACGAGCCCTACCATGTGGCACGCAAGTACGCCTCGCTCGATCATCTCTCGGGCGGCCGTGCCGGCTGGAACCTGGTGACCTCCGACGCCGCCGCCGAGGCCGGCAATTTCGGCCGCGATGCGCATATACCCCATGCCGAGCGTTACGCCCGGGCCCGCGAGTTCCAGCAGGTGGTGCAGGGCTTGTGGGACAGCTGGGCGGATGACGCCTTCGTCCGGGACAAGGCCAGCGGCGAGTTTCACCGGCCGCAGGCCGTGCGCAGCATCGACCATGCGGGTGCGCACTTTCGGGTTCGCGGTCCGCTCAACGTGGCTCGCTCACCCCAGGGCCGACCGGTGCTGGTCCAGGCCGGGTCGTCCGAAGCCGGCCGCGAGCTGGCGGCCGAAAGTGCCGAAGTGGTGTTCACCGCGCAGCCCAGCCTGGCCAGCGCCCAGGCGTTTTATGCCGACCTCAAGGGGCGCCTGGCCCGCTACGGGCGTAGCGACGATGAACTGAAGATCATGCCGGGCGTGTTCGTCGTGGTCGGCCGCAGTGCCGCCGAAGCCCAGGCCAAGTACCAGCAGTTTCAGGACTTGGTCGACCCCCGTGTGGGGGTTGCCTTGCTCGGCCGCATGCTCGGCAACTTCGACCTGTCCGGCTACCCGCTGGACGGCCCGCTACCGGCGCTGCCACTGACTGAAGATGGCCAGCGCAGCCGCCAGCGACTGCTGACCGAACTGGCGGGGCAGGAGCAGTTGACCCTCGCCGAGCTGGGACGGCGCATCGCTGGCGGGCGAGGGCACTACAGCCTGATCGGTACGCCGACGCAGATCGCCGATGCGCTGCAGGCCTGGTTCGAAGGCCACGCGGCCGACGGCTTCAATGTGCTGGTCCCGCATCTGCCGCAGGGGCTCGAAGACTTCGCCAGCCTGGTGGTGCCCGAGTTGCAGCGCCGGGGCCTGTTCCGCCGCCAGTATCAGGGCCACACCCTGCGCGAGCACTTGGGCCTGCAGCGGCCCGCCAATCCCTATTTTACCGAGTGAGGTCACGCATGAGCTACATTGCCAACCCTGAGCGCTACGCGCGCATTCCCTACCGTCGCGTCGGCCGCAGCGGCCTGGTGTTGCCGGCCCTGTCCCTGGGCCTGTGGCACAACTTCGGCGATGCGACGCCGATCGACACCCAGCGTGCCTTGCTGCGCACGGCCTTCGATGCCGGCATCACCCATTTCGACCTGGCCAACAATTACGGCCCGCCCTATGGCAGTGCCGAGCGCAACTTCGGCCGCCTTCTGCGAGAAGACCTGCGCAGCTACCGCGACGAACTGATCATTTCCAGCAAAGCCGGTTGGGATATGTGGCCGGGGCCTTACGGCCAGGGCGGCAGCTCACGCAAGTACCTGATCGCCAGCCTTGACCAGAGCCTCAAGCGTCTGGGGCTGGACTATGTGGACATCTTCTACTCGCACCGCTTCGATGCCGAAACGCCGTTGGAGGAAACCGCGATCGCCCTGGCCGATATCGTGCGCCAGGGCAAAGCGCTGTACATCGGCATTTCTTCCTATTCCGCCAACAAAACCCGCGAGATCGCCGCGCTGTTGGCCGAGTTGAAGGTCCCGCTGCTGATTCACCAGCCGTCGTACAACCTGTTCAATCGCTGGATCGAGCAGGACTTGCTGGACACCACCGAGGCGTTGGGCGCCGGTGTCATCGTATTCACCGCACTGGCCCAGGGGCTGCTCAGCGACAAGTACCTGGATGGCATTCCTGCTGATGCACGGGTCAACCGCCCCGGTGGCGGCTCGCTGCTGCCGCAGCACCTGTCCGAGGCCAACCTGGCCCGCGCCCGTGCGCTCAACGAGATCGCCCGTCGCCGCGGGCAGAGCCTGGCGCAACTGGCGCTGGCCTGGACCTTGCGCGACCCGCGGGTGAGTTCGGCACTGATCGGTGCCAGCCGGCCGGAGCAGATCACCGAGAATGTCGCAGCACTCGACAACCTGGCATTCAGCCTCGAAGAGCTCGCCGAAATCGACCGCCATGCCGTTGAAGGCGGGATCAACCTGTGGGAAAAGCCCTCGACCGACTGGAAGGAGTGAGCCATGCGCGTACTACGCTTTGCCGCGCTCGTGCTGCTGGCGCTGGCGGGTGCCGTTCATGCCGCGGACCCTGCGACACTGCGCATCGGCTATCAGAAAGGCTCGATCAGCCTGGTGCTGGCCAAGCAGCACCGGCTGCTGGAACAGCGGTTCGCCAATACGCATGTGCAGTGGATCGAATTCCCGGCGGGGCCACAGATGCTCGAAGCGCTGAACATTGGCAGCCTCGATATCGGTTCCACCGGGGACATTCCGCCGATCTTCGCCCAGGCCGCGGGTGCAGACCTGCTGTACATCGGCGCCGAACCTGCAAAGCCGAAGGCCGAAGTCATTCTGGTACCCAAAAGCAGCCCCATCACTTCGGTGGCTGAACTCAAAGGCAAGCGTGTCGCCCTGCAGAAGGGCTCCAGCGCCCACAACCTGCTATTGCGCAGCCTGGCCAGCGTGGGCTTGAGCATGCGCGACGTGCAACCGGTGTACCTGGCGCCCGCTGACGCCAGGGCAGCCTTCGAGCGTGGCAGCATCGATGCCTGGGCGATCTGGGACCCGTACTATTCGGCCATCGATCTGGAAGGCAAGGCACGCCTGCTGGCGGATGGCGAGGGCTTGGGATTGATCGGGCCATTCATGCTGGGGGCGCGTGGTTATGTCGAAGCCAATGGCGATTTCATCAAGCGCTTGCTGGCGCAGATCTCCGAGGCTGAGGCGCTGACGCGCACTGACGAGGCCGGCAGCGTCCGTGTACTGGCGCAGTTCATGGGGCTGCCGGAGGAGGTGGTACGGCGCAGTTTCAGCCACCGGCCGGCATCGCCGTTGATACCGGTGAGCGAGGAAATCGTCGCCGCGCAACAGCGCACCGCGCAGCTGTTCTTCGACAACCGGCTGTTGCCCAAGCGGGTCGACATTGCCGGTGCGGTCTGGCGTCAGGATTGACGTGCTGACCGAAGCTCAGCCCTGGGCGAACTGCAACAGCCTGTCGCCCTCCAGCCGATAGCGCACCCACTCCTCTTGCGGTTCGGCGCCCAACGATCGGTAGAAACCGATCGCCGGCTCGTTCCAGTCCAGCACGCTCCACTCGAAGCGTCCGCACCCTTTGGCCACGGCTTCGCGAGCGATGTGCCGCAGCACATCCCGACCTGCGCCGCCGCCACGTTGTTCAGGGGTGATGTACAGGTCTTCCAGGTAGATGCCGTTGCGGCCTTGCCAGGTCGAGTAGCTGTAGAAGTACACGGCAAAGCCGATGGCCTGCCCATCCCGCTCGCAGATCAGGCTGTGCACGGTGCTGCCCTCATCGAACAGGCTGTGCTCGATATCGGCCAGGGTGGCGACCACTTCGTGACGGGCGCGCTCGTAGTCCGCCAGCTCGGTGATGTAGGCGAGAATCTGCGCGGCATCGGCGCGAACGGCGGGGCGGATGGTCAAGCTCATGCAGGGCTTCCTTGTGCTTGGCTGAGGGTGCGCTTGGTGAACGGTACAGTAATGTGTATGTGCATAATTTAATGCAGCTGTACCAGTCGCAGGGTAAGGCGACTCCGTTAGTGTGACAGCTCCTGCAATACTTCTGGAATGCCTGCCATGCTTGCCTCTGCCGACCTGCTGACCGCCTTCGTGCTGTTTGCCTTCGTGTCCTCGATCACTCCTGGGCCTAACAACACCATGCTGCTGGCCTCGGGCGTGAACTTCGGCGTGCGCCGTTCGATCCCGCATGCCATGGGCATCAGCGTCGGCTTCATGGTCATGGTGCTGGCCGTGGGCCTGGGCCTGGGTGAGGTGTTCAAGGCCTGGCCAGTGCTGTACACCGTGTTGCGTTACACCGGTGCGGCCTACTTGTTGTACCTGGCCTGGAAGATCGCCACTTCAGGGCCGCTTGGCGCTGACTCGCCGAGCGCGCGCAAGCCGTTGGGGTTCTGGGGGGCGGCGGCCTTCCAGTGGGTCAACCCCAAGGCCTGGGTGATGGCGGTCGGGGCAATCACTACCTACACGCCCGCGCAGGGCTACGTGATGAATGTGATCGTCATCGCCGCGCTGTTCGCCCTGGTCAACCTGCCCAGCGTCGGCGTCTGGGTGATGTTCGGCAGCGCCCTGCGCAACCTGCTGCAGAACCCGCGCTGGCTGATGCTGTTCAATGTCCTGATGGCCTTGCTGCTGGTGATATCACTGTACCCGCTGCTGTTTGTAGAATCGGCGTTTTCATGACGCGATGAGTACAGCAAACCGATGCAGTTGATTCCCTGGTCCTTTGACAGCGCCGAAGGCTTCACCCTGCGTGGCTGGCGCTCGCCAGCCAGTGGCAAGCCCTTGCTGCACTTCCTGCACGGCAACGGCTTCTGCTGCCTGGCCTACCAGCCGTTGCTGATGAGCCTGAGCGAAGATTTCGATCTGTGGCTCTGCGATGTCCAGGGCCATGGTGACAGCGACCATGGTGGGGCCTTCCGTGGTTGGAACCGTACCGCCGCGCTGGCGGTAGAGGCCTTCGAGGCCGGCCGCGGTGAATATGGCGAGGTTCCCCGGTACGCCGTGGGGCATAGCTTCGGTGGCGTGCTGACCGGGTTGATGCTGGCCAGCCAGCCGGGCTTGTTTGCCCGTGCCGTACTGCTCGACCCGGTGCTCTTCAGCCGGCGCATGATCGGCGTGATGGGCGCCGCCGCACTGCTCGGCCTGCACCGCCGGCATGCCTTGGCGCGCAAGGCTGCCAGCCGACGCAGCCATTGGCCAGACCGGGACGCGGCGCGGGCCTCGCTGCACGGGCGTGGCATCTTCAAGGGCTGGACCGACGCGGCGCTGCAAGCGTATGTCGAGCACGCGATCGGGGACTGCGGCGAGGGGGTGGTGCTCAAGTGCCGGCCCAGCCGCGAAGTGGAGATTTTCAGCTCGTTCCCGTCGCGCATGTGGGCGCAGCTGGCTTCCCTCCAGGTGCCCACGTTGGTGCTTTATGGCGAAGACACCTATCCCTTCGTGCCGCATTCGGTGCAGCGCCTGGCCCGCCTCAACCCTGCAGTCAGTGCCCGCCAGGTACCTGGCGGGCACTGCTTCATGCAGGAGGACCCGGCCATGGCTGCACAACAGGTGTTGGGCTACCTGAAAGCAGAATGATTGTTCTGTTCGTGGAACGATGAGTGCCATTTCAACTGGCTACCGGCTTATTGCTCTCATTGGTAAGGTTAACCCAGCCAAGAGAGGAGACTTCTCATGAAAAAGATCCTGGGTATCCACCGCAGTCCCCACGCCCATTGGGTGGGTGATGGCTTCCCGGTGCGCAGCCTGTTCACGTATGACAACCTGGCCAGCAAGATCAGCCCGTTCCTGCTGCTCGACTATGCCGGCCCGTACGACTTCAGCCCGACCAGCGCGCGACGCGGTGTCGGCCAGCACCCGCACCGTGGTTTCGAGACCGTGACCATCGTCTATCAGGGCGAACTGGAGCACCGCGACTCGACCGGCGCCGGTGGCCTGATCGGTCCAGGTGACGTGCAGTGGATGACCGCTGCCAATGGCATCATCCACGAAGAGTTCCATTCCCCGGCCTTTGCCCGCAGTGGTGGTTCGCTGGAGATGGTGCAGCTCTGGGTCAACCTGCCGGCGCGTGACAAGCGTGCGGCGGCGGGGTACCAGACGCTGCTGGCCAAGGACATTCCGGTGGTGCAACTGGAGGGTGACGCCGGCAGCCTGCGGGTCATCGCGGGTAGCTATCAGGCCCACGCAGGCCCGGCGCGGACATTTACCCCGATGGATGTGTGGGACATGCGCCTGAAGGCGGGTGCCAGCCTGCAATTGCCGATCGCCGACGGCCACAATGCGGCTCTGGTGGTGCTGCGCGGTAGCGTACGCGTCAACGGCGAGCGCGAAGCCGGCCCGGCCAGCCTGGTGCTGTTGGAGCGCGCTGGCGAGGATGTGGCGATCGAGGCGCTCGAAGGCACCAGCCTGCTGTTGCTCAGCGGTGAGCCGATCGATGAGCCGATCGTAGGCTATGGCCCGTTCGTGATGAACAGCCAGGCAGAGATTGCCGAGTCGTTCGATGACTTCCACGCCGGGCGCTTCGGGCAGATGGCGGACGAGGGTGCTGGCCTGGATCATTGACTGCCTGAATCGGCCTCTCGCGGGTAATCCCGCTCCCCGGAACTCTCACTCTGCTCAAGGCAGTGACGATCCTGTGGGAGCGGGTTGACCCGCGAAGAGGCCGGTACAAACTCCGGCAAACCTTGGCATGATGCAGTGATGCCACTGTCCCGACTGCACGCCGTTCAGCGCTCACTCACTGCCTGCCGCCAGCACACGCTGTGGCTGCGCTACCCTACGCCCTATCACTGGCCATCGACCCAGGCCTTCCTGGCCGCCCGCTGCATTCCCGGTATTGAAACCTTCAGTAATGGCCTCTATCGCCGCAGTCTCTCCGTGGCTGGCCAACACGCTGTACTCGAAGCCAGCCCTGCCAGTGGCAACCGCCTGTACATTCAGCTCAGCGGTGTGCCTGCCTCAGCCGTCCCTTTCCTGATCGCCCGCATCCGTCGTTTCTTCGACCTGGACGCCGACCCGGCGCGCATCGCCGCCGACCTGTCCCGCGACCCGTTGATGGCCATGCTGCTCGCCGTACGCCCAGGCCTGCGCGTTCCGCAAGGCTGGGACGCCTGTGAGCAGGCCATGCGCACGGTGCTCGGTCAGCAGATCAGCGTGGCGGGCGCCATGACCCTGGCAGGGCGCCTGGTGGTGCGCCACGGCCAGCCGTTGCGTGTTCCGGCCGCCGGCCTGACGCATGTGTTCCCGACGGCGGACGTGCTCGCCGCTGCCGACCTGGAAAACATGGGCATGCCTCGCGCACGTGCTGCCACCCTCGGAATGCTGGCGCGTGCGCTGAAGGACCAACCCGGATTGCTGCGTAACGGCCAGGCGCTGGAGCCGCTGGTGGCCGAGCTCTGCCGGCTGAAAGGGATCGGCCCCTGGAGTGCCCAGTACCTGGCATTGCGCCAGGCCGGCGCCAGCGATGCATTGCCGTTGGGCGATGTGGCGCTGGCCAAGGCCTTGCGTCTACTGGAAGGTCCTGACAGCCGACTGGCCGAACGCGCCCCGGCCTGGCGCCCCTGGCGTGCCTATGCCGCGCAGCATCTGTGGGCGTCCCTGGCTGACACTTAGGCATCCCCAGCGACCGCCTGTCGCGAACTGCCAGCATTCGATCGAACGAGCAGTGCTGCCCGCCGTTCTTCCACTAAGGTGCTAAAGGATTCCCCGCACGATCATTGCCCCGGCGCATGGACGGCCGCTTGGGCATGCGCAATATCAATTGGCACCCTGCCTGCCAAAGGCGTACTCACACACAACAGGCCATCCAGTACAGAGAGGGTCGTACTATGTCGTTGATAGGAGTTTCGATGCTGGAAATGCGGCAGATCATCGAGCAGGCTTGCCTGCCCGACCGCTGCGAAGTCAGCTGCCCGGACGGCACCACCCTGACCATTCGCCTGGGTCAGGGGCAAAGCCTGGAGGAGGGCGTGACCCTCTCCGGGGTCTCATTGCAGAGCTTGAACAGTTGTCGCGACCTGGTGAATCTTGTCGGTCAGTTGCACACCCTGCGGGACAGCCACCCGGCGGCACTCAGGGCCATCGCCTGAGCACCCGATGCGTACCGGTCAGCCGAGGCTGGCCGGGCGCACGTATTCGGGCATCAGCCCGTGGCTCCAGAACAGGATCATCGATACCAGGATGGTCACCAGCAACAGCAACCCCACCCCCCACACGCAGCTGGCAAACAGCATGGCCTGCTCTTTGCGCAGGCGCAGGAAGGTCTGCAAGCCGCCGTACAGCAACACCGTGGCGTAGGCTGACGCGGCGACCAGCGCCAGCAGTGCCAGCCAGCGGATCGGCACCAGGCCAACGACGCCGGCGAAGAACCACGGCGTAGCGCAGTAGGCGGCAAAGCCGATGCATTGGTTGAGCGTCGGTTGCGCATCGAAACCGCGCGACATCCAACGGATCATCACCCCCATCAGCATCACCCCGACCACCGTGGTGGCGTACAGCAGCCCGGCCAGTTGCGCGGCGCTGGCCATGCTCAAGCGTACGCGGTCCTCTGCGGCCAGGCTCCAGCCGAAGGTGGTGGTACCGACGAACAGGCACAGGGCAGGGATCAGGGCCAGCGCCAACAGGCGTGGCAGGTATTGCTGCGGGTGGTCTTCTTCGGCGCGGCGGATGTCGATCCAGGCGTCGGAGGGGCGCGTGAAGAGTTTGAGCAACGGGCTGTTCATGGCGTTCTCCAGAAGGCGAGCCTTGTAGTTATGGAGATCCGCCGCTTGTATCAGGTTCATCCTGACGCGTGGCCGTTGATCGGCTTATTGCAGTTCCAGCAGCAGGTTCAAGCCGCCATCGCCGCACTTGCCTTGATCGCGGACCACGCCATGATAGCTCCGCCCGTCCCATACGAACGCCACGCTGTGGGCGCGCTCGACCTTGTCTGGCAAGGGAGGACAGATATGCAGGCGCAGGCCAGGCCGGCCCTGCAGATTGAGAGGGGCGAGCTGGCACTGGCATTCCACGCTCAGGGCGACCGGGCCGAACAGGGTGTCACGGACGTAGTCGAGTTGCAGGCTGGAATTGGGCGCACGGCCGGGCATCTTCATGGCCGCAGGGCTCCTGGGCGCTGGCACAGCAGGGAAGACGGGTTAGGCATTGGCGGCAGGCTCCTGGCAAAAGGATGGCACGTATCATCTTTTGGAAGCCTACCGCAGCTGTATGTTCAACTTGTTTCATGGGTTTTCACGGTTTTTTTGCAGTGGGCCGACGAAGGGCCGCGTGGCGCGGTGCATCGTCAGTCAGCCGCTTGCAGGGGATCATCTGCGTTCACGCCTGCCCGAAAAACCCCGCTGCCATCTTCCGAAACGACAATGCATATCATCCCCCCGATTCGGGGAATTTCCATGGGGGATCCTCCCCAAACTGATCCGTTTCCATTTCTAACTGACTGAAATAGCACGCTATTTCCTCATGGCACACACCTTGCTGCCCTCTCTGCAGTGTTTCTGTGTTCCGGAGGTGCAGCATGTCGACCCCGTCCAAAGGCCCCGTCCTGACATCACTGGTCCTGGCCTTGTTTGGCTGGGAAGCGACCAGCGAGAGTGAGGCTGCCGTGCAGTGCCAGCGCACCCTGGTGGCCAACGTGGTGGCCCTGGACCAGCCGCTGATGTTCAACCGCCTGGGCGCGCAGAACGCCAACGGCATGATCTTCGCCCTGCGCGAGGATGTGGTGGACGAGCGTCAGGTTCCGCTGAGCAAGGGCGGTGCCGCGGTGCCGGGCAAGGTCACTCTGCGCCCTGACAAGCGCCCACGGCCGATCGTGCTGCGCGTGGCCGCCGGGGACTGCCTCACGGTCAACCTCACCAACCTGCTCGACTACCGGGCCAACCCCAACAAGCATGGCATCGAGGCGGAACAAGTCGAAGGCGTCGAACTGCCGAAAGACCCAGCTGCCGAAGGCTTCGTCGCCGACGAGCAAGTCGCCGAGCGCATGGTCGGCTTTCAGGTCAACGGCATGCAGGCGGTCAACAGCATCGCCGACATCTCTGCCAACACCGGCCGCAACGGCAACTTCCTGGTCAGCCCCGGCAGCACCCGCAGCTATACCTTGTTTGCCGAACGCGAAGGGGCCTTCGCCGCTACCAGCAAGGCCGCCACCTTTGGCGGCGAAGGGGCTGCCGGCAACGTCGCCAACGGCCTGTTCGGCCAGGTGGTGGTGGTCCCCAAAGGTGGGCGAACCTACCGCAACACCCTGACCGAAGAAGAAATGCGCCTGGCCACCACCGGCCGCACCGCCGCTGGCCAGCCGGTGATCGACTACGAGGCCCGCTACCCACAGCGCGAGCCCTGGATCACCGAGGGCAAGGCCGGCAAGCCGATCATCGCGATGATCGACGGCAACCAGATCCTCAGCAGCGAAACCGACGCCATCGTCATGGGCCCCAACCCTGATGGCAGCTTCCCCAAGTCCACCTACCCACTGGAAAGCATCGGCAAGCGCAACCCGGCGCTGCCCAACCGGCTCGAGGCGTTCCGCGACTTCGCCTCGCAGTTCGCCGATGAGGTCGCCGGCACCCAGGCCTTCCCCGGTTACTGGGCGGACCCGGTGATGGGGCATGTACTGGAACCGGCACGCGACGCGTTCATGATCAACTACGGCTCCGGTGGCATGGGCGCCGAGGTGGTTGCCAACCGTCTCGGTGTGGGGCCGATGCATGACTGCCTGTCGTGCGCCTACGAAGAGTTCTTCCTCAGTGCGCACACCGTGGGCGATATTGGCACCCTGGTTGATGTGCCGGCCAACGTCGGCCTCGAACATATCCGCCCCGGCGAAGTGCCGCCGGCCAGTGCCACCGGGGTGAAGGCCAGCATGGCCCTGTACCCGGCGGAACCGGCCAACGTGCACCATAGCTATATCGGTGACTTCACCAAGTTTCGTAACACCCACAACGGTCACGAGCAGCACATCTTCCACTTGCACGGGCACCAGTGGCTGTTCAACCCCAACGACGACAATTCCGACTACATCGATGCCCAGGGTATCGGTGCCGGCGTCGGCTACACCTATGAGATCGCCAACGGTGGCTCGGGCAACCGCAACCGGGTGGCCGGCGATGCCATCTATCATTGCCATTTCTACCCGCATTTCGCCCAAGGCATGTGGGCCATGTGGCGGGTGCATGACGTGTTCGAGGAAGGCACCCGGCTGGATGTCAGCGGGCAGGGCGAGAACGGCTTCCACAGCACGCCGTTCGCACTGCGCAGCGGCAAGCCAGCGCCAGGCGCCCGGGCACTGCCAGACGGCGAGATCGTTGCCGGCACGCCAATCCCGGCCATCGTGCCGTTGCCAGGCAAGGCCATGGCGCCGATGCCTGGCAAGGTGGTGGTGGTGCCCAAGCTCGCTGCCGAGCAGGTGGTCGCCAACGACGATGACCACGCCCAGCCGCCTGGCGCTGCCAAGGCGATCGGCTCGCTGGCCCTGGTCGACCGCAGCGAGGCCAACCGCAATGCCGACGGTACGCTGAAGAACCCGGGCTACCCGTTCTGGATCGGCGGCATGGAAAGCAGCGTTGGCAACCGCCCGCCGACCCCGCCTCTGGACATGCTCGACCCGGCCCTGGCCCGGCAGCTCAAGGACAGCGGCAAAGCCCTGTGGGCCAACCTCGATCCCAACCAGGTCGATGGCTGGGACGGTGGACTCGGCCGCCATGCGCTGGACGGTGTATCCGCTGGCGGCGAAGCCGTTACCACCACCACCAAACTGGATTTTTCCAAGGTGGTGCACCGGGCCAAGCCGATCTACCTGCCGGAAGAGGGTACCGACGTCGAGCAGGCCGCCATGCAGTTCCATGCGGCAGCCGAGCACCCCAGCTACGCGCTGGTCCCTGGCAGCCAGCCGGTGCCCAAGGCGTTCCGCACCAACGGCGCGCTGCCGACCGCAGGCGCCCCATTCTACGAGCCGTGCATGGATGACCGCGGCAAACGCCTGACCCAGTCTTCGGGCGCGGGCGAATTCTTCAGCGGCGAAAGCCTGAGCGGTATCAACTTCCGTGGCGCGTCTGCTTTCACTGCCGATCGCCCGCGCATCTACAAGGGCGCCAACATCCAGTTCGACGCGGTGTACAACAAGGTCGGCTACCACTTCCCGCAGGCGCGCATCATCGCCCTGTGGGAAGACGCCTGGCCGGTGATCACCAAGCAGCGCCCGCCAGAGCCACTGGTGATGCGCATGAACACCTTCGACTGCACCATGTACCAGCACACCAACCTGATCCCGTCGTTCTATGAAATGGACGACTACCAGGTGCGCACCCCGACCGACGTAATCGGCCAGCACATCCACCTGCCCAAGTGGGACCTGACCGCTGCCGACGGTTCGGCCAATGGCTGGAACTACGAAGACGGCATCCTCTCGCCCGGCAGTGTGGTCGAGCGCGTGCAGGCCATCCGTGCCTTCAACAACTGCACCGAGGGCGACCCTCGAGACGGCACCGCTGCCTGCCCGAAAGCCAAGCAGCATCCGTACTTCGGCCGCTTCGGCCGGGCCGACTGGCTGGGCGCGCGCACCGCCATGCAGCGCTGGTTCGCCGACCCGCTGGTCAACGTGTTCAACGTCGACCGTGGCCTGGGCACCATCTTCACCCACGACCACCTCGGCCCATCGACCCACCAGCAACTCGGGCTGTACGCCACCGTGCTGGCCGAGCCGGCCGGTTCCACCTGGTACCACGCCGAGACTGGCGAGAAGCTGTACAACCCGGCCACCCGCCAGGATGGCGGCCCGACCTCGTGGCAAGCGGTGATCCACACCGGCGACAACGACGGTGACGGCAAGAACGACAGCTACCGAGAGTTCTTCCTCGAGTACAGCGACTTCCAGCATGCCTACGAGGCGGGGGTGTATGTTGGCGCCGGCCCGGATGGCATCCCCAATGCCCAGTCGTTCCCGGCCACTGGCGACAGCTTCCGTTACGCCATCAACCCGCCGGTACGCGGCAAGGCGTCGACCCTGCTGGAAGCCATCGTCGAGGAACGTGGGGGCATCACGCCGGGTTGCCCGAGCCGGCCATGCCCGCAGGCGATCTCGGTGGATGACCCCGGCATGTTCGTCGTCAACTACCGTAACGAACCGCTGGCCCTGCGCGTGTTCGACCCGAACAAGGTCGGCCCGGACGGCAAGCGCGGCATGCAGGCCGAGGGCCTTGGCGGTGACCTCAGCTACGCGCTGCAGACCCGCACCGACCGTGCCATACCGGCGCTGAACCTGGCACCTTCGGCGATCACCTCGGCGGTCGGCCCAACCGGTGGCACCACGCTGTTCCCACCGCACATCAACCGGGGCGGCAGCGAGCCGGGCGACCCGTTCACGCCGATGCTGCGCACCTACAGCGGCGACAACGTGCGCCTGCGCATGCATGCCGGCGGCCATGAAGAGGAGCACAACGTGACGCTGCACGGCGTGAAATGGCTGCAGAATGGCTCCGGTTTCGGCAACAGCTCCAACTCGGGGTGGAAGTCATCGCAGATGATCGGCATCTCCGAGCAGCTTGGCTTCCTGGCACCGGTGTCGATGATTTCCAGTTCCGCCGCCACCAACGGTGACTACCTGTATTCGCTGGACGCAGCGCTGGAAGGCTACTGGAACGGCATCTGGGGCATCATGCGCAACTACACCACCCCGCGTGCCGACCTGTTCCCGCTGCCGAACAACCCGCAGCCGGTGGCCATGCGCAACACCGTGAACTTCGACGGTATCTGCCCGAAAACCACGGCCAACCCCAACGGCATCGGCACCCGCGCCACCGTCAAGCGCAGCTACGAGATCGTCGCCGCGCTGGCCAACGACATCCTCGACAACCGCAACGGCGTCGCCATCAACGATATCGCCGGTATCGGCCAGCATGTCGGCGGGCCGCTCAAGGCCAATGGCGGCACCCTGGTGTTCAACAACCGCAAGACCAGCATCCCGCTGGTGAGCGGTGTCGATCCCGAGGACGGCATGCCGTTCAGCATCGGTGGCCACAGTGCGCCGCTGCACGACCCGACGGCCATCCTGTACGTGCGCAAGGCCGACCTCGATGCCAGCACCGGCAAGCTGAAAGCCGGCGTGCCTGTGGAGCCGCTGATCCTGCGCGCCAACGCTGGCGACTGCATCAGCATCACCCTGGAGAACCGCTTGCCCGAGGTGATGCCGGACTTGCCCAGCACCGCGGTGATGCACAACGTGGTCAAGCGTGACCGGTACGACAGCGAAGGTGCCACCGCCTTTGCCAACAACCTGATGCGCCCGTCCAGCCATGTCGGCCTGCACGCCCAGTTGCTGGCCTACGACATCACCAGGTCCGACGGTGCCAACGTTGGCCTCAACCCGGTGCAGACCGTACCGCCCCGGGTCGGCAACAGTGGCGCCTACCCGAGCAAGGTGTACCAGTACTACGCCGGCCACCTCGAGCGTGAAGGCAAGCCGGTGCTGCAACTGGGCCGCACGGTGGACAACATCAACACCACGGCGATCGAGTTCGGCGGCCTCAACCTGACCCCGTCGGACTTCATCAAGCAACCGCAGAAGGGCCTGGTCGGTGCCATGAGTGTCCTGCCGCAGACCGCCACCTGGAGCGAAGACACGGCCAGTCGCGCCCAGGCCACGGTAAAGGTCACTGGCCAGCCGGACTACCGCGACTTCGTCACGGTCTGGCAGCGCGCGCTGAACATGCGCTGGGCCGATGGTCGCCCGGTGGAAGGCATCAATGCCGAAGGTAATGGTGCGGCGGGCGACCCGCAGGACAACGGCAACATGGCCGTCAACTACCGCACCGAACCGCTGTGGCTGCGCTTCGGCATGGCCCCGGACTCGCCGTTCGGCCACGCCAACGGCCTGGGTTTCGCCGATGTGCCCAACGCTCACATGGCCTACGCCAACGCCCTGGTCGGTGGCGACCCGCTGACCCCGGTGCTGTACGCCAAGCCAGGCCAGCCGGTGCGCAACCACATCGTCATGCCCAGCGGTGGCAGTCGCGGCATGGTCTACCAGCTGGACGGGCACATTTGGCCGCTGCACAGCTACCAGGCCGAGAAGAATGACCTCGACGGCTACCCGATGAACCAGCCAGGCATCGGCTCGGTGCGCTTCGGCCTTAACCCGATGGCCATGTACATCGGCGCCCAGGAGAGCGTGCTGCCAGCCGCGCACTTCAGCTTCATGTTGCCCAGTGCCGGTGGCGCCAACGCAGTGCCCGGCGACTACCTGTTCCGCGACTATGCCGCCTACGGCAACCTCTCGGGGCTGTGGGGCATCCTGCGGGTGACCAATGAACTGCCGCCGGCAACCGCCGTGGGCCAGTAAGGGAGCGCGAAGATGAACAACAAACATATTCGCTCTGCCTACATGGGCCTGGTCATGGGGGCTGCGCTGATCGGCCTGGGCATGGCGTACGAAAAGCTCTGGTGCGACCCGCGCGAACTGCTGCAGCAGCCCGCCGACCCGCAGGCCCTGCACCGGCTCAGCCGCGATGGCGTGACGGTGGAGTTCGAGGCGCGGCCATTGGCCGGCGGCGACTTGCGTGAAGGGGGCTTCGCCAACATCCGCTTCAAGGTCACCGACCAGGCCAGCGGCCAGCCGCTGTCGGGCATGGCGCCGGGGGCCTGGATCGACCCGGCACAGTCGGCACCGGCAGAAGGCGGCAACCGCGACCAGAGCTGCAAGGCCCGTGTTGCGCTGTTCCTCAAGAGCAGCATCGGTGCACGCCCGTTGCTCGACCTGAACAGCTACTTTCTGCTGGTGCTGAACAAGGACGCCAGCCTGACCGTGATCGATCCGACCGTGTCGGTGGGCGGCATCACCAGTACCCTGGCGCGCATCGACCTGCCGGGCCGGCCAATGGACTGGACGGCCACGGGGGACGACAAGCAGGTCTTCGTGTCGATCACCGAGCGTGGCCAGGTGGCAGTCATCGATACCGAGACCTTCACCCGCGTGGCCACCCTTGAAGCCGGTGAGTCACCGGTGCGCGTGGCCCTGCAGCCGGATCAGCACCGGCTGTGGGTCGGCAACAACAGTAGCGACCCGGCCAAAGGCGGTGTCACGGTGATCGACGTTCCCGCGCGCAGCACCCTGAAGTCATTCGCCACCGGCTCCGGGCACCACGAAATCGCCTTCAGCGCCGACTCACGCTATGCCTTTGTCAGCAACCGCGACGGCGGCACGCTGAGCATCATCGACATCCCCGGGATGCGCCTGGTGAAAACCCTGGAGGTCGGCCCGCACCCGCTGTCGGTGGCGTATTCGGCTTTGTCCCAGGCGGTCTACGTCACCGACGGCGAAGAGGGCACGGTGCGGGTGATCGATGCCAGCAGCCATCAGCTGCGCCATATCGTCAAGGCCGAGCAAGGCCTTGGGCCGATGCGCTTCAGCGGTGATGGCCGCTATGGCATCGTACTCAACACCCTGGACAACCAGGCGCTGGTGATCGATGCCAGTACCGACAAGCTGATCCATCGGGTTCCGGTGGCGGCCGAACCGTACCAGCTGACCTTCACCAAAGGCTATGCCTACATCCGCGGCCTGGCCTCGCCCAAGGTCAGCATGATCAACCTGAGCAGCCTGGGCGAAGGGCGCCAGCCGATCGTGCAGGGTTTCGAAGCCGGCCCCGCGGCGCCCCGCCAGGCCGGCGACCTGCCACTGGCCCAAGGGTTGGCGGTGTCGCGTGACGACAACTCGGTATTCGTGGTCAACCCGGTGGACAACACCACCTATTTCTACGCCGAGGGCATGAACGCCCCGATGTCCGGCTACAACAACCGTGGCCACCAGGCCCGCGCCACCCTGGTCATCGACCGCAGCCTGCGTGAGCTGGCACCGGGCGTGTATGGCTCGACGGTGAAGATGCCGGCGGCGGGCAGGTTCGATGTGGCCTTTTTGCTCAACCAGCCGCAGATCATCCACTGTTTCAGCACCGAGGTGGCCGCCGCGCCGGCGGCGAGCGAGCGCCGGGGGGCGCATGCCGAGTTCATCGGCCTCGACCAGCCCATGGCGCAGCAAACGCAATTCACCGCCAAGGTGCGCATCGTCGGCGACGACGGCCGGCCACGGGTGGGCCTGGGCGACCTGACCCTGCGCTACTTCCTGGCGCCGTCTTCGCTGCCGCGCAACCTGCCGCTCGAAGAGGTGGGTGAGGGCGTGTACCAGGCGGCGCTGACCTTGCCCGAAGCCGGCGCCTGGTACCTGCATGTGCAATCGCCATCGCTCGGGCGCACGTTCGCCGAAGAAAACTACACCAGCCTGCGCGTGCTGCCAGCCGCAGCGGCTACCGCTTCCCAGACCGAAGTGAGGCATGTGCGATGAACGCCAAGCATTGTTTCCGGCTGCTTGCCCTGAGCCTGGCATTGGCCAGCAATTTGGCGCTGGCCCATGCCGGCCATGACCACCAAGGCCACGCCGGGCCGCCGCCGATGGCGCAGCAGGAAAAGGCCAGCGTGCGCTTTGCCGATGTCCCGCTGCTCAACCAGGACGGCATGCCGGTGCGCCTGGAGCACGACCTGGTGGGTGAGCGCCTGGTGATCATGGGCTTCATCTACACCAGCTGCACCACGGTGTGCCCGGTGGTGTCGTCGATCATGGGCAAGGTGCAGCAACAGCTGGGGGG